>JADFDP010000002.1 GCA_018262835.1 Candidatus Aminicenantota bacterium
GACAGCGGCGTCGAACTGAAAAGCGCGCTGACCCTGAAGAACGGGGAGACCGCGACCCTGAACGAGATCCTTTACGGCGATTACAGGCCGGTCGACGGGGTGACGATGCCGTTCTCCGTGGAAAACAGGATGAACGGCAAAACCCAGGTGTTGATGACCATGGAGAGCATTGAGATCAACCCGGCCATAAACGACGGTCTGTTCGCCATGCCGGCAAAGAAGGAAGCGGCGAAAACCGACCGGCAGAAGTAAAAGCAGAACTTGCCGGCTTCTATTGCCAGGAAAGAGGGTTTATTCTATAATGATAAGCTAAAAAGGAGATGTCATGGCTGCTGAAAATGATTTTGTCAAGGATATTACCAAGAAATCCATAGATTTTTCCGCCTGGTACGTGGACGTGGTCAAGAAAGCCGAGTTGGCCGACTATTCGCCGATGAAGGGCATGATGGTCATCCGCCCCTACGGCTACGAGATATGGGAACTGATCCGCGACCAGCTGGACCGCATGTTCAAGGAGAGCGGCCACCGCAACGCCTATTTCCCCCTGTTCATCCCCGAGTCCTTCCTGAAAAAGGAGGCCGAGCACGTCGAGGGCTTCGCCCCGGAGGTCGCCTGGGTCACCATCGGCGGCGGCGAGGTGCTCGAGGAAAGGCTGGCCGTGCGGCCCACCTCGGAGGCCATCATCTGCTCGATGTATTCCAAGTGGGTGAAGTCGTGGCGCGACCTGCCCCTGCTCTACAACCAGTGGGCCAACGTCGTGCGCTGGGAAAAGGTCACCCGCCTCTTCCTGCGCACCACCGAGTTCCTGTGGCAGGAGGGGCACACCGTGCACGCCACCGCCGAGGAGGCCGAGGAGGAGACGCTGCGCATGCTGAACACCTACCGCAAGCTGGCCGAGGACTACCTGGCCATCCCGGTGGTCACCGGCCGCAAGAGCGACAGCGAGAAGTTCGCCGGCGCCGTGCGCACCTACGCCATCGAGATGCTGATGCCCGACGGCAAGGCCCTGCAGGCCGGCACCTCGCACAACCTGGGCCAGAACTTCGCCAAGGCCTTCAACATCCGTTACGAGAGCAAGGAGCAGAAGCTGGAGTACGCCTGGCAGACCTCGTGGGGGGCGACCACCCGGCTGGTCGGCGCTCTGGTCATGACCCATGGCGACGACTCGGGGCTCATCCTGCCCCCGCGCGTGGCGCCCATCCAGGCCGTCATCGTCCCCATCTCGGCCGGCAACTGGCGGGAAACGGTCCTGCCGCAGGCGCAGAAGGTTTTCAGCGACCTGAAAGCCGCCGGCATCCGGGTCTTTCTCGACGACCGCGACGCCTACACCCCGGGCTGGAAATACGCCGACTGGGAGATGCGCGGCGTGCCGGTGCGCGTCGAGATCGGCCCCAAGGACATCGACAAGCAGCAGGCGGTGCTGGTCAGCCGCCTGGACCGCAAGAAGACCTTCGTGCCCTGGGACAAGCTGGCCGAAGAGCTCAAGCGCCTGCTGGAGAAGATCCAGGGCGACCTCTATGCCAAGGCCCTGGCCTTCCGCGACGAGAGCACCCATGATGCGGGCACCTTCGCCGAGCTCAAGGACGCCATGGCCGGCGGCCGCGGCTTCATCCGCTGCGGCTGGTGCGGCGGAACCGACTGCGAAGCCAAGGTCAAATCCGAAGCCGCCGCCACCATCCGCGTGATCCTGGACAAGCCGGAGCCCGCGGCGAAGACGTGCGCGGTCTGCGGCAAGGACGCGTTGCACACCGTGCTGTTCGCCAAATCCTACTAGGCATGAACGATCCCTTCGTCGAATTGCGCCGGAACATGGTCGAGCGCCAGCTGCGCGCCCGCGGCCTGCGCGACGAGGCCGTTCTGCGCGCCATGGGCAAGGTGCCGCGCGAGCTGTTCATGGAGGAGGGGCTGCGGGGCAGCAGCTACGCAGACGGCCCCCTGCCCATCGGCTGCGGGCAGACCATCTCCCAGCCGTATATCGTGGCCTACATGACCGAGCTGCTCGGTCTGGCCGGAGGAGAAAGGGTGTTGGAGATCGGCACCGGTTCGGGCTACCAGGCCGCCGTGCTGGCCGAGACCGCCGCCCGGGTCTACACGGTGGAAGTGATCCCGGAATTGAGCCGCGCGGCCAGCGGGCTATTGCTCGGCCGGCTGAACTACCAGAACGTGTTTTTCAAGATCGGCCGCGGCCAGGAAGGCTGGCCCGAGTTCGCGCCCTATGATCGCATCATCGTGACCGCTGCTCCGGCCGAGTTCCCGGAACGGCTTTTCGGCCAGCTCGGCGAAGGCGGGATCGCCGTGGCCCCGGTGGGTGCCGACAGCCAGCGGCTGGTCCGCTATGTGAAGCGAGACGGCATGATTCGCGCCGATGAACTGATCGGCGTCATTTTTGTCCCCCTGGTATGAAAAAACTGCTGATTTCTCTTTTGTTTTTTTCCGGCCTGCCGGGTGCTGAAAACCGCTTCATCACGATTTTCATTCAAGACAAGCCGTTTTTCGCAGAGATCGCCGACACGCCGGAAAAGCAGATCACGGGGCTGATGTTCCGCACCCGCATCCGGGCCGATTACGGCATGCTGTTCGTCTATGCCGAGGAGGACACGCGCAGCTTCTGGATGAAAAACACCCTGATCCCGCTGGACATCATCTATTTGAACAGCGACAGGCAGATCGTCGACATGCACTGCTCCGTGCCGCCCTGCCGCAGTGATCCCTGCCCCAGCTACACGTCGGCGCTGCCGGCCCGTTTTGTCCTGGAAATCAGGGGAGGTTCCGCAAAGGAGTTGAAATTGAAAATCGGCGATAAAATTTTCATACCGATTGACTAAATTTTTTTAATGGTGATATAATAAAATCATGATTATCGAATGTCCGCAATGCAAGGCCAAGTACGAGATCCCCGAGGAAAAGGTCAAGGGCAAAAGCAAGCTCAAGTGTTCCAGGTGCCAAACGGTTTTCGAAGTCATGGAAGCCAAAGGGGATTCCTCCAGCAAGAAGGACACGGCCAAGATCATCCAGCAGAAAGTCGAAGATTCTCTTTGGATCAATGAAAACCTGAAGCTTCCTGAAGACCGGAAAATTTCCGTGGCCGTGATCAAGGGTGCCCGGGCCGGTTTCATCTACCATTTGAACAAACCCTATGTCCTGATCGGCCGGGGCAAGGTCGATCTGATCATCCCGGACAAGGAAGTATCCCGCAAGCACATGGCCATCGAAGTACGTAACGAAAAAATATTTTTGCGCGACCTGGGCAGCACCAACGGCACGTTCATCAACGACGACAAAATTTCCATCACCGAGATCACCGACCAGACGGAGTTCAAAATTGGCCAGACCACACTGATGCTGATCACCACTTCTCAAGGGTACGAAAAGTAACTTGCTGCGTTCGCTGAAGCTGGTCATCAATTTTGCCTTTACAGCCTGTGTCTTCACTTTTTTCATCCTGCTTTTGATCGGGCTGTTGAATCCCGGCGTGGCGATCGAAAAAGCGGGCCTGCTGCCGGCTTTTTTGAATTTGCTGACTTTCTACGGCCCGCTGTGGTTCGTTTTTATCGCTCTGATTTTTTTCGTGGTGCAATTTTTTTCCGAACGCAAATATCCCATCGGTTTTTTTGATCCTCCGACACCGGTCTATTTTTTTTCCTTTACCATGCTGGTCGTTTCGGTTTTGCTCTATGCCAACTATGATTACTACCATGATTTCTTCCAGCCCGCGGCCCGGGACAAATTCATCAAGATCCTGCTGCTGAATTTCCTGCTGCTGATCCTGGGCCTGGTTTTCACTTTCAGCAAATCCCGGCGTAAAAAATGGCTGCAGGCCCTTTTCATGCTGCTGCTCGTTGCCGACGGTCTGACCGCCTATGCCCTGCTCATTCAAAAAGTCATTCCGCTCCCCTCCGCTTTCAAATATACCGCTCCGGCCATTAATCCACCGCGCCAGATCAACATCGTCGTCATGGCAGGACTGTCGCTCAACTACCTGCTCGGCAGCTCCCGGGAGCAAAACCTGCTGAACCTGAACTGGATCAAGGAAAACGGGGTAATCGGACGCTTGAAGACCCATGAGCCCAATATCGACCTGTCCCTGTTCAACACCTTGTTGACCGGAGAGCTTCCGTCCGCCGCAGTCGCGCATTCCGCTTTCAAATTCCAATTCCGCGACCTGCCTCTGGAATTCGATATTTTTCCAAAATATATTTTTTTCCGCAATTCAGCCAAACTGGATGTGACCGTTTTTTACAAAAAACCGGGAGCGGCCCCGGCTGACCGCATCAAGGAGTTCTATGAGCGGAACGGCTTCAAGACCTTCACCATGCTCACCCCTCCGGCCTGGCCGGTTTATTCCGAAAAAAACCTGAAAAAAAGCAACGCATTTTTACAGTTCTTTTCGGCCGCCCTGGAAAGCAAAGAAAAAAAACTGGACATTTTAAAAAGGACACTTTTTTACGACGATTTCATCCGTAAGCAGATCCCCGAGCTGAAAACCAGGGATTTCCGCTACTCGCTCGTGTATCTCTCCGGCCTGGAGAACGTGAATGCCTATTTTTACCATTACGCGCGCCCCGAAAATTTCGGCAACCTCATCGACAGGGAAAACAGCCAGAAATTTGGCTGGATACTGGAAAAATATTACGAGTACTACGACTCGGTCATCGGCAAGATCATTGGTTCCATGGGCGACAATGAATTGCTGGTGGTGCTGAATTTCCAAGAGATCGCGCCCATGTCGATATGGCGGCGCATCCTGGTCAATTACATCGGCCGCCGCGATGTTTTTGTCTACAAGCCCATGAGCACGCCGGGAGCTTTTCTGATGTATGAAAAATCGGCTTTGAAAAAAGGCCTGTTCCTGGAAACCGTCCGCCTGGCCGATCTGTTCCCGACCCTGCTGTATTACGCCGGGTTTCCTTTATCCAAGGGCTTGCAGGGCGAAGTGGTTCGGGATATTTTCAGCGACGCCTTCCTGGCCGAAAACCCGGTTTATTTCGCCACCGAGTAGCCCTTGGCGCCGCTCCCGGCGCCTCTTGTGCAAACATGATTTTTTTTCTATAATTCAGGTGGGAATTCGTTAAGGAGTCAAGATGAAAATATTGATCGTCGGTTCCGGCGGCCGGGAGCATGCCCTGTTATGGAAGATTTCCCAGTCCAAGCGGGTGAACAAGATCTTCGCCGCCCCGGGCAATCCCGGCATGAAACAGCTGGCCGACCTGGTCGATATCAAGCCCACCAGCATCATCGAACTGGCCGATTTCGCCCAAGAAGAAAAGATCGACCTGACCGTGGTCGGCCCGGAACAGCCGCTGGCCCTGGGCATCGTCGATGAATTCAACAACCGCAACCTGAAGATCTTCGGCCCCACCCAGAAGTCGGCCATGATCGAGACCTCCAAGTCCTTTGCCAAGGAGTTCATGCGCAAGAACAACATTCCCACGCCGGGCTTTAAAGTATTCAATTCCGCGAATGAAGCGCTGGAATACTTTCTCAAGGCCCCGTTCCCGCTGGTGATCAAGGCCGACGGCCTGGCGGCCGGTAAAGGAGTTTATATTTGCCGGAAAAGGGATGAGGCCGTCGCGGCCATCAAGGAGATCATGCTGGAGGGTAAATTCGGCCAATCCGGTGAACGGGTGGTGATCGAAGAATTTCTTGCGGGCCAGGAGATGACGTTCATGGCCGTATGCGATGGCAAGCGCATTTTTCCGCTGGCTACCTCCATGGATTACAAAAAAGCCCTGGAAGGCGACAATGGGCCCAACACCGGAGGCATGGGCGCCATTTCCCCGGCGCCGCAGATCAGCAAGGATCTTTTTAACCGCATCATGAAGACCATTATCCAACCTACGGTTTCCGGACTGAAATTCGAGAACAAGGAATACAAGGGGCTTCTCTATGCCGGTTTGATGATCACCCGGGATGGCCCCAAGGTCCTGGAATTCAACGCCCGCTTCGGCGACCCGGAAACCCAGGTGGTACTGATGCGCTTGAAAAGCGACCTGGTCGATATTTTGGAGGGATCGGCCGACGAAAACCTTTTCGACATCGTCGCCGATTGGGAGGAAAATGTTTCCGGCTGCGTGGTCCTCGCCGCCAAGGGCTACCCGCAAAAATACGCCAGCGGGCACAGGATCCAGGGCCTGGAGCGGGCCAAGTCTCTGGGCGTGGAGATTTTTCATGCCGGCACTGCCCAGGGCAAGGACGGCCTGCTCAGCTCCGGCGGCCGGGTGCTGAATGTCTGCGCCACGGCCCCATCCATGAAGGAAGCCATGGACAAGATCTATAACGGCATCTCGTTCATTACTTTTAACGACATGATCTTCCGCCGCGATATCGGATTGAACCGCAAATGAAGGCAAAAATAGCTTATATCCTGGGCTCCGATTCGGATTTTCCCCAGGTGGAAAAGGGGATATCCCTGCTGCGCCGGCTGCAGATACCCCTGCAAGTCGAGGTCAGCTCGGCCCACCGTACTCCGGAACGCACCCTGCAGCTGGTCCGGGAATTTGAAGCGCAGGGCGTGGAAGTGATCATCGCCGCGGCCGGAGGAGCGGCTCACCTGCCCGGCGTTGTGGCCAGCCACACCTTGCTGCCGGTACTGGGCGTGCCCATGACTTCTCCGCTTTCCGGCCTCGATTCCCTGCTGGCCATTGTCCAGATGCCGTCCGGCGTGCCGGTCGCCACTTTCGGCATCGGCGCCGCCGGGGGGACCAACGCCGCCCTGTTCGCCGCCTCCCTGCTGGCCGTCCATGATCCGGCCTTGAAGGAAAAACTGCAGGCCTACCGGGCCGAACAGCGGGAAACCGTCCAGGAAAAGAGCCGGGAACTGAAGGACAAGCTGGATCGGGGATGAAGTTCGTCGTCGACAGTTTCGGCTGCCGCAGCAACCAAGCCGAGGTCCAGGAGTGGATCATTGATCTGGAAAAACTCGGTTATGAGTTGACCCCGTCTCCCGCCCGGGCCGCTTTTGGGATATTGAACACCTGCAGTGTCACCGAAAAAGCCGAAAAGGACGTGCTGCGCTTTATCGGCAAGGCCTACCGCAACACCCGCATCCGCTGGTTCATCGCCGGCTGCACGGTCAGCCAGGACAGAACCATCCTGAGCCATAAATACAAGAACTATTTTTTTTTTGACAACCAGGAAAAAAAACGTCTGGTCCAGGCTGTGTGCGAAAATTTTCCCATCGACAGCCGCCTGATCTTCCATTCTTCTTTCCGCTCGCGGTTTTTTTTGAAGATCCAGGACGGCTGCAATTTCCGCTGCGCGTATTGCATCGTGCCGTCGCTGCGCGGCAAGGCGCAGAGCCTGCCGAAAAAAGATATCTTGGCCAAGGTCCGGCACGTCGCGGCGCTGGGATACCGCGAGGTGGTGCTGACCGGCATCAACCTGTCGTCCTACGGCTACGATCTGTTCCCGCGCGAGACCCTGCTGGGCATAATCGAAGAGATTCAGCATGTCCGCTCCATCGAAATCATCCGCCTGAGTTCTCTGGATCCGCGCTTCATCAAGTATAGTTTCGTCAAGGAGCTGAGCGGTTTTTCCAAGGTCGCAGACAGTTTTCATTTTTCATTTCAAAGCGGCAGCGACGCGGTCATCCGCCGCATGAAACGCGGCGGCAAAAGCGCCGAATACCTGAGGATTCTGGCCCATTTTCGCAAGTTTTTCCCGGAAGCCAACCTGGGGGCTGATTTCATTGTCGGCTTTCCCGGTGAAAGTGAAAGGGAATTCCAGGAAACGGTGAGATTCATCCAATCCTCTTCGTTGAATTACCTGCACGTGTTTCCCTTCTCGCCGCGCCGCGGCACCAAGGCCGCCGCCCTGGACCCCCTGCCCATGGAAATGGTCAGGGCGCGGGCCTTGGAACTGAAGGATCTGGGCATCCAGATGAAGCTGGCCTACCGCGACCGCTGCCGCGGAAAAGTTTTTACCGGCATCCTGATCGAGGAAAATCCCAACTATGCGCTGGTGGTTACGCGCAATTTCCTGTCGGTGCGCATCCCGCCGGTGCGGGGCTACAAAAAGAGAAAACTCCTGGTGCGCATCGAGCGCGTGGTCAACGAGAACCTCTGCGAGGGAAAAATTGCTTAGCAAGAAGGCGCTGATTTTCTTGGCTGTATTGATGGCCGGACAGATGCTGCCCGCAGCTGAAGAGTTGAAACCGGAGCCCGACCGCTTGCGCCAGGCGCTGGAAAAATCACTCCTGTTTCCCGGCCTGGGCCAATTGGCGGAGAAGCAATATGTCAAAGCCGTGGTTTTCGCCTCGGCCGAAATATTCTGCTTGCTCAAGGTTGCCGTCTATATCGGCCAAGGCAACAAGGCCTACCACAACTACCGCGACGCCAAAGACGCGGTCGCGGCATCGGCATGGCGCCTGCAGACCGCAAAATATGACCGGAGGCGCAACACCGCCATTTTGGCCGGAGCCGGCGTCTGGATTTTAAACATGATCGATATCTTTGTTTTCGCCAAGAAAAAGTACGGCCGGAACACGGCCCTGGCTTTTCATCCGTATTACAACCATGAAAACCAAACATTCGGCGCTGGTTTCAGTTATTGTTTTTAGCATTTTTTCCCTGGCCGCCTGCAATGACCGGCTTTTCGACAACCCCAACGACCCCGAAGCCGAGACCCGAGCTTATGAGATCCTTTCCACCTTGCAGATCGACGGCATCGCGCCGGTCGATCTGACTTTCAGCGGCGATGCGCTCTGGGTGGTCGATTCGCTGTCACGGATCCGGGCCCTGAATTACAGCTCCGGAGCCCTGATCCGGGAGCTGGATTTCCCGCAGCCGGTGGCAGGCATCGCCTACGACGGGAAAGACCTCTGGCTGAGCGTTAAAAACTCCTCCCAGTTGGCGCAAGTGAACATCGTCACCGGCACGCAGATCCGCGTGCTCAACCTGCTGCGCGGCAATCTCGGCTGTTTGGAGTTCGCCGCCGGGCGCCTGTACGTGTCCGACCGCATGTCCAACGCCATCCTGGTCGTCGATCCCTTGAGCGGGACGATCGAGCGCTCCACTCCCCAACCCGGCTTTGCTATCGACGGCATCAGCCATGATGGCGGCAACCTGTGGACCATTGACGCCACGCAGACGAAGCTTTTCCGTCTCGATGAAAGCGGCGTCCCGGTCAATGTTTACCAGACGCCTTCCCCCCAGGCCGCCGGGCTGGCTTATGCCGAAGGGATCTTCTGGTGCGGCGACCCGGCGGGCAAGATCTATAAATTAAGGTTTCAATGAACAAAGCCCTCCTTGTTCTGCTGGCGGTCGGGCTTTCGGCCTTCCGCCTTCCAGCCAAAGAACTGCTGGAGATCAAGGGCGATTACCTTCTCTACAGTTACGACTTCAACTATGTCTACGGCCAGGGAAACATCCAGATCCGATGCAAGGAGTGGACCATCCTGGCCGAAACCGTGGAGATCGATGTGTCCGGCCGCATCGCCCTGGCCAGCCGGAATTGCCAGGTGGCGGCGGGCAAGCAGAAATACGCTGCCGACACTCTGGAGATCGATCTGGAAAGTTTGGGCCTGAAATGCACCAGTTTCCGGGAGCACATCCTTTCCTGGAACCTGCCGGGCCAGGCCAAAGCCGCGGTTGACGGGAATGCCGCCGCCAAAAAAATCATCACCAGGAACCCTGAAGCGCTAAAAAAATCGCTGGTGTATTTCTTGAACCACCGCATCGTCATCAACGGCTTGTACGGGGTGACCGGCTACCAGACCACCGCTTTCATCGAAGGCGTCCAGTCGGTGTCGTTCAAGAAATTCAAACTCGACCAGGGGGGCGGCACCACGCAGCTGCAAGGCACCTACATCGACAAGATCTGGTATTACTCGTCGCAGGGGCTGGTGGTCAACAGCCACCTGCTGTTGGAAAAACCGGTCAAGAACGGGACGGCCAGGACCTCCAATATGCTGGATATCCAATACGACATCCTGGGCCAAATCGAGACGGGTTCGGCGCTTAAAGTGAATTTCAATTCGTTGAACTCGCTCAGCCTGAGCAGGAAGAACGAAGCCAGCCTGAACGTCAATTTCCTGACCGACAACCTGTTCAACTCCCGGCTGGCTTTCAAGACCCGGTGGACCCCGCAATGGACCAGCGAATGGGCGGCCGAATACAGCCGCACCATCGCCAAAAAGGAAGAGCTGTGGCTGCGCCTGGGTTCCAGCCTGCAAAACCGGGTGCTGGGAAACATCGTGCTGAACCTTTCTTATGAAAAGGAGAAGCAGTACGTGGCCGAGATCTTGCTGCAGAACCAGGTTTTGCAAAACATCAATTTTTCTCTGCAGCACGCCCGCTCGCGCCTGCTCTACGGCCAGGACTCATACAACCGCCTGCTCAACTCGTCGTTTTCCCTGGCCTATACCAACCGGCTCTTCAACATGGCTGCCGACTATTCATTCCATAAGGACCTGCTGCTGAACCAGAGCCAAGGCACTCCGCGCTTCACCCTGAATATCCTCCCTTTCCGGCTTTACCACGGCCTGCTGCGGCTGAACCTGGCCTCCACCTTCATGGTCAACCAGTTGGAGCTGGCCGGCAAGCGGAACAGCCAGAGCAAAGCGAACCTGGGCGTCAACCTGCAGAGCGAAAAGATCCAGCTGAAGAACGGACCGGCCTTCACCTTCTCCCTGGGCGCTGAGCAGCTGCTGGAAGAAAACCGCCTGAATGAATACACTTCCCTGGGCTATGTTTTCAAATGCAGCCAAAACATCGCCGGTTTCGCCGTTCTCGATTTTTTGTACAACTACCATACCCGGCGCCGGACCGAGAAATGGCTCATCCAGGGCAGCACCTCCCAGGACTGGTCGGCGGTGCTGAGGATGAAAGAAGGACAAAACCGCGTCAACGGCTGGGTGTCGCTTTCCTACGATACCAAGGGCGGAAATTTCACCAGCGCTTACTTGGATTGCATAGTGACCCTGATCAAGAACTGGGAGTTCCAGACGCAGATGAATTATGACTTTTTGTTCAGGAATTTCAATTATGATTTTTACCTGATCCGCCGCGCCGGACGGATCATGGTCCGGGCGTCGTACCGCTCGCTTTCACGCCAGTTCCTTCTGGAGGTGCTTCCGCAGTAGTTAAAATGGATATATTGACAGTTTTATTCATCGCATTGGGCCTGTCCATGGACGCCGTGGCGGTCGCCATGGCCAACGGCTGCGCAGCCAGGAAGGTCGATCTGCGCCAGGCTTTGCGCCTGGCTTTCGCCTTCGGTCTTTTCCAGACCCTGATGCCGGTCCTCGGCTGGCTGGCCGGCCTGGGCTTCAAGAAGACATTTTCCCGGTTCGATCATTGGCTGGCGTTCATCCTGCTGGCTTTGATCGGCGGTAAAATGATATTCGAGTCCCGACGCGGCCGCGACTGCCGGATGGAGACCAACCGCTTGAGCCTGCCGGTGCTGCTGGCCCTGGCCGTGGCCACCAGCATTGACGCCCTGGCCGTGGGCCTCAGTTTTTCGGTCCTGGCCGTAGACATCATCCTGCCGGTGCTGCTGATCGGCCTGGTGACCTTCACCTTTTCGCTCCTGGGCGTTTTTGCCGGGCACAGGTTCGGAACTTGGTTCGCCGGCAAAGTGGAGATCCTTGGCGGGGCGATCCTGATTGCCATCGGTCTGAAAATTCTCCTGCAGCACCTGCGAGCGGGTTGAACCATGGCCAAAAGCGGTTTGCAGCCCAAACGCTTTTCCGGATTGAAGAGAACCCTGCGCGCCCTGCGCTACCGCAACTACCGCCTCTATTTCGGCGGCCAGGGCATTTCGCTGACTGGCTCCTGGATGCAGCAAGTGGCCATGGGCTGGCTGGTCTACCGCCTGACCGGCTCTGCTTTTTACCTCGGCCTGGTGGCTTTTTTCGCCCAGGTGCCCGTCATTTTCATGTCGCCACTGGCCGGCGTCATGGCCGACCGCTGGAACCGCATGCACCTCATGCTGGTGGCCCAATTCCTGGCCATGGCCCAGGCGTTCGTCCTGGCCGCCCTGATGTTCAGCAAGGCCATCGCTCCCTGGCATCTTCTGCCCTTGGCCTTTTTCCTGGGTTTGGCCAACGCCCTGGACGCGCCGGCCCGCCATTCCTTCATCGTGCAGGTCGTCGAAAAAAAAGAAGATATTGGCAATGCCATCGCCTTGAACTCGGCCATGTTCAACGGCGCCCGCCTGGTGGGCCCGCCCGTGGCCGGCATCCTGATCGCCCTGACCGGTGAAGGGATCTGCTTCCTGCTCAACGGCTTCAGCTACCTGGCGGTGATCTTTGCCCTGCTGGCCATGAGGTTCGAACCCCACAAAGCAAACAACAAAAAAAAAGGTTTCTGGCGCGAACTGCGCGAAGGGTTCGCCTACACTTTCGGTTTGCGGCCCATCCGCCTGATCATCGTCCTCATTGCCTGGGTCAGCCTGGTTGGCTTGTCGTACCTGACCCTGATGCCGGTTTTCGTGAGCAAGGTTTTGCACGGCGGCCCGCACAGCTTGGGATTTTTGCTGGGTGCGGCCGGATGTGGGGCGCTGCTGGGGGCATTGACCCTGGCATCGCGCAGCAGCACCCGAGGCCTTGAAAAAATCATGGTGGGTGGATCGATTGTTTTCAGCCTGGGTCTGGTCGCCCTGTCCCTGGCGCGGGATTTTTGGCAGGCCATGCCAGTGCTTTTTCTGAGCGGGGCGGGGATGATGGTGCAGATGGCGTCAGCCAACACCTACCTGCAGCATCTGGTCAGCGACGACAAGCGGGCGCGGGTGATGAGCATCTACACCACGGCTTTCATGGGCGCGACGCCCTTCGGCAGTTTCCTGTTCGGCACGCTGGCCAGCGGCATCGGGGCGCGCTTGGCCATCGCCTGCGGGGGAATGCTGTCTCTGGCCGGCACCCTGGTGTTTGCCCGGAAATTCCTGCCGCTGCGGGGCAGGCTGGAAAATAACAAGTAGCAACCGTTTGTAAATTTTACCAAATTTGTCAATTGGATCGAATCAAATGATATATAAGCGAAGCACGGGGAACGCAGATTTGCATTCCCTTCTTGAGATGGGATTTTAGTTGGCAGGAATCGGAACTTGCAGTACAATGGTCCCATGAACAAAGGAGCGGTCGTCTTGTTTTCCGGGGGCATCGATTCGACCACGGCGCTCTATTGGGCGCGCGGCCGATTCGCTCCGTTATGGACGCTCATTTTCGATTACGGCCAGCTGCATCACATCGAGGTGGAGATGGCCAAACGGAGCGCCTATAACCTGGGCGTCGGCTGCGAAGTGGTGCGGCTGCCTCTGCAAGGGCTGGTGAGTTCGGCCCTGCTGGCCGATGGCCGGCCTATTGCCGCTTCCCTGGCCGAATCGCGCCGCGAGCCCGGCCCGCCATCGACCTATGTCCCATTTCGCAACGGCATCTTCCTGGCCCTGGCCGCCGCTTTTGGCGAATCACACGGCTGCTTTCGCCTGGTGGCCGGCTTCAACTCCATCGACGCGCCTGACTACCCGGACACGACCGAGGCGTTCGTCAGAAAGATGCAGGCCGCGATCAACCAGGGGACTTCGGCGGCCAAGGGCAGGCAGCGGTTCAAGATCCATGCGCCGCTGGTTCAATTGAGCAAACAGGAGATCATTGCCTTGGGCTGCAAGCTGGGCGCCGATTATTCCCATTCGATCTCCTGTTACCGCGGCAGCGAGGTCCCTTGCGGCCGCTGCCCTTCCTGCGACGTCCGGGCTCAAGCCTTCGCGAAGCTGGGGAAGGCGGATCCGCTGCTGGCGCGCCTGCAAAAGGAGGGAAAAGCATGAGCTGGAACCTGGTGGTCAGACAGAAATTTTCCGCCGCCCATTTTTTAGAAAACTATAAAGGCAAGTGCGAGAAAATGCACGGGCATACTTTCGAGATCGAGGTCCATTTCCGGACCCGCGAACTGGACAAATCCGGCATTTCCATTGATTTCGGCGCCATCAAGGAATACCTGCGCCAATTGGTACCCGATCACAAGGTGCTCAACGAAGTCTACGAATTTTCCCCTTCGGCCGAAAACCTGGCCAGGCATTTTTTTCACCAGATCCGATTGAAATACCCGGTCAAACGCGTCATGGTCTGGGAATCCGATGATGCCGGTGCCTCTTATGCCGAAGATCAATGAGATTTTTTGGTCGGCCCAGGGCGAAGGGTTGAACGGCGGTGTCTCCTCGATATTCATCCGCCTGGCCGGCTGTTCCCTGCGCTGTCCTTATTGCGATACCCGCGGCTCGTGGCGGGGGGGGCGGGAGATGTCTCCGGCCGCAATCGCGGCGGCGGTAGCCGATCTGCAGGCCGCGACCCCGGGGGCGCGCCTGGTGCTCACCGGCGGCGAACCCCTGGAGCAGGATTTGATGGAGCTTGTACGGGTTTTGCGCCGGGAGCACTATTTTACGGCCGTGGAAACCAACGGCCTGCATTTCCAGGATCTGGCCCTGGACTGGTGGACGGTTTCGCCCAAGGATGCCGCCGCCTACCGGGTGCATCCGCGGCTTTGGCCGCGGATCAGCGAGATCAAGCTGCTGGCCACTCCGGGCCTGGACATGGCGGTGCTGAAGGAATTTCGCGCTCGCAGCCAGGCGCCGATCATCCTCCAGCCCGAATGGGGCGCCAGGCATAAATATCGCCTGGCCTATGACCTCTTTGCGGCCTGCGCGCGCGGCGGCGTCGCCGATGTCCGGCTAGGGCTGCAGCTTCACCGGGTGTACCGCATCTCCTGATCCCCCAAAAAATAATTTATTTTTCTATTGCATTTGCCGAAAAAATGTTCTATAATGTGCTTGATTGAGTTGGTGAATGAATCAAGTTTTTGAAATTTTGTTGGTTTGCCGAGAATCCCCGCAAGAGATGGATAAAACCCCACGTCATCGCTGAAGTGGGATTTCCATATTCACAGGGTTTGGAAAACCGGATGAAATTCGAACTGAGTGTTCACAAATTAAAAAACTCAAATCGGAGGTTTTTATGAACATTTACGTCGGTAACTTACCCTGGGAGATCCAAGAAGAGGATCTGCGCAAGTCTTTTGAGGAATTCGGCCAGGTGGCTTCAGCGACCATCATCAAGGACAAATTCACCAATAAGCCGAGAGGCTTTGGTTTTGTCGAAATGCCGGAGAAAGAGGAAGCCGCAGCGGCCATCAAGGCCCTGAACGGCAAGGAACTGAAGGGCCGGCCCATGAAGGTGAACGAAGCCAAGCCGAAAACCGAAGGCGGCAACCGCGAACGCGACCGCTTCGGCGGCAACCGCTGGTAAGCCTGAGCTTGCCGGCTGTTATAGTCAAAGACTAGACAGTTAGTTCGAAATGGAGGGGATGGTCCCCAAGGGACCGTCCCCTTTTTTTTTATTTTAATTTTTCGGATCCCCGCATTTTAAAATCCTAAGATTTCTTTCATCCCGGTCAACCAAAGCGCTATAATATCCGTCAAAGGGGTATGTTGCAGATGAACAGCAATGAAGCGGAATGGGTGGTTTTGGCCAAGGCGGGCGACCGGGGCGCCATGCATGAATTGTATGAGCGCAACCGCAGCCGAATTTATTCTTTGGCCTACCGTTATGCCGGCAACGTCGCCGACGCCGAAGACATTCTACAGGATACTTTCATCAAGGCTTTTTCATCCCTGAAAAAGTGTCAGCTGAACGAAAACTCATATTTCGCCACCTGGTTGTACCGCATTGCCATCAATTGTTCCCTGGACCATTTTCGCCGCCTCCGGCGCCATGGCAGTGATGTTGAACTGAGCGAAAAACTGTCGGCTGCCGTCGGGAATGAAGGTGATGCCACGCCGGAAAGTGAATACGTCCGCAATGAATCGGCCCAACTGGTGCGGCGCGGCCTGGAACGGCTCACCCGCCGCAAACGCATGGTCGTGGTGCTGCGTCATTACCAGCAGCTGAAGATCGGCGAGATCGCCGCCACCATGGGCTGCAGCCAGGGAAGCGTCAAGAAACAGCTTTTCCGGGCTCTGGCGCAGTTGAAAAAGGAATTGTCCGCAGATTTGGGAGAATGAAAATGAAGTGCAAAAAATTCACGGATCTTATTTTTATTTATCAGGATGGCCAATTGGCCGGGCAGGAAAAAATAGAATTTGAGCGCCATCGGCGTGCCTGCTCCGCCTGCAGCTCGCGACTAGAAGAAATATGGAAAATCGGCAGCCTGATGTCCGGGACCGCTGCGCCGGTGCCGGGTGCGGATTTCGACAAGTCATGGCGCCAGATCATTGCCGCCGTCAGCCCTGCGCCGCGCCGGCAGCTTTCCTTGTTCCAGTTACCGCGCTGGGCATGGGTGGCAGCTGGCTTCCTGGCTTTCTTCATTTTTGGCGTCGCGGCGGCCCGCCTGTACTTTTTCCCCGCCCAGACGGAAATGGCCGCGCCGGCCGATGCGCCTTTCCTGTATTCGACCCGGGACTATTTCGCCGCTCTGCAGCCCGTCCTTTCAGAATTCAGCAATGCCTCGGGTCAAAACGACAATGACCCGGCCAACCAGGCGCGGGTTCGGCCGTTGCTGAACAACCTGCGTCTCCTGCGCTTGCGGGCTGACAGAAACAAGGATTCTTCGCTGCTCCGGCTGCTGGACGATATCGAGCTGGTTCTGCTTGAAATCCTCCACCTTGACCGTTCCGATCCCGAAAATACCCGGCTGCTCGGTTCTTTGATACAAGAAAAAGGGATCAATATGAAAATGAAAGTTTTTAAGTTTGCAGATCGTAAAACCGTGCGAATCTAAGGAGGCACAATATGAACAATTTAAAAAAGCTTGTTTTTTATCTCTTGCTGATGCTGCTGATGACCAGCGGTCAACTTTCGGCCCAGGCAGGCCAGCCAACCGGTGAGAAGGCCCAAAAAATGTTCCAGGCGGGCAAAGACGCCGTTCACCAGAAAGATTGGAACGCGGCTGTCGAACAATGGAAGAATTTCAACACCCTTTTCCCCCAGAGCCCCTGGGGGGCCGAACCCTATTATTGGCTGGCCTACAGCCTGAACCAGGCGGCCCGGGAAATCAGCGATTTTGAAAAGCAGACCTCCATGCGCGAGCAGGCCATGAACAAGATTGAAATGTTGTTGGGGCGTTTCAAGGACAGCAGTTGGGCCAGCGATGCCCGCATGCTGCGCATCGAAATGGCCGAGTATTTAACCAGTGCCGGCAGGACCCAGTATAAAAAATACATCACCGGCTCGGCCAAGACTGGCAACGGCTCCGACATGGACGTCAAGCTGGTCGCGCTCGACGCCCTGATGCAGATGGATGAGGGGAAAGCCCTGCCCATTTTGAAAAAGATCATCAAGGAGAACAAGGACAGGAGCATCCGCGCCAAGGCGGTTTTTGTTTTGAGCCAGCATGACGACCCCTCGATTCCGCCCCTGCTTGGCGAGATCGCGCGCCAGGACGACGACCCTTATGTCCGCGAGCAGGCCGTTTTTTGGTTGGGACAGGAGGGCGGCGAAGCCGGCCTGGGCATCCTGATCGATCTCTATTCCGGCCTGCAGGATCGCAAGCTCAAGGAAAAAGTCCTGTTTGCGTTTTCGCAGAACGATAGCGAGGCGAGCTTCCGCAAGCTGCTCGACATCGCCAAGAGCGACCCCGACCTGGAGCTGCGGGAAAAGGCGGTTTTCTGGATCGGTCAATCCGATGACCAGCGGGCTCCGGGCGCCTTGATGGACATGTACAGGGCCAATACCGACACCGCCTTGAAAAAGAAGATCATTTTTTCCCTGGGGCAGCTGGATGACGGTCAGGCTGCGGCTTTTCTGAAGGAGATCGCGACCGGGAATTCCGAGGACCGCCTGAAGGAGGAAGCCGTTTTCTGGATCGGCCAGATGGGGGGAGACGCAAACGCCAATCTGCTCAAGGAGTTGTATGACGGCAATGCGAATTTCTCTGTCAAGGAAAAGATCCTCTTCAGCCTCAGCCAGATTGACAGTGATGCATCGCTCAAGCATCTGCTCGCCATCGCCCGCGGCGAAAAGAATCCGGAGCTCAGGAAAAAGGCGATTTTCTGGCTCGGCCAGTCCGACAGCGAAGAAGCCGCGAAGTTCCTGCAGCAGCTGATCGACCAGGATTAAGCGGTGAAAACCGTGCTGCGTCGCTTTGTTGTTTTGATCCTGGTTGGGCTGTTGCTGGCCCTGCGGGTCCCGGCCGCGGGCGGCCCGACCGCGCAAATGTTCAACGGGCAGGTCATCTCCATGGAAACGGCCGGGCTCTCCCTGAAAGAGCGCGCCGCCGCGGCCTGCCGCCAATGGGCGACGGGAAAGGATGGAAGCAGCTTCTTCACCGCCTGGGCATTTCCCGTGTCCGAGCGCATCACTTCCTGCCGGGGGCGGCACGCCGCGTCGGATGACGGCCCGCTGACGATCCGGAGCAAGAACGGCCGGATCATCGTGAATGCGGATCGGGATCACAGCCTGAACATTTCCGACGGCCCCGGAACTGAAAGGGAAGGCGCATACAGGGGCGTGCTGCTTTTTCTGAACCGAATGGAGGGGGGCCGCTGCCGGGTCAGCGATGTGCAGCTGCTCGCCCCGGAGCGCACCTACGACCTGAACGGCGAGCGCCTGGCCTGGCTGGGGGAGGCCGATGAAGCCCAGGGGCTGGGATGCATCCGCGGCCTGCTCGCCCCGGACAGCGTTCCTGATGTGCGCAAGCACCTGGTGCTTGCCCTTTACCTTTTCAACGGCTCGGCCGCTGTCTCCGATTTGATCGCCCTGGCCCGCCTCGACCCGGATGCGGAAATCCGCAAGCAGGCCATTTTCTGGCTCGGTCAAAAGGCCTCATCTGCGGCGGTCAAGGCTTTGGGCGACGTGATCGCCTCTCCCGAAACGCTGGAGATCAAAAAACACGCCGTATTCGCTCTGAGTCAGCTGCCGGAAGAAAAAGGCACCCCCATGCTGCTCGATATCGCCCGCCGCAACCCCTATCCGCGACTGAGAAAAGAGGCGATTTTCTGGCTCGGTGAATCCGGAGATCCCCGCGCCCTGGACTTCTTCGAAGAGATCCTTCTAAAATAGTCACGCGAGCCGGGCGCCGGACTCGGCGCCCGGCCAGTTCTGGACTGTTTCCCTCAAATTTCGCCGTGGCCGGTCCGCCCCCCTGCCAAGCGCCGGAATCCCAAGGCCAGGAGGATACCCAGGCCTCCGCAACCCAACCACAGCGCCAGCGGGGAAAAATGGGCGTATATTCCCGAACCGGCTACGGGCCCTAGCATCCAGGCCAGGGAAAAGGAGACGCCGAACCAGCCCATGTGCCGGCCGCGGTTCGTTTCGCTGGAACGGTTGGCGATCTCGGCGGTCAGCAGAGGCAGGGAGAGCATTTCGCCGAATGTCCAGACGGCCACGGTCAGGGCTGCGTAAAGAAAACCGCGCCCCAGGGGGGTTAGCGCGAAGCCCAGCCCGGTCAGCAGCGCTCCCGCCGCGATGATTTTCAGGGGCGCAATCCTTTTCAAGCCATTGAGCAGGACCATTTCAAATACGACGATCAATACCGTATTGATGGCCAGCAGCTGGCCGATGCGGTTTTCAGCGAAGCCGAAAGCCCGGTGAATATACAGCGGATAGGTGCTGAACAACTGTGAAAAAATGAGGCCCAGGCCGAAAACCATTAAAAAAATGGCCGGCAGGTGGCGCGGATGCCTGGAGGGAGGCGGATCGGGCGAATTGGGTTCAATGGCCGGCTGCTGGGGGAGCGGCTCGCTTTTGAAAAAAACACCGAATATCGCCAGGGCGGCCAGGCTGGTCAAGCCGTCTACCCAGAACAGGGCGCGGTAGTTCCACATGGCCAAGTAGCCCCCCAGAACCGGCCCGATGGTCACTCCCAGGTTGGCCGCCAGGCGGTTCAGGGCGAAACCCTTGGTGCGGATCCGAGGCGGGCATTCGCGGGCCATGGCCGTGGCGTTGCCAGGCAGCAGGGCTTCAGCAAAGACACCCTGCAGGAAAATCGCCGCCATGATGAGGGCGAAACTTCCCAGATAGCCCATGATGATGAGGTTGAGCCCCGAAAGCAGCAGGCTCAGCCGCTGCACGGCCGTGGCCCCCAGGCGGTCGCAGAGGATGCCGCCCAGGTAGGCGCCGCCCAGGGCCCCGAAGCCGAAGGCGCCGACAGCCTGTCCGGCCTGGGCCAGGGTAAATCCCATTTTCCGGGTGAGATACAAACTGAGGAAAAACAGGACCATGGAACCGCTGCGGTTGACGAACTGGACCAGCGACAGCAGCCAGGCGTTGCGCGGCAGCCCGGCATAGGCGTCGCGGTATACGGAAATGACTTTGCTTATCATTTTTTTTATAGGTTGCCGCAGGGGAGGCGGAACGGGCAGTAGCTGCAGACCTTTTCGTCGACGGGGTCGGCCAGGAAATACTCCCTGGCAAACAGGTCGCGCAGAACCTCTCCAAGGTCCCTGGTGAATGCTTCCATGACCGCTCGTTTTTCAGCGGGCGTGAACTCCCGGGCGCCGCGGCCGGCGGTCGTGAAAATGCCCTGAACCATTTTCCTGCTCTTTTCCCGCAGGAAAACATAGGCGGCATCGAGCTCTTCCCAGGCTTTGCCTTTTTCCTGCGCCAGCAGCATGAGGTAGACCTGCAACTGCATCCCCGGGTATTTTTTGCGGAAAGCGGCCAGGGCGTCCAGGCAATCATTTTCTTCCCGCCGGTACAGATCTTTCAGGTCCAGTGGTTCGTTCCAACGCACCTTCGGATTGAACGGGAGTCCTGTCTTGTAGTCGATGACGCGCAGCAGGTTTCCTTCCGTTTCCCGGCGGTCGAGGCGGCCCTGGATGCGGGCCGGGTATCCCAGTCCGGGGACGGTGAGCTCCATGCAGAGCTTTTCCTCCTGCATCTCCACGTGGATGCCCCTTTCCGCCATCCGCTGTTGGTCCTCGCGGACGAAAAGGCGCAATTGCTCCAGCAGCGTCCAGGCGCGGATCCGTTCCAGCCCTTGGCGGGGATCGAAGTGGAGCGAGCCAAAGGCGGCGGATAAAAAATGCTCCAGGTCGGCATCCCGGGATTTCTCCGCGGCCTTGGTCAGCTGGCGGCCGCCCGGATATTTTTTATAGAGATCCTGCAGGGTTTTATGAGCGATGGTGCCGATGAGGCTCCCCTCGCTTTCCGGGGCGACCTCTTCCCGCTCCCCCAGGCGGAGGACTTTGCTGAAATAGAACTGCAGCGGGCAGTTGACGAAGGATGCCAGAGAGGATGGGGAAAAGGACAATATCTTGAGCATGTCCAGGACGGCCGCGCTTTTTTTTACGCGCCGGAGGTCCCGCGGCCGGAGGGAAAAAGGCATGGGGGCGGCCGCCGCCTTCGGCGCCTGCCCTGTCTGCTTTTCAACCTCATAGGCGATGCGCTCGATGAAGCGGCTGCGTTCGTACTCCTGGCCGTCCTCGCTTTTGCGGGGATAAAAAATGTGGAGGCGGCGGGCGGCACCCAGGATGGAGAAAAAGTTGAAGGCATAAATTCTATCCCAGTCGCCGTGGTCGCGGATCTTGAAGATGCGGCGGATGTCGGCCGGAAGAATGGGATCGTACTTCTTGGTTCCCGGCAGCACGCCTTCCACGGCGTCGAGGACGACGACCTCGTCGAAGGAGAGGCCACGGAATTCGAGCGGACCCATCACTTGGATCCCTTTCAGAGGCGTTCCCTCGAAGTTGATGGTGCGGCCGCGGAAATGGCCGCGCACCAGGGCGGCCATGCCGGTCGCATCGGTGGCGCGGAAAACCGCCTCGTTGGCAGATACGAAATCCTCCAGCTCTTCCAGGGCCGTCAGCGTGGCGGCCGCATACTCGTTCAGGAAAAGGTGGGCCTGGCGGGTGTCCTGGCGGCATACGCTTTCCAGGGCCCGGCGCAGGAAGGCGAGCAGGGAAGGGAAGTTGTCGATCCCCGCGGGGATGAAACGCAGGTGCAGGACGTCGACCTGCTTCTCCATTTCCGCGGCCAGCTCAGTGCCGATCCCGTGCGTGGCCCTCCTGACCTCGGCAATGAATTTCTCCTTCAGGTCATCGACGCTGAAGCGGGTCAGGTTCTGCCCATGGATGATGTTCTCCAGCAGGTGGATGCCCCTTTTCAGCGGCTCGCGGTCGCCGGCGCCGCCCGAGATCTTCACGTATGGGTGGCGGACAAGTTGGAGGTAGTCGTCGGCCTCGATCCTGCCGTCGCCGCTGTTTTCCAGGACCGTCAGCAGGGAGTCCACCAGCTGCATCATGGGCGTCCTTTCCAGCGGGTAGCCCAGGGTGATGTTGAAAGGCACTGCTTTCTTATCCTGGTCGAAACGCGAGACCGCTCCCTGGACAAAGGGAATGAGGGTCGGGGCGTAAGGGAGGAGAACGGCGACTTTTCTCAGGTCCTCTTCTTCCCGCTGACGGCAGATCTCCTCCAGCAGGCGGAAGGCGAGGAAGACCTCACTCTCCACTCCATCGCAGGGGTGAAAGGTCACTTTTTCCGCCAGGTCGCTCCAGGAGCGGGAGAAGGGGGGCTCGGCCGGCAACCCTATCCCCAGGCCGTGGATGGTTTCGGACTGCAGGTGAAAAGGGGAGCGGGGATCCAGGAGGCCTTCCGGATCGGTGCGCAGGATGAGGCTCGCCCCGTGCCGCTCCCGGAAAAAGCGGAAGAGTTTTCTTTCACAGTCGTTCATGGCGTTGAAGCCGCTGAACAGCCAGTGCCGCGCCGGCGGTGTCCGCAGGCTCCCTTCTTCGGCCAGGGCGGCCAGGTCCCGGCGGGCCATTCCCGGGGTGGCCATGTTCCGCCCTTGCAGGCGCGCCCCCAGGTCGGCCAGGAGTTCGGGGATCTTGCGGATGAAGTCCTTGTAAGATCTGTGATAATCGCCCAGGTCGGCAAATTCCTTGAATTTTTCGAAATCGATGCCTTCCACCTGGCCGCCCTCGGTCAGGATCTCCTCCAGGGCGGCCAGGAGTTTCTGCGCCCAGGGGAGAAACGCGGCAAGATCAGCGATTCTCTGGCTGCCGTACATTCCGCCCTTGAACACCGCCCTGGCGCTTTCGTAAACAGCATGGCCCGCTTCCAGTTCGTCCAGGATGCGCCTCCCGGGAAAATTCATCTTGTAAAGCATTTCGAAGAACGCTTCAATGGAGAAAAGGGACGGGGGGAAGAAGTTTCCCGCAAGCGCACGGGACAGTTCGTGGCGCAGGAAGAAGCCGAAACGCTTGCTGGGGAAGACGACCGCCGCCGCGGAGAGGTCGCTGCCTTCGCGGTGTTCCATGACCTTCCGGCAGGTCCGTTCCACCAGATCCTCCTGGAGGCCGATCAGTTCGAGCATGGAACCTCCTCGATCTCGCCCCGGTCTATGTAAAGCAGCCAGCCGCAGCATTTTTTCCCGGGGAACAGCGGGGCTGCTGCGGCCAGGTATTTCTCCATCTGTTTTTCGTGATCCGCGCTTTTTTCCTTCCCGGTCTTGAAGTCGATGACCAGCACTTCTTCGGGCCCGACCTGCAGCCGGTCGAGACGCAGGAGCTCGGGGAAATCCCCTGCATTTTGGACGATCTCCTTTTCGGCCTGGAATTCCTCTCCCCGGCGCAGGAGGCTGAGCACATCATCGCGGCACAGGAAGCGGGCGACGGTTTCGGCGTCTTCTCCGGGCCAGCCGGTCTCCGCGGCCATCTCCCGCACTCGGGCATCCAGTTCTCCGGGATCCGTTATGGCGCCCAGGCGGGAAAGGAGGTCATGGATGCGATCTCCCCGTGCGGCTGCCGGCCCGTCCCGCCGCCCCGCGGCGTCGCTTTTTTTGAAGACCAGGTAGCGAGCCTGCCAGGAGCGGGTCAGCACTTTCTTTGACGGGATGGGGCTTTGCCGCGTCTCCAGCAGCGGCTTGCTTTCCTTCGGTTCCAGCCGGCCGCGGCGGACCTCCGGTTCCCGCTCCTCAGCGAACCATGCCAGCAGCGGATGGCCGCCGACGGCATCGCTCGAGCGGGCGATCTTTTTGATCAGGCCATCCTTGGCCGCGGCCGGGGCTTTGATCCCCTTATGGACCGCGACGGGAACGAACAGGGCTTCCCGGGCCCGGGTGAACGAGACGTAGAGGAGGTTGAGCAGGTCGATGCTGCCGCGGATGTTCTCTTTTTGATATTTGTCCTTCAAACCGGGATGGGCTTGGGCGAATTCGCCGTTGATATAGAACAGTCCTTCCTCATCCCAGTGGAGATTGTCGTCGCTTCTGCCCCCCCTGTCGTTGAGGGGGACGATCACGGCCGGGAATTCCAGCCCCTTGGACTGGTGCATGGTCAGAACGCGGACGCCGGGGGCGTTCTCCGGGATGGTGACGGCCGGCGTCTCCTCGTCCGCGACCATTTTTTTCCACTGGCGGAGAAAACCGGCGATGGAATTGCCCCCATTGCGCTCGGCGCGGTGCAGGGCGTCGCCCAGGGCCATGATGAACGGCGTGTCGCCCGGGAAGTTCTCGTACACGCGGTAGGTCTGGGTGATATCGCAAAAGAGGTCGTAGGGCGGCAGGAAGCCGACGGCCTGGAAGAACGGTTCGACCAGCCCCTGCCAACTCCCGGGGAATTTTTCCTGGAAAAGCTTGTAAAACGGCCCCGAGCCGCCGATAAAAACTTCCTCGGAGAAATCCTTCATCTCCGCGGGAAAGCGTGCCGCCGCCGCGGCCCTGAATATCCCGCCGCTGATGAAGGAAAAAAAACCCAGGTCGTCGGGGGGGTAATCGAGGAAAGAAAGGAAGGCGATAATCTCGTTGACCCTGGGATTGGCGCCCAGCAGCAGCGACTGGTCGGAGACGCTGGCGATCTTCTTGCGGCCCAGGCGGCGGATGACAGAGCGGACCTGGTCGTTCTTGCGCACCAGCACGGCGATGTCGGAGTGCTTGTAGCCATGCTCCCGCAGGCGGGCGATGATTGCTTCGATCCGGTCCAGATGCCACGGGCTCAGCGCCTCGCCATCCTCCTCCCCTGCTTTCGCCTCCTCTGCGCATTCTTCGCCTTCCTGCTCCGCTTCGATCTTCAGGGACAACTCCACGTAGCCGCCGCTATTCTCCCCTGAGGCCGGGGACTCCTGCCGCGAGCCCGAGAAATTTTTGGCGATCGCCTGCTGGAGTTCGGCTTCGGCCGCGATGCGCGAGATCGTTTCCGGATCCCAGAAGTCATTGTTGAAGCCGATGATCTCCTTGCGGCTGCGCCAATTCCACCCCAGGGTATGCGAAAATCCACCGGGGTTCCGATTGACGATGCTCGGGATCTCTTCCCTGAGAAGCCGCTCCTCCATGAGTTCGCTGTTGCCGCCGCGCCAGCGGTAGATGGCCTGCTTGCGGTCGCCGACGATGAAGAGCGAGGCCTTTCGTTCGCGCGATAACACCTCATCGATGAGCGGGGCCAGGGCCTTGAACTGCAGAGTCGAGGTGTCCTGGAATTCATCGAAGAGAAAGTTGTTGAAGCGGTCCGACAGCTTCAGGTAGATATACGGGAAGGCCTCCGTCAGCCAGCGGCTGAAAAGCCCGGCCAGGGCGTAGCTGAATTCCTCGACGAAAAGGATTTTCTTGTCTTCCTGCCATTTGTCGCTGAAGTTTCCCAGGAATTCACGGTAGGGGAGGGTCTTCACAACACTGAAGTCGAGAATGAGGGAGCGCAAAGCCTCCTGCGCCGCCCGGTAGGCGGCGGCGAAACGCTGCCGGTGATCATCCGGAGTGCATTGGAGCAGAAGCGCTTCCGGGTCTTCTTGGCGAAAGAATTTGCTCTTGAGGAATTCTTCCGCCGCGGACGCGTCAGCACCGCATTCCAGGGCCTCGCCGATACGGTCCAGCATCGTGTCCTTCAAATGGGTCCCGCTGGCGTACCTCCTGCCTTTCCCGCCCGGCTCCCTGGCCTGCAGTATCGGAAGCAGGGGCCGGAGGTGAGACTGGAAATTTTTCCAGCTCGCCGCCATCTTTATCCGCAGGCGGTCCGGCGCCAGGCCCGCGCCCGCGTCCCCCTGCCGCAGCATCCGGCGGAACAGGGAGGTGACCTTGTCCGCGATCACGGCGTCGGCTTTCCAAGTGACCTGGGCGTTCCAGCGCCTGAACTCCTCCAGGAACCGTTCCAGCCGCGGCCAGTCACTGTCGGCTAGGCCAGCCAGGAGGCCTCGGGCGCGGGACTCCAGTTCATCGCGGGCGTCGACGGCGATCTCATAGTCTGCCGGCAGGTCGAGATCGGGCGCGATGACCTTGACCATGGCGCTCATCAGCGAGTCGATGGTCATGACGTTGAAGTCGTCGTAGCTGGCCAGGACCAGTTCGATCAGTTCGCCGGACAATTGGATGATTTTTCCCTGGTCCAACCCAGTATCGCCGACCAGTTGGGCAAGAAACTCCATATCGGCCTTGCCCAGTTCTTGCCCCCCGGAGCTGAGGGCGAAGCGTTTCAGCTTCTCCACGATGCGCTCCTTCATCTCCCGGGCGGCCTTGACGGTGAAGGTAATGGCCAGGATGGAGCCCAAGGATTCTCTTTGCTGCCTCGGGTCCCTCGCCTTTTTATTTGGGCCGGAAAATGTCCGCAGCAGGCGGCTTAGGTATTCCAGAGCCAAGCGGTAGGTTTTGCCCGAGCCGGCCGAAGCTTCGAGTTTCAGTACGGGTTTTTCCATAAGTTTTCTTTCCCGGATTATAGCACAAACTCCACGCCGCCGGCCGCCGCTTTCCCTTGATTTGCAACTGAAAATAATATAATATTGACAGCGAGGTATGATGACGCAACTCGAAAATGCCAGGAAAGGAACGGTCACAAAAGAAATGAAGGCGGTAGCAGCCAGGGAATCTCTGGACAGTGAGCGGTTGCTGGCCGCGGTCGCTTCCGGCCTGGTGGTGATTCCTGCCAACCGCAACCACAAGAACCTGCAGCCCATCGGCATCGGCAAAGGCCTGCATACCAAGATCAATGCCAATATCGGCACTTCCGGCGATTTCTCCCGCCTGGAAGATGAAACACGGAAGTTGCAGATGGTCCTGGACTGCGGCTGCGACACGGTCATGGACCTGAGCACCGGCGGCGACATCACGGCCATCCGCCGCGCCCTGCTGGCGCAAGCATCCATCCCCTTCGGCAATGTGCCGGTTTATGAAATGATGGTCGAGACTCCGGGCCGGGGCAGGACATTTGTCTCCCTGGAAGCCGCGCAGATGCTTGAATATATCCGCCGCCAGGCTGAGGATGGGGTCGATTTCATGACCATCCACGCCGGGTTGACCTTGAAAGCCATCGATAAACTGAAAAAAAAGCCGCGCCTGGCCGGGATCGTCTCCCGCGGCGGTTCCATGCTGACCGGCTGGATGCTGCACAATAAAAAGGAAAATCCGTTCTTTGAGCACTTCGACCAGTTGCTGGACATCGCCCGAGAATTCGATGTCACCCTTTCCCTGGGCGACGGGCTGCGGCCTGGTTCGCTGGCCGATGGCAGCGATTGGGCCCAGTTCGAGGAGTTGCTGACTCTGGGAGAACTGGTCCAGCGTTCACGCCAGGCCGGGGTGCAGGTCATGGTTGAAGGCCCAGGGCATTTACCCCTTCAGCAGGTCGAGATGAATGTCCGTCTGCAGAAAGAGATCTGCGACGGAGCGCCCTTTTATGTCCTGGGACCGGTGGTCACCGATGTGGCGCCTGGATATGATCACATCACGGCCGCCATCGGCAGCGCCGTGGCCGGCGCCGCCGGCGCCGATTTTTTATGCTACGTCACGCCGGCCGAGCATCTTGGCCTGCCTGAAAAGCAGGACGTCCGGGAAGGCATCATGGCTTCACGCATTGCCGCTCACGTCGCCGATATCGCCAAAGGCTTGAGCGGCGCCCTGGATTGGGACCGGCGCATGGCCGAAGCGCGACGCCGCCTGGACTGGGCCGAGCAGGAAAAGCTGTGCATCGATCCCGAAAAATTCAGGCAGGTCCGGGAGCGGCGCGGGTCACGGACCGCTGCCTGTTCCATGTGCGGTGAGTTTTGCGTGTATAAAGTCCTGGAAAATTTCCAATTATGAAAAGCGAATTCTCCCTGACTTTTTTCGGCGTGCGCGGCAGTTACCCGGTTCCCGGCAAACGCACGTCGCGCTATGGCGGCAACACCTCTTCGCTGTTGTTTGAAATTGGCGGCCAGCCTGTCATCTTTGATGCCGGCACCGGCATCATCGAATCGGGACGCTACCTGAACCGCCGTCTGCGGCCGGGACAAGTCATCCACATCTTCCTGACCCATTTGCACAGCGACCATATCATGGGGATGCCTTTTTTCGCCCCCATGTTCAACCCCCAAGCCGAGATCATCATCCATTGCCCGGAAATTCCCGGAAGCAGTTCCCGGCAGGCGCTGGAAGCCCTTTTCCTGCCGCCTTATTCACCGATCACCCTGCAGGGGATCAAGGCCCGCCTCAGTTTCCACCTGCTGGCCGCGGGTGAGGCAGCTGATGCCATCCGGCTGGAAAATGATATCCAGGTCGCCCATGTCCTGCACAATTCGCATCCGCGCCTGGGCGTGCTGATTTACCGGATCGCCCAGGGGGACCGGAGCGTGGTCTACGCTACCGATGTCGAAAGCCCCGATGGGTTTGACGCGCGCATCGGCGCCTTCATTGCCGGGGCCGACTTGCTGATCCACGATTCGCAATACCTGGACCGGGATTATTTCAGCAGCGACGACCCCAGGATCGGCTACGGGCACAGCACGGTTTCCATGGCGGCGCGCAATGCCGGCCAGTGCGGGGTCAAGCGGCTGTGTTTGTTTCATTTTGATCCCAGGTATTCCGATCCAGTGCTGAAAGGGATGCTGGAACAGGCTCGGAGAAAATTCAAAAAAACCATCCTGGCCCAGGAATCGAGAAAAATAAAATTAAGGAGATAACCATGTCAGGACATTCAAAATGGAGTTCGATTAAACATAAGAAAGCCGCGACCGATGCCAAGAGGGGCCAGATGTTCACCCGCTTTATCCGCGAATTGACCATCGCTGCCCGAGCCGGCGGCGGCGATCCCGAATCCAATTCGCGGCTGCGCCATGCCATCGAAGGGGCCAGGGCGGTCAACATGCCCAGCGACAACATCAAAAAGGCCATCCAGCGCGGCACCGGCGAACTGGAAGGGGTCAACTACGAGGAGATCGGCTATGAGGGGTACGGGCCCGGCGGCGTGGCCATCCTGGCCGAGGCCATGACCGACAACAAGAACCGCACCGTTTCCGAGGTGCGCCATGTCTTCGAAAAATACAACGGCAATCTGGGTCAGCAGGGATGTGTCTCCTGGATGTTCGCCCGCAAGGGAGTGATCCACGTCCCGCAGTCGGCCATCGGCGAGGATGAATTGCTGGAGATCGTATTGGAGAACGGCGCCGAGGACATGGTCAAGGAAGGGAATTCCTATGAAATCACCACCACGACCGAGGATTTCGACAAGGTCCACGAAGCCCTGAAAGTCAAAAAGCTCCCCATCGAATCAGCCGAGATCGCCAAGGTCCCCTCCACCTACATCAAGTTGGAGGGCAAGCAGGCCGAGCAGATGCTCAAGCTGTACGACAAGCTGGAAGAATTGGACGATATCCAGAACGTCTGGGCCAATTTCGATATCTCCGACGAGGAAATAGAGAAATTCAACAAGGAATGATGCTGATCCTGGGCTTGGATCCCGGTTCGCTCAGTTTCGGCATCGGCATCGTGAAAAAAGAGAAAGGGCATTTTTCCTATGTCCATTCCGAGACCATCCGCCTGCGGGACAGGGATTTCCTGGCCCGCATGCAGGAGTTGTGGGACCGCCTGGAAAAGCTGGGCGCCGCTTTTGCCGTGGACCAGGCTGCCATGGAGGAGGGTTTCCTCGGCAAGAACATCCGCTCCATGTCGCAGCTTTCCATGGTGCGCGGTCTGGCCATGGCCGCCCTGCTGAAGCAGCGCCTGCCGCTGCGCTTCTATGCGCCGCGCCAGGTCAAGCTGGCCCTGACCGGCTATGGCAACGCCGACAAGGAGCAGGTGGCCAAAATGGCTGCCCTGGTCTTGAACATCAAGCAAAAAAAACTCGGCCTCGATGAAAGCGACGCCCTGGCCGTGGCCTATTGCCACGGGGTGAACGTAAAATGATCGCCGCCGTACGAGGGAAAGTATTCCAGCTCAGCCCCGGGCGCGTCGCCGTCGACACCGGCTCCGGCCTGGTCCTGCAGCTGCTGGTGCCGGTCTCCAGTTTTCAGCACCTGCGGCAGCACCAGGATGTGCTGCTGCACGCCGTGTTGAAGATCAAGGACGAGGACGTGGTCGTATACGGGTTCCTCACCCTCGAGGAGAAGGCATTGTTCGAAAAGCTGGTCGCGGTCTCGGGCATTGGCGGCAAGACGGCCATGGCCTGCGTGTCCGCCCTGACTCCCGGCGAATGGCTGGCGGCGGTCGCCGCCGCCGATGTGGAGCGCATCAGCTCCATCCCGGGCATAGGCAAGAAAACGGCCCAGCGCATCATACTGGAATTGACCGGCAAGCTGGGGATGGAAAAGGAAACGCCAGAGGCCGGCTCGCGGCTCGCTTCCGACCTTGTCTCCGGGCTGGTCAACCTCGGTTATGCCCTTAAAAGCGCCAGGGAAGCCGTCCGCTGCGTTTTGAAGGAAAATTCCGGCCGCAGCGATTTTGAAGGGCTCTTCAAGATCACGCTGAAAAAAGTGAAGCAATGAAAGCGGAGAATATCACCACTCCGGTAGAGAAGAGCGAGGACAGCGGGCTGGACCAGAGCCTGCGCCCTTCGCTGCTGAAGGAATTCACGGGCCAAAAGCAGAAAATAGCCAATTTGAAGACCTATATCAAGGGGGCGCGTCAGCGCGGCGAAGCGCTCGACCATGTCCTGCTGCACGGCCCCCCCGGTCTGGGCAAGACCACGTTGGCCTATATCGTGGCTTCGGAAATGGCGGTGGGGATCAAGTGCACTTCCGGGCCCGTCCTGGAAAAGAAAGGCGACCTGATCGCCATCCTGACCGATATGGAGATGCACGAGGTCCTGTTTATCGATGAGATTCACCGCCTGCGCACCGCCCTGGAGGAGATCCTTTACAAGGCCATGGAGGATTTCCAGATCGACGTGGTGATCGGCCAGGGGCCGGGAGCCAAGACCGTGTCGCTGCACATCAACCCCTTCACCCTGGTCGGCGCCACCACCCGGGCCGGACTGCTGTCCAATCCACTGCGCAACCGCTTCGGCATCACCTGCCACCTTGACTTTTATGCCCCCGACGAGCTGCTGGAGATCATCCGCCGCAGTGCCGCCCTCCTGCGGATGCGTATCGATGCCGATGCCGCCAGGGCCGTGGCCGGCCGGTCGCGCGGCACGCCGCGCATCGCCAACCGGCTGCTGCGCCGGCTGCGCGATTTCGCCCAGATCCAGGGGAAATCCGTCGTCGACCTGGCGGCCGCCAGCAGCGCTTTCCAGGCCCTGGAAGTTGATGAGGCCGGTTTCGACGAGGTGGACCGCAAGATCCTGCTGGCCATCATCGACAAGTTTGCCGGCGGCCCGGTCGGCATCACCACGTTGTCCACCTCGGTGCAGGAAGAGAAAAACACCCTGGAGGATATTTACGAGCCGTACCTCATCCAGGAAGGGTTCCTGCAGATCACCTCGCGCGGCCGCCTGGCCACGGAGAAGGCCTTCCGTTTCTTCCATAAAAAAGTTCCCCCGCCCCAGAAAAGATTGTTCTGACGAAGCCAATAAACAAATTGTCAGTGTCAGTGATTGTGTTGGCCAGCGCATTTTAACGATCTTTTATAAACTAAATAAAATTAGTTCGCTTTGATTCCCGCTACTAACACTAACACTAACACTAACACTTAGATTGAGTTCATTAACGCTACAGCTCGGCCACCAACACTAAAAAATGCCTGGAGCCCTTTTCCCTGCAACTTTTCTCAAACTGCATACGTTTGTTTCATCTTGAGGCGATCACAAACCCCAATGGAGGACAAAGTGAGACAAAGCAGCAGCCAAATATTTTTTCGTGGCTTATTGATGGTCCTGGGTCTGGCGGCGCTGCTGCCGGCCAAGAAGCCCATGGACCCGGCTCCCGCGGCCGGGCCCGTTGCCATTCATAAAACCGATGCTCCTCCGGCCATCGACGGCAAGCTGGATGACGCGGTCTGGCAGACGGCCACGCGTTTCGACAATTTTGTCACTTTCAAGCCCGATTTTGGCAAGCCGACATCGGAAATGACGGTGGTGATGATGGCCTATGACCGTAAATACGTTTACTTCGCCTTTGACTGTCTGGACAGCGAACCGGCCAAGATCAAGGCCGCCATGGCCAAGCGCGACGGCATCGACATGGACGACTGGATCGGCGTGGTGCTGGACACCTTCGGCGATGAGCAGGGCGGCTACCTGTTCGAGGTCAACCCGCTGGGGGTGCAAATGGACGGCAGGATCAACGCCGACGGCAACGGCGACGCCAGCTTCGACACGGTCTGGGAAAGCAAGGGCAGCATCAACGGCAAGGGCTACAGCGCTGAAATGGCCGTGCCCTTCAAAAGCCTGCGCTACCCCTTCAAGAAAAAGATCACCATGGGCCTGCTGGTCTCCCGGTTCATCGGCCGCAAGTCCGAGCAAACCAGCTTTCCGGAACTCAGCCCCGAGGGCGGGGCCATCATGTGCCAGGCCCAGAAGATCGAACTGAACGATGTCAGGTTCGAGCGCCCGCTGGAATTCATCCCGGCCTTGACCTATGACCAGGGAAGCAGCCACAGCGCCGGAGAAATGAGATCGACCGGCAAGAATACTGATTTCAGTTTGACCGGCAAGGTGGGCCTCACTTCCAACCTGACCCTGGATGCGACCTACAACCCCGACTTCAGCCAGGTAGAGACCGATGCCGGGCAGATCGATGTCAATCTGCGCTATTCCATCTTTTATTCCGAAAAGCGGCCGTTTTTCCTGGAGGGCATGGAAAATTTTGGCTTCGCCACCGCCATGGAAGCCAACACCGTGGGGGCGATCGCCTATACACGGACCATTGTCGACCCGCTGCTGGGAGTCAAACTCACCGGCAAGATCGGCGGCCAGAACGTGCTCTCCGGCATTTTCGCCCTGGACGAATATCCCGGCGACCTGGCGGCCGAAGAGGGCGACACCGATCTGGCCGGCCGCAACGCCCAGTTCACCATCCTGCGCTACAAGCGGCAGATGGGCAAGGACAACTATGTCGGCGGCTTCTTCACCGACCGCAGCTTCGCCGGCACGGGCAACAGCGTCGGCGGCGTCGACGGCCGCTGGCGGCTGAACAACACCAGTTATTTCGAATACAGCTTTTTCAAGTCCTTCAGCCGCGCCCTGGACGCCGCTGAAGACAACCAGGGGCACTCCCTGGGTTTGCGCTACAACTTCAGCAACCGCAGCTGGAACGTGGACGTGGGCTTGTTTGACCTGAGCAGCGACTTCCGCATCGATACCGGTTACGTCACCCGCACCGGCATCACCATGGCGCCCATTTTCGTCGGCTATTCCTTCTATCCCAAATCCAAATTCTTCCAGAAGGTCGATGCGTTCTGGTGGAGCTACCACCTGCTGGACAAGCCCAGCGATCTCTTTGAGACCTACAACCACCTGGTGCTGCGCCTAGGCATGCCGCGCCAATCCGAGATCCGCTTCGACGCCATCCTGGGCAATGAGGTTTTCGCCGACCGGCGTTTCAGCCTGAGCGGCTGGCGGGTGCGCGGCTACACCCAGGTCATGAAACAGCTTTACCTCGAGGGCGGCTTCCGCCGCTCGCAGCGGATCTTTTACGATCCCGAGGCGCCTTTCCAGGGGCGCGGCATCACCGCCGACCTGCTCCTGCTCTTCCAGCCCTTCGATAAACTGAGCACCTCCCTGGGGATCAGTTATTACGATATTTTCCGCTCCAGCAACGGTGAAAAGATCTACGATTACACCATCTGGCGCAACCGCACCACCTTTCAGGTCAACCGCTTCCTGTTCTTCCGCGGCATTATCGAGTACAACAACTATTGGAAGCGGGTCAGCGCCGACCTTCTGGCTTCCTTCACCTATATCCCGGGAACGGTCATCTACCTGGGCTACGGTTCCATCAACGAAAAACTGCGCTGGCAGGAAAACGAGTACGTCCAGTCCGACGAATTTCTGCAGACCCGCAAGAGCTTCTTCTTCAAGGCGTCATATCTCTGGAGATTCTAGGATGGCAAGGCGAGTTTGAGTGACAAGTAACGAGTGATAAGTGACAAGCAAGAAAAAAACAGCCAATAATAATTCGCTCTATTGCGGCTCCTCGTTACTCGTTACTCGTCACTTGTCACTGCAGCTCTAGACCTTTACATTCTTTTCCCGGTGCCTATAATGGTGCTATGGACTTCGAGCGGCAATGCCTGGAGAAGATCGTGCGTCTGGCCCTGGAAGAGGACCGGGTGCAGGAGGACGTCACCACCAACTCCTTGATCGACCTGGACGGACCGGCCCGGGCCGAAGTGCGGGCCAAGGAGGCCGGAATCATTTCAGGCATCGAGGCCTTCCTGCTGACCATGCGCCGGGTGGATGCCGAGTTACGCATCACCGTCCACGCCGGCGATGGTAGCCCGGTTGAGCGCGGCTCCCTGGTCCTGGAGATCAGCGGCCGCGAAAGTTCGATCCTGAAAGGGGAGAGGACGGCATTGAATTTCCTGCAGCGCCTGAGCGGCGTGGCCACCCTGACTCAGGCATTCGTCGAAAAAGTCAGACCCTACCGTGCCGTGCTGCTGGACACGCGCAAGACCACCCCTGGTCTGCGCTATCTGGAGAAGAAAGCGGTGCGCGACGGCGGCGGCTGCAACCACCGCCTGAACCTGGAAGACATGGCCATGGTCAAGGACAACCACATCGCCATGGCCGGCGGCATCGCCCCTGCCCTGGAACGGGTGCGCGCCGCCTGCCCTGAAAAAAAAATCGAAGTGGAAGTGAAAGACCTGGCGGAACTCGAGGAGGCTCTGGCCCTGGGAGTGGAGTGGGTCATGCTTGACAATTTTCCCCTGGAACGGGTGAGCCGGGCCGTGGCCCTGAACCGGGGGCGGGCCAAACTTGAGATCTCCGGCAATGTCACCCTGGACGACATTGCCGGCAAAGCGGCAACGGGCGTGGATTTTATTTCGGCCGGGGCCCTGACCCATTCGTTCCGCTCCCTGGATTTGAATTTGAAGATCGTGAGGCCATGAATGAAGGATTATATTGAAACTGACGTGCTGATCATCGGCGGCGGCATCGCCGGCTCCACGACCGCCTTACGGCTTGCCGAGCAGGGGATCGAGGTGCTCCTGGTCTCCAAGGGCAAGGATTATACCCGCACCAACACCTACTACGCCCAGGGGGGGATCGCCGCCCTGCCGGAGGGAGAGAAGGCCGAGCTGTTCGCCGGTGATATCATCAAGGCCGGGGACGAATTCAATTACCGTCCGGCGGTCGACCAGGCGGTCGGGGACTCGCGGCGCCTGGTGTGGGAGATATTGATCGACAGGCTGCAGGTCCCTTTTTCAAAAAAAGGAGACCAGTACGACCTGGCCAAGGAGGGGGGGCATTCCACGCGGCGGGTGCTCAATGTCCGCGACATGACCGGGCGCGTCATCCAGGATAAATTTAATGAGGCCCTGCAGAATCTGCCCAAGCTGAAAATGCTTTTCCAGCACACGGCGGTCGACCTGCTGAGCTATCCCCACCATTCGCTGAACCCGGTGCGCACCTACGAGGAGCCCAAGATCATCGGCGCCTACGTGCTCGACCAGAAGAGCAAGAAAATATCACGCATCTTCGCCAGGAAAGTGGTGCTGGCTACCGGAGGGCTGAGCAGCTTGTTCCTGCATTCCACCAATCCCGAAGAAGCCATCGGCAACGGCATCGCCATGGCCTCACGCGCCGGGGCGCGCCTGGCCAACCTGGAATACATCCAGTTCCATCCCACTTCGCTTTACCACCGCGAAGCCGACAGTTTCCTGATCTCCGAGGCCGTGCGCGGCGAAGGCGCGCGGCTGATGAACCTCAAGGGCGAGTATTTCATGGAAAAATACTCGCCGCTGAAGGACCTGGCCCCGCGCGATGAAGTCTCGCGGGCCATTTACGAAGAAATGATCCGCAACGGCAACGATTACGCACTGCTCGACCTGGCCTCGTTCGCCAAGATCAATATCCGTGAAAGGTTTCCGACCATATACCAGAACTGCCTGAAATACGGCATCAACATCGAAGAGAAGCCGATCCCGGTGGTCCCGGCCGCCCATTACAGCTGCGGCGGCGTATTGTGCGACCTGCGCGGGCGCAGCAGCATCCGCAACCTCTACGCCATCGGCGAAGTTTCGGCCACGGGCGTGCACGGCGCCAACCGCCTGGCTTCGGTCTCCCTTCTGGAAGCCCTGGTCTGGGGGATTAAGGCGGCTGAGGATATCCTGGCCGTGATCGCCGACGACAGGGACCCTTACGTCATCGCCGAGGTCCCGGCCTGGAAATATCCCTATCCCCAGGAAAAGCTCGACCCGGCCCTGGTTTGGCAGGACCTGGTGACCATCAAGACCATCATGTGGAATTACAACGGCATCATCCGCACCGTCAAGCGCATGGAGCGGGCCAAGGCCGACCTGGAATACCTCAAGCACCGCATCGAGAAATTCTACCAGCAGAGCGAGATCGGCAACCGCATCATCACCCTGCGCGACAGCGTGCAGGCCGCGCTGCTCATCGTGGAAGCGGCCCTGCGCAATCGCTTTTCGCGCGGCGCCCACTTCATCAAGGGCGACGAAAGCTAGCCGCCGAGGAGCTTGTTGACCGCCCCGTGTTTCTTTTCAGGGAAAGCGGATCACGGCGAAAAAAAATTTCCTGACAATTTTCATTTTGAGATTTATCAGCGTATATTCGTATTCATCAGTATGACAAGGAGGGAATATGAAGAAAAACAATCTATGGGGATCGCTGGTATTGCTGATCATCGTGATCTGGCTGTTTCCTGGGTTTCTCTTGTCCGGCCTGGATCAGCCGAAGATCCACAAGGAGCTGGTTAAAGTCCCCTACCCAAATCCGACCCCGGTCCTTAAAGCCACGATGCGCACCACTGCCGGCCACGGGTGCTGCTGGAACCCCTCCGACCCCAGCCCCCTGGAGTCGATCGTTGTTGCTTTCTTCGACACGGATATCATTGAGTTGAAGAATTTCGGTTTGCTCTCCGCTAAAAAGGGAACATTGATCGTGGAATGGTATGATCTCTATGAGAAAAAAAAGATGGAAAAGGCCTTTGATTTTCTGGAGGTCACGCCGGGCGAGTCGAAGATCCTGATCTTCAACCCGCAGTACATCATCGCCAAAAAAAGTGAAGGCATCAGTATCAGGATCGATTACAAGGATGCCGCGAATAAAAACTATCATTATCAGCGCACGGTGACCAGCTGCCCGGATCATTTTTAAAGGGCATTTTTAACTGGGATACGGTTCGCTCAGAAAGGCCGTGATTTCCCGCGGCGGGTAGCGCCGGCCGCGCGTTAAAGGTATCCCAGCGTTTTCATCTCTTCGATCTCGCCGGCCGGCAGCTTTTGCAGGTTCATTCCTGTCGAAAAATCCTTGGGGTCGCGAAAACGGCCGTACCAGTTCAGAAAACGGGCTGTGAAATAATCCGCCAACTGCGGGAAGCGGCGGCTGACTTCTTTTCATCGCCGTCGACCGGCGGTTACTCCTCGAGCTCGAGCGCGGCCAGGAAGGCTTCCTGGGGGATGTCGATCTTGCCGATGCGCTTCATGCGCTTCTTGCCTTTCTTCTGCTTTTCCAGCAGCTTCATCTTGCGCGAGATGTCGCCGCCGTAGCACTTGGCCAAAACGTTCTTGCGCATGGCCTTGACCACGGTCTTGGCGATGACCCGCTTGTTGATGGCCGCCTGGATGACGACTTCGAAGAGCTGGCGGGGGATCACCTCTTTCATCTTGCTGGTCAGGAGGTTGCCGACGTTGTAGGCCTTGTCCTTGTGGACAATGACGGCCAGGGCGTCGACCGGCTGCTGGTTGATCAGGATGTCGAGCTTGACCAGCGGCGATTCGCGGTAGTCCTTCAGCTCGTAATCGAACGACGCGTACCCCTGCGAAATGGATTTCAGCTTGTTGAAAAAATCGTAAAGCACCTCAGCCAGAGGCAGGTCGTAGGTCAGGTAAACTCGCTGCGGGCCGATGTATTCCATTTTTTTATGGACGCCGCGGCGGTTCTGCAGCAGCTTCAGCACGTTGCCCAGGAATTCGTCGGGAGTGATGACGATGGCCTCGATGTACGGTTCTTCGATCTTCTTGTAATACTGCGGGTTGGGCAGCTGGGCCGGCGATTCGATCTCGTAGGTCTCGTCCTTGTTCGAGGTGATGCGGTAGCGCACCGATGGGGCGGTGGTGATGATGGAAAGGAAATACTCCCGTTCCAGGCGCTCCTGGACGATCTCCTTGTGCAGCAGTCCCAGGAAGCCGCAGCGAAAGCCGATGCCCAAAGCCGGCGACGATTCCGGTTCGTAGGTCAGGGAGGAATCGTTCAGGGTAAGCTTTTCAATGGCCTCGCGCAGTTCTTCATGGCTGGTGCCCTCGGAAGGGTAGAAGCCGGCAAAAACCATGGGCAGAGGCTCCTTGAATCCGGGAAGGGCAATCACCCCGGTCTCCCTGGACAGGGTGACGGTATCGCCGATCTTGACTTCCGAGATGTTCTTGATGCTGGCGATGATGTAGCCGACTTCGCCGGCTTCCAAGCTGTCCAAGGGCTTTGGCTTCGGGGTATTGACTCCCACTTCGTTGATCTCGTATTCGGCGTTGTTGGACAGGAACTTGATCTTGTCGCCCTTTTTCATGATGCCGTCGATGATCTTGATCAGGATGATCACGCCGCGGTAGGAGTCAAACCAGGAATCAAAAATCAAGGCCTGCAGGGGCCGTAGCGGATCGCCGGACGGTGCCGGGATACGCTGGATGATGGCCGGGATGATCTCGTCGATGCCTAGCCCGGTCTTGGCCGATACCATCAGCGCCTCCTGGCGCGGGATGCCCAGGATGTTTTCCATCTGCTCAAGGGATTTGTCCAGTTCGTTGTTCGGCAGATCGATCTTGTTCATGATCGGGATCAGGGTCAGGTCGTTTTCCATGGCCAGGTAGGTGTTGGCCACGGTCTGGGCTTCCACGCCTTGCGTAGAATCGATGACCAGCAGAGCACCTTCGCAGGCGGCCAGGGAGCGGGATACCTCGTAGGTGAAATCGATATGTCCCGGCGTGTCGATCAGGTTGAGCAGATATTCCTGGCCCTGGTCGTCACGGTACTCCAGGCGGACAAAATGTGATTTGATGGTGATGCCGCGCTCACGTTCCAGGTCCATGGAGTCGAGCACCTGCTCCTGCATGTCGCGCTTGGCGATGGCATGGGTGATTTCCAACAGGCGGTCCGAAAGGGTCGTCTTGCCGTGGTCGATATGGGCGATGATGGAAAAATTGCGGATATTTTTCATGGCCGTACCGTCCCGCTATGAGGGGGCAGCATCCCGATGGCCAGGGCGGCGGCTCCGGTCATGCCGGCGCGGTTGCCCAGCCCGGCAGGTTCGATGCGCGTGCAGGCGTACGCTTTGCGGATGACCCGGCGCGACAGTTCTTCCCGGGCCGGTTGGAGCAGGGCTTCTCCGGCCGCGGCCACGCCGCCGCCGATGGAAATCCTTTCCGGATTGAGCGTGGTGACCAGCTGGTAGAGCAAAACCCCAAGATAGGAGCCGGCGCGGGCGAATGCCCGTCGCGCCGGCTCGACGCCCTCCTGCCACAGCTGAAAAACGTCTTTGGCGCTGACGGCTGTCGCGGATCCCGAGTACTCCTGGAAACTTTTTATTATCCCCGCTTCAGAGCTTTCGGTCTCGGCGCAGCCGAGATTGCCGCAGCCGCAGGTACGGCCCTGGCTGTTGACCAGCAGGTGGCCGAGCTCGGCGGCAAAACCGCAGGCGCCGTGCCAGATGCGACCGTCCAGGATGATGCCCGAGCCAATGCCGCTGCCCAGGGTCAGGTGCACGAAACTGGACGGGCGCGGTTCGCGTAAACTCAGGAACTCTCCCAGCGCGGCCGCGTTGGCGTCGTTTTCCACCCGCAACGGCAGTTCCAGTCCGGCAGCGATCTCTTTTTCCAGGGCCACGCCGTTGAGAAAAAGCATGTTGGGTGATATTTCGATGGTGCGTTCACCTTTGGCGATGAAACCGGGAACGCCGATGCCGGCGGCCCGCAGGTCATGGGCCTTTATCAATCTGCCGGCGATGTCCAGGATCTGGGCTTTCAATTCAGGGCAGGATTTGGCCGTTTTTTCTTCAGCGGAAAAAAGCGGCTGCAGAGTTCCGGAAAACACCCCGTATTTAATGGCGCCGGCGCCGATGTCCATGCCCAGAACGTTCATGGGCGAATGCCTTTGACGGCGTACTCGCAGGCGGAAAAAAGCAGCTGGTTCAGGCGATCAACGTTGACGTTGAACGGCCTGGCCAGGGGGTCGGTGGGCGCGAGCTCTTCAAGTTTTTCCGCCATGGGTTCGGCGCCGTAGAGGATTTCCACGGACGAAAAACCGGAATTTTCCAGCAAATAGCGCATGTATTCCGGGTGCAGGGGGCTGTGGTGGGTGGGATCGAGGAAATAGATCCGGCTCAAGGCGAAAACGCTGAGCGGGTTGATGGTTTCCAGCAGCAGGATCGCTCCCGGGCGCAGGACGCGAAAAGCTTCACTGATGACGCGGCGCAGGTAGTCGGGCTGGAAGTGCTCGATGACCTGGGAGGAAAATATGCCGTCCAGGGACGCCGCGGGCCTGTTTTTCAAAAATTGCAGGGCATCGGCTTTTGCGCAGTCCAGGCCTTGGGCGTGCGCCTCCTCCAGCATGGAATCGGAAAGGTCCAGGCCCAGGGCTTGCTGGCCGTTGTTTTTCAGCAGGGTCAAAAATTCGCCGCGGCCGCAGCCGACGTCCAGGATTTCCCGGCGCCCGGCGAACAGGGGCAGGTATTTGGCCAGCCGGAGCGAAATTTCCTCGCGGCTGCCGCGGAAGCGCTTTTCGAAATCGGCGTACTGGATGGGGGAAAGCTGTTCCTTGAGCGAGCGCAGCTCGGCTGTGGTCTCCGGGGCTGCCTTGCCGTCAAGGGATTCCAGGAGGCGGTCCAGCCTGTTTTCCAGCTGGGCGAAATGGACCAGCAGGGTCTTGAGGTTGGAGTATTCGGCCTCCAGTTTTTCGATCTTCCATTGCAGCGACTTGAAGACCGTGGTGGAATGGTTGCTGGCGTAGGCGTCCCATTCCTTGTCCTGGGCGGTGATGAAAAGCTCCAGCGCTTCCTGGAAACGGGAGACGTTGGCCTGGATCTCGGCTTCGTTCTTTTTGAAGAGTCCCGGCTTGGAAACGGCGGCGGCCAGGTCGTTCAAACTGGCTTTCAGTTCATCCCGACGGGTCTTCCTCTTTTCGATCAGGTCTTCAATTACCCTTCTCATCCTTGGATTTTTCTTCGTTCTTGTCTTCGCCCTTGACAGCGTTCTTGAAGTTCTTGATGCCCTGGCCCAGGCCCTTGCCCAGTTCGGGGAGCTTCTTGCCGCCGAAAAGCAGGGCGATGACGACCACTATCAGCAATATTTCCCAGATTCCCAAGCTTCCAAACATGTTGGTCTCCTTATGCCTGTATTATATGTGGGAAACCCTGTTCAGTCAAGGGAATAAAGATGAGATTCGATGTTCGACGTTCGAAGTTCGATGTTAAAATGCCATAAATGAGATAATCTTCAGTTATCCAGCGGGCAAGTCTGCCCTGAGTGAACGTGGGGTGAGGACTTGGGACCCGCTGGGGAGAGGGCGAGTGGTCCCCGCAGGGGGTTCCTCGATGTTCAGATTCGAACCCACTGCTGAAACGAAGCCCGAACCCCCGCGCGGGTAAGACCGAATCCCCTAGTGAATGAAGGGCAGCTTGCCCGCTGGCTTACTACGTTGCATTTTTTAATGATTTCTTTTATAGTAGCGGGGAACTAAAAGGAGGTGGCCATGAGCGAGGTGACCCAGGATGTTAGACGCATTCCCTATTTTAAAAACGATCCTTTCATCGTGCTGCTGCTGGGCTTCGTCACCTGCGGCCTTTATCTGATCTATTGGAACATCAAAATGGCCGAAGTGGTCAACGCCGTGGTGGAAAAGCAGGTGATCACCCCTCCCGTCGCCATTTTTTCCGGCTGCTGCTTCCCGGTCAACCTCTACTTTTACTACCTGGTCGGCCAGAACCTGGAAGTGATCGGCCGCAAGGTCGGCAATCCCAGCCTGCAGGACCAGTCGGTGCTGCTGATCGTGCTCGGATTCTTCGCGCCCATGGTCTCGGCCATGATCGTCCAGGGTGAAATTAACAAGCTTTATAACTGAGAGCCGGCATAGCTTTTACTGGCCGCGGCTGCTGGCCCTGGGCCTGCTGGCCGGAGTGCTGCTGCTGCCCCTGCTGGCTTTCGACTGGGTGAATTCGCCCGGCTCTTTGGTCTTGTGCCCGCTGCGGGCCGTGACCGGTATCCCCTGCCCATCTTGCGGCTTGACCCGCGCCCTGGCCCACCTCGAGCACGGCCACTGGGCCGAGGCGGTGCGCTTCCACCCTTTCGCCCCCCTGGTCTTTTTGCTGGTCCTGGCTTTGGCCCTGATGCTGGCTTTCGAACTGGTCACCGGCAAAACCGTCATCGGCAACCCGCTGCGGGACCGGCGCGACGTCTGGCTGGTCTTTGCCGGCCTGGTCGTTTTCCAGGTGGCGCGCACGGTCATTTTCTTCCTGGACGGCGGCTGGACCGTGTTCTGGCACGAAAACCTTTTCGCCCGGATTATGGCGCTGCTCAAAACGGTTTTTAATTGACTTTTTGTTTCTTTTGGAGTATCTATGTTTTTGAATATCCACAGGAGGCAAAGATGAATTTAGTTGAAAGAGCAAAAAACATTCTGCTGACACCGGCCAAGGAATGGGAAGTGATCAAGGGCGAGAACCTGACTATCGCCGACATGTTCACCAAGTACGCCATGATCCTGGCCGCCATTCCCGCCATTGCCGGCTTCATCGGCTATGTCGTGATCGGCATGTCCTTTGGCGGTTTCGGCACTTTCCGCATGCCTTTCGGCACTGCCCTGATCTGGGCGATCCTGACATACATCCTGTCACTGGGCGGGATCTTCCTGCTGGCTTTCATCATTGATGCTTTGGCGCCCTCTTTCGGTTGTACGAAAGACATGACCGCCGCGGTCAAGATCGTTGTCTTCTCCTATACCGCAGCCTGGGTGGCGGGCATTTTGAACATCATCCCGGCTCTGGCCATCCTGGTCAGCCTGGCCAGCATTTACTCGTTGTACCTCATGTACATGGGCATGCAGAAGATCAAGGATGTCCCCAAGGACAAAATGATGGGGTATTTCGTGGTGACCATCATCGCCGCCATTGTGGTCTTCTTCATCATCGGTTTTGTCGTAAGCCGCGTGGCTTTCGGCAGCATGGCCGGTTTGGCCGGAGTGAGCGGTTTTTAATTCTTTCCGTCCGATCGCTGCATCATGACCGGGCCGGCACACCGTCGGCCCGGTTTTTTATTTCTCTCTTCATCCGTGGCCATGGGTTTGTCCCGGCCGCAATTTTTTCTTTTTTTGCCTGGAATCGTTCGGATTTGAACTTGGGCGGTTGAAATTCATTTTTTTTTCGCCTAGAATGCCGGCATGGGTAAAAAGGGGGAAAAGGCGGGAAAAAGCCGCGATCTCATTGATGCCATTGCCGACCGCGTGGCCGTCACTGACCCGCAGGGAAGAATCCTGGAAGTCAACCAGGCCATGGTCAACTTCCACGGGCGGAGCCGCAAAGAGATCGTCGGCCGCAACTTCCTGGACCTGGTTGCCAAGGAAGACCGCGAAAGGATCTGGGAATGTTTTGCCACCACACTGGAACGCGGCTTCTCTAGCGCTTTTGAATACAAAAGCCTTTCTCCCTCCGGGGAGGAATCTTATTCCGAGGTGAATGCCCTGGTCATCCGCGACGCGGAAGGCCGGCCGCTGGAAATCGTGGCGGTGACCCGGGACATCACGCAGCGCAAGGTGGTAGAAAGGCAGCTGACCGAAAGCGAAGAGATGTACCGCACTCTGCTCGACAACATCTGGGAGGCGATATTCGAGGTCGATGAAAAAGGCATCGTCCGTTTCGTCAGCGCTGGCATCGAGCGCGTCATTGGCTACAAAGCCGATGAACTTTGCGGCCGAAATTTCATGGAATTCATTCACCCGGATGACAGAAAATTCCTTGCGGACCAATTCGATCTGGTGGCGCGCAACATCCTCGAGCCCAGCGAGTACCGCCTGATCGCCAAAAGCGGCGACAGCCGCTGGATATCTTCTTCCAGCCGGCCCATTTTCAGAGAAGGCAAATTTCGCGGCCTCAACGGCATCCTGATCGATATCCACGAGCGCAAGATCGCCCAGCAGGAGTTGCAACGGCAGCAGGAACTTCTGCTGCAGGCGCAAAAGATGGAAGCCATCGGCACGATGGCCGGCGGCATCGCCCATGATTTCAACAATCTGCTCATGGGCATCCAGGGCCGGGCTTCGCTCATGCTCAGGGACAGCGTCGTCGGTCAGCCGCATTACGCGCACCTCAAGGCGATCGAAGAGCATGTGCGCAGCGCCTCCGATCTGACGCGCCAGCTGCTTGGACTGGCGCGCGGCGGCAAGTACGAAGCCAGGCCTTCCGATCTGAACGAGTTGATCCGGCATATGGTCGAAATGTTCGGGCGCACGCGCAAGGAGATCACCCTCTTCTCCATGCTGGAACCGCGGCTCTGGGTGGTGGAGATCGACCGCACCCAGATCGAGCAGGTGCTGCTGAATCTCCTGCTCAATGCCTGGCAGGCCATGCCCCAGGGCGGCCAGATCACCGTGGATTCCCAGAACCTGGAGCTGCCGGAGAGTGAGGCGCGCACCCTCCAGGTCCGTCCCGGCCGCCTGGTCAGGGTCGGAGTGAGCGACCTGGGCGTCGGCATGGATGCGGAAACCCGCAGCCGCATTTTCGACCCTTTTTTCACGACCAAGGAGATGAAGCGTGGCACCGGCTTGGGCCTGGCATCAGCCTTTGGCATTGTCAAGAACCATGGCGGCATGCTCACCGTGCAAAGCAAGAAAGGAAGCGGCAGCACCTTCCATTTCTACCTGCCCGCTTCCGACAAGCCGATCGACAAGGTCCAGGAAGCCGCGCTGGAACCGGTGGGCGGCAATGAAACCATCCTGCTTATCGATGACGAGGAGATGATCCTCGACGTGGCCAGGCAGATGCTGGTCACCCTGGACTATACCGTCCTGACGGCCGGCGGCGGCAGCCAGGCCCTGGATGTTTTCCGGGAGAACCATGAGCGCATCGACCTGGTCATCCTGGACATGATCATGCCCGGGATGAGCGGCGCCAGGGTTTTCGCCTGCCTGAAGGAGATCGACCCCGGCGCGCGCATCCTGCTTTCCAGCGGCTACAGCCTCAACGGCCAGGCTGAGGAGATCATGCGCCGCGGCTGCCGGGGCTTCATCCAGAAGCCCTTCAACGTCAGGGACCTGGCGCTTAAACTCCGCGAGGTTCTAGACAGGTAGCTCATCCTTTTGCGGCTCAGAACTTGAAAAACACAGGCAGCAGGATCAGTGTGATCAGGCTGTAAATCATCACCAGTGGCAGGCCGGCTTTCATATAATCGCTGAATCTGTAGTTCCCGGGGCCGTAGACCATCAGGTTGGTCTGATAGCCGTGCGGAGTGAGGAAAGAGGCGCTGGCGCCGTAGGCCACGGCCATGACGAGCGGCAGGGGGTCGACCTGCAGCGAGATCGCCGTGGAATAGGCTATGGGAAATGCCAGGGCCGCCGCGGCATTGTTGGTCACCATCTGGGTGAGCAGCAGGGTCAGGAAATACACGCCGACCAGGTTGGCGTAAGCTCCGTGTCCCTTGAAAAAAAACAGGATGCCGTCGGCGATAAGCGTCGAGGCGCCGCTGTCGAGCATGACCTTGGAAATCCCCAGGGCCGAGCCCACGAGCACGAAAATGTCGAGGTTGGCATTGCTGCGCAAATCCTCGATGCGGAAAAAACCCAGCAGGATGTAAAGGAACAGGACGATGGCCAGCGATTCGAGCAGCGGCAGCAGGTCCAGGGCGCTGGACAGGATAGCGGCGGTAAAAAGCGTTATTGCCAGGATGCTGTCGCGCCGGGAAAGGTGCTGTTGCAGGTTGACCTTGTTGATCAGGTAAAAATTGTTTTTGAGGTTCTCCCTTTTGCCGAAATCAGGTCCCACGGCCAGGAGCAGGGTGTCGCCGGCCTCCAGCCGTATCTGACCGATCTTGCCCGAGAGCTTTTTGCTGCCGCGCCGCACGGCAACCACCGCGGCGTCGAACTTGGCGCGGAAATCCGCGGTTTTCACTTTTTTCCCCAGGAGCGTAGAGGTATGGGATAAGATCACTTCCCGGAGATTCTTCCTGAGCAAGCTGATGTTTTCCTCTTTGAATATGGCCAGGCGGTCGAAATTGCCGATGTCCTTTACCTTGTGCACTTCGCCGACGAAGACCAGGATGTCCCCGGCCTGGATGATCTCCTCGGGGCTGACCGGGGAGACCAGACGGTCGTTGCGGATCAGTTCCGCCAGGAAGAGGCTTTGCAGATTGCGGAACTTGTTGGCGGCAACGCTTTTGCCGATGTGGGCGGAATGCTCCAACACCCGGGCTTCCAGGAAATAATTGTCACGGCGGATCTTGGGCGCGGCTGCGGTCGCCGGCAGCAGCCAATGGGAAAAAAACGCGATATAAATGAATCCGCCCAGGCACAGGGGAATGCCCACGTAGGCGAACTGGAAGATCCCCAGCCCCTTCATCCCGGCTTCCAGGGCCAGGCCGTTGACGACCAGGTTGGTCGAGGTGCCGATCAGGGTGATGGTACCCCCAAGGATGGCTGTATAGGAAAGCGGCAGCAGCAGTTTGCCTGGGGGAAAATGGCGGTTGTTTCTCAGCGGTCCCAGGAACGAGGCCACCACGGCGGTGTTGTTCATGAAGGCTGAGAGGGGAAAGATGCACAGGCACAGGCGGGCCAGCGACCGGTTCAGCGAGCGGAAGTCAAAGACCAGTCGGCTCATCCAGGCCGTGAGCGGCGTTTTTTCGATCACGGCGGCGGCCTGCATGACCAGCATCAGGGTCACCAGGGCCGGGTTGACGAATTGGGCGAGCAGCTCCCCGGCCGAGATCCCGCCGGTCAGGAAGAACACGAACAGTGCGGCCGCAAAAAGGAAAGCCGGGTGGGTACGGGTCCGGATCAGCAGCAGGAACAGCAGGACGATTACGGCGATGACAAAATAGGCGATGGCAACCTCCCGGCAAAGCCTAGTTTTACTAAAAAAGCCCTTTAAATGCAAGCCGATGGCCTGCGGCCGCGGCCGGCGCAGAGTTGACCGCCCGGGCTTTTTCTGCTACAAAAGAGCCATGACAGTCGAACAGTTCCTGCCGGCCCTGCATTTCGGCGACGCCATCGGCAATTCGGCCCTGGCTTTGCACCGCTTTTTGCAGGGGTGCGGCATCGAAAGCCGGCTGGTGGCCATGACCTGCGATGAATGTCTCAGGGACCAGGCCGTGTTGTTCGCTGACTACCGTCTCGATGCCCAATCCATCAAAATCATGCATTTTGCCGTCGCCTCGCAGCTCACAGATTTTTTTTTGGAATTGAAAGGGAAAAAGGTGCTGATTTATCACAACATCACTCCGGCGCATTTCTTTGTCGGTTATTCCGATTTTTTGGTGCGCTTTGTTACCGCCGGCCGCGAACATCTGGGCCGGCTCAGCGATTGCTTCGATCTGTCCCTGGGGGTATCGCAGTACAACGCCGGCGAACTGCGCGATCTGGGGTTCCATGATGTCCGGGTCTTTCCCCTGCTGGTCAACCTCGATGACTACGGCCAGGAACCCAGCCGGGCCTATATGGAGTTGCTGAAAAACGAACGGAAAAACATTCTGTTCGCCGGCCGGTTCATGCCGAACAAAAAAATTGAAGACCTGATCAAGGTGGTTTTTTTCTATAAAAAATATATTTCCCCGGCCGTGCGTTTGATCTTGCTCGGCAATACCAACACTTTGCCCAAATATTACCTGGCCGTCAAGGATCTGGCGGCGCGCTTTTATCTGACCGCCGAAGACGTTTTGTTCACCGGCCACTTGCCCCAGGATGAATTCCTGTCCGTCTTCCGCCTGGCCGATGTCTTCCTTTCCATGAGCGAGCATGAGGGCTTTTGCCTGCCACTGCTTGAGAGCTGCTATTTTCAGGTGCCGGTGCTGGCTTTTGATGCGGCGGCTGTGGCTGAAACCTTGGCCGGGGCCGGGATCTTGTTCTGTGACAAGGATGCCGCGCTGACGGCCGGCCTGGTGGAGCAGGTCCTGGAAAACGAGCCGCTGCGCCGGCAGTTGCGAGCGCGGGCCGTTGATCGGATCAAGGGTTACCGGCGCCTGGCCGATCCTGCGCAGTTGCTGGATTGGCTGCGGCAGTTGTGAAGCGATGATCTCCGTCGGCATTGTGGTCCAGCGTTACGGCAATGAAGTGGTCGGCGGAGCCGAGACCCTGGCCCGCAATGTAGCGGAAAGGCTGATCCGGCTGGGTTTCCGCGTGACTGTTTTCACCACCTGCGCCAAGGATTATCTCACTTGGCGCAATGAATATCCCTCCGGCGAATCGATCCTGAAAGGCGTACGGATCCAACGCTTCCCCGTGACCCGTGAGCGCGATATCGCGGATTTCAACCGTTTTTCCGAAAAGATTTTTTCTGCCGCTGCTGCGGAACTCGATGAGCAAAAGTGGTTCGCCGAACAGGGCCCCTTCTCCCCCGACTTGATCCAGGCGCTGGCTGCAGGACAAAAGGATATCGATCTTTTTATCTTTTTTACCTACCTTTACTATCCGACCGTCGAAGGGATCAAGGCGGTTGGCAAACCGGTTATCCTGTTTCCCACCGCCCATGACGAGCCTCCTCTCCATCTGCGGGCCATGGGCGAGGTCTTCCGCCGTCCCCAGGCCATCTTTTTTTTGACCCAGGCCGAAATGGACATGGTGAACCGGTTCTTCGCACCGCCGGGAAAGATGCGTTTGGTGCGCACCGGCCTGGATATACGTCCTGATGTCGATGACAAGCCATTCCGCCGTCGTTATATGCTGATCGCCCCCTACCTGCTCTATGCCGGCCGCATCGAAAAAGGCAAGGGGCTGGAAGCGGTTTTCGAATATTATTCGGCATTGAAAAACGAGGCCTATGTGGACCTGGTCCTGATAGGGAAAAAGCTGATGGATATCCCCGCCAGCCAGGGATTGAAATATCTGGGCTATGTTTCTGAAAGCGGCAAGCTGGCCGCGTTCAAGGGTGCCGTGCTCTCCGTGCAGCCTTCGCCGCTGGAAAGTCTTTCCATTACTACCCTGGAATCTTTTTCCGTGCAGACGCCGGTGCTGGCCAATCGCCGTTGCCCGGCCCTGCTGGAGCACGTCGAAAATTCCGGGGCGGGACTGGCCTACGGCAACGGAGAGGAATTTTTAGAGGGATTCCGGCGGCTGTATCGCCGGCCGGCATTGCGCAGGCAGATGGGGGCGAAGGGCCTGGAATATGTAAGAAAATATTATTCCTGGGATGTGGTGATGAAGGAGATCCAGGCGGGGATTGCAGAGGTCTTGGAAACAAAAAAGGCCTAAACTCAGAACTCGGTGTACGGTTTACGGCAGAAGGTGGACGGTAGGAATCAAAGCACCAAAATACAAGCACCAAATTCCAAATAAATTCCAAGTTCCAAATTCCAATGTCCAAAACAAGGACATTTACAGTGCTTTTTCTTCGTTTGGGTCATTGGGTCATTGGATATTGGAGCTTGTTTGTGATTTGGTGCGTGGTGCTTGGAATTTTAGTCTTACCGTCCGCTGTCCGCCGTCCGCCGTGAACCGAGTTCGCTCGAGCTCTTACATCCCCTTGGACATCATATTGATGAACTCGGCGTTGGATTTGGTCTTGGATAACTTTTCCACCAGCAGTTCCATGGCTTCGACCTCGGACATCTGTGAAAGCACTTTGCGCAGGACCCAGATCTTGCTCAGCTCCTCGCGTTCGATCAGCAGTTCTTCCTTGCGAGTCCCGGAGCGGAACAAGTCGATGGCCGGGAAGACGCGCTTGTCTACGAGCCGGCGGTCGAGATTGATCTCCATGTTGCCCGTGCCCTTGAATTCCTCGAAAATGACCTCATCCATGCGGCTGCCGGTGTCGACCAGGGCCGTGGCCAGGATGGTCAGACTGCCGCCGCCTTCGATGTTCCTGGCGGCGCCAAAGAACTTTTTCGGCTTGTTCAGCGCGTTGGCGTCTATGCCGCCTGACAACACCTTGCCCGAAGCCGGTGTGATGGCGTTGTGGGCCCGGGCCAGGCGGGTGATCGAATCCAAAAGGATGACCACGTCCTTGCCCATTTCCACCATGCGTTTGGCTTTTTCCAGCACGATGTCGGCCACTTTGGTATGGCGCAGGGGTATTTCATCGAAAGTCGAGGCGATGACTTCGCCCTTGACGTTGCGGCTCATGTCGGTGACTTCTTCAGGCCTTTCGTCGATCAGCAGGACGATGAGATTGATCTCCGGATGATTGACCTCGATGGATTTGGCGATGCTCTGCAGGATCATGGTCTTGCCGGTGCGGGGAGCGGCGACGATCAGGCCGCGCTGCCCCTTGCCCAGGGGAGTAAGCAGGTTCATCACCCGGCCGGACATGTTCTCGGGACCGGTTTCCAGGTTGATCTTGTCGTCGGGATACAGGGGCGTCAATTTTTCGAACCTGACGTTGCGGCGCTTTTCGGTCACTGTTTCCGGGTCCTCGTTATTGACCGCCTCCACGCTCAGTAGGGCGAAGTATTTTTCCCCGGTTTTGGGCGGGCGGACCGAGCCGGATACCGTGTCGCCGGTGCGCAGGTCGAACTTGTTCACCTGGGAAGGGGAAACGTAGATGTCCTCCGGGCTGGTCAGGTAAGCGTACTCCTGGAAGCGCAGAAAGCCGTAGCCCTCACTGTGCACTTCGATGACCCCTTCGGCGAACAGTTTGCCGCTGGCGCGGGCCTGGACGTCCAGGATCTTGAAAAACATTGAATTTTTATCGTTGATGTCCTTTTCGTCGATTTCCAGTTCCTTGACCAGCTTTTTCAATTCCAGCGCTTTCAAGTTTTGCAGATCTTTTAATGAATACATAGTCACTCCTTTATGGCCTCATTTATATGTTTCCAAATTTCATTCTTTCCCGCTTGCGCTTTGATTGAAAAGGAAATGGTTTGCAAGCCGAATTTTTTTTTGAGTTGCGTATTGAGGTTTTTTTGTTCAGAAAATGATATTTTATCACTCTTGGTTAGAATTGTCAAGACGGGAAATTTTTTTTCCACGATCTGCGCCAGAGTGTCCAGATCGGGAGGCAGGAAGCCGCGCCGGGAGTCGATGAGCAGGGCCGCTAAACGGACATTATCCGCCTGGTTCAAAAAATCGGCGATCAGCTTGCGTACCCGGGCGCTTTCGCTTTTCGAAACCTTGGCGAACCCGTAGCCGGGCAGGTCGGCGAAAAGCAGTTTGCCGTCGATCAGGTAATAGTTGATGCTCAGGGTTTTTCCGGGCGTGGAGCTTGTCTTGGCCAGCTTGTGCTCGAGCAAGGCATTGATCAGCGATGATTTGCCCACATTGGAGCGGCCGAAGAACAGGACCTTAGGCCGGTTGTCCCTGGGGAGCTGGCTCTGATTGAAGAAAGTCCCGGCAAGTTCGGATTTCTTTATGTTCATTTGGCTGATTCGGTGCTTATTGTAAATTCGCCTCTTGCAGCGGCCGGATGACCTTGCTTCTGATATTTTTAATCTTGATGGGATTTTCCAGGACGATATCCAGAAGCTCATCCATGGTGTCGACTGGGTGGATCTGGATGTCATTTTTCAGTTCTTCGGGAATATCCTCGCGAAAATCCTTTTCATTCTCCGAAGGTATCAGGATGTTCTTGATGCCATAGCGGTGGGCAGCGATGATCTTTTCCTTAATGCCGCCGACCGGCAGGATCTTGCCGCGCAGGGTGATCTCGCCGGTCATGGCGTAGTCGGACCTGACCGGGATGCCGGTCAGCAGGGAGATCAGTGAAACGGCCAAAGTGACGCCCGCCGAAGGCCCCTCTTTGGGCACGGCGCCTTCGGGGATATGCAGGTGAATGTCATAATTTTTCAGTTCTTCCGTATCCAGTTCCAGTTCAAAAAGCTTCAGCTTGGTGTAGCTGAAAGCGGCCGATGAGGATTCCTTCATTACTTCGCCCAGGCGGCCGGTCAGGATCAATTCCCCCTTGCCTTTCAGCATGCGGGCTTCCACCACCAGGATGTCGCCGCCGGCCGCGGTCCAGGCCAGGCCCATGGCCACGCCGATCTCGTTGCTGTGGAATATCTTCTGGTTGCTGTATTTGGCGATGCCTAGGTATTTCTGCAGCAAGGCCCGGTCGATGATCTTGTTTTCTTTTTCCTTGCTCTTTTTACCTGCTTCAATGATGCTGCGGGCGGTTTTTCTCATGATGACGGCGATTTCACGTTCCAGGTTGCGCACCCCGGCTTCGCGAGTGTACTCGTTGATGATGCTCAGCAGGATGTCGTCGCCGATCTGGATCTCGTCCGGCGAAAAACCGTTTTTTTCCGCCTGTTTTTTCAGCAGAAAATTCTTGGCGATCTGCAGCTTTTCCCTTTCGGTATAGCCCGGGAGTTCGATGACCTCCATGCGGTCCAGCAGGGCCGGGGGGATGTTGTCGGCAAAGTTGGCCGTGGTGATGAAAAAAACCTGGGACAGGTCCATCTCCAGGTCCAGGTAATGGTCGGTGAACTCGGCATTCTGCTCGGGATCCAGAGCTTCCAGCAGCGCCGAAGCCGGGTCGCCGCGGAAATCCGAATTCAGCTTGTCGATCTCGTCGAGCAAGAAGACCGGGTTCATGCTGGCGGCTTTTTTCAGGCCCTTGACGATCTGGCCTGGATAGGAACCGATGTAGGTGCGGCGGTGGCCGCGAATTTCCGCCTCATCCTTGACTCCGCCCAGCGAAACACGGACGAATTTGCGGTCCAGGGCCCGGGCGATGGATTTGGAGAGGGAACTCTTGCCTACGCCCGGCGGGCCGACAAAGCAGAGGATCTCGCCTTCCGCTTTCTTGACCAGCAACCGCACGGCCAGGTAGTCCAGAATCCGGTCCTTGACCTTGCGCAGTCCGTAATGGTCCTCATCAAGAATCTGCGCCGCCCGCTGGATATCCTTGTTTTCCTTTTTGAATTTTTTCCAGGGGATGGCCAGCAGCCAGTCCAGGTAATACCGGGAAACCGTGCCTTCGGCCGAAAACGGCGGCATGGCGGCCAGGCGTTCCAGTTCCTCTTCGGCCCGGATATTGACGTACTCGGGCAGCTGGGCCGTAGCGATCTTTTTTTTGTATTCTTCGTAATCGGTCTCCTGGCCTTCCTCGCGCTTCAGCTTGGGTTCGATGTCCCGCTGGCTTCTGAGCTGCAGGACCTCCTTCTTCAAGATATTGTAGACCCGGACGCCGCGGGCATACGTGTTCAATTCCTCCAACAGCGATTGCTTGATCTTCAGGGGGATGTTGATGATGGAGATGATGATGTCCGAGGCGTCGGACAGTTGGCTGGGTTTGAGCCGGGTCATGATGCCCGGCAGGCGGACCCGCTTCAAATTGATGTATTCTTCGAACAAGGCGATCAGGTTGCGTGAAAGCTCCAGCAGATCTTTGCCGCTTTCGGCGCGTTCCTCCAAAATGTCCAGCCGCACCAGGTAAAAATCGCGGCTGTCTGCATAACTGAGGATTTGCCCCCTTTTCAAGCCCTGAACGACGATGCGGTAACTGCCGTTGTTCTGCTCGGCCGATTTTTCGATCTTGGCGATGGTACCGGTTTCGTACATTTCTTCGGGAAGCGGCGCTTCGGTGACCTGGTTTTTCTGCGCCGCCAGGAAAATGTAGCCGCTGTAGGTGTTCAGCGACGCTTTCAGGGCGTTGACCGATTTGTCGCGGCCCACAAGGATGGGCACGATGACGGTGGGGAAGGCCACCAGCTCCCGCAGGGGGATCAGGGGCAGAATCAGTTCCTTACTGTTCAGGCGATCCATTTTTTATCTTTAAGAAAATCTCCGTCGATCAGCACTTTGCTGAGCTGGTCTTTTTTGGAAGGGATCTCGAACATGAGGTCGAGCATGATCTCTTCAAAAATGGCGCGCAGCCCCCGGGCGCCGACGCCGCGGACGGTGGCCTGCTCGGTGATCTTCTCCAGCGCTTCCTTGGAAAATTCCAGATCCACTCCGTCCATCTTGAAAAGGGCCTTGAATTGCTTGGTGATGGCATCCTTGGGCTCCAGCAGGATGCGGTACAGCTGTTCCTTGTCGAGCTCATTGAGAACCCCCGTCACCGAGAAGCGGCCGACCAGCTCCGGGATCAGGCCGTAGCGGATCAGGTCGTCGGTTTGAACTTGCTCGAAGATGTCGGCGCGGAAATGGCGGCCCTTTTCCCTGCTTTCCTTGTTGGTGCCGAAGCCGATCAGGTTTTTTTTCAGGCGCCGCTGGATGATCTTTTCCAGGCCCACGAAGGCGCCGCCGGCTATGAACAATATGTTCCGGGTATCGATCTTTAAAAATTCCTGATACGGGTGCTTGCGCCCGCCCAGGGGCGGCACGTTGGCCACGGTGCCTTCGACGATTTTGAGCAACGCCTGCTGCACGCCTTCCCCGGACACATCGCGGGTGATGGAGGGGTTTTCGCTTTTTCGCGAGATTTTGTCCAGTTCGTCGATATAAATGATACCCTTTTCCGCCAGTTCCTTGTTTTCGCCGGCGGCCTGGTAGAGTTTCAGCAGAATGTTTTCCACGTCTTCGCCCACATAGCCCGCTTCGGTGAGGGTGGTGGCGTCGGCCATGGCGAATGGGACGTCGAGGATTTTAGCCAGGGTTTCGGCCAGCAGGGTTTTGCCGGTCCCGGTTGGACCGATCAACAGGACATTGCTCTTGCGGATATCCACCTTGGCCAAGTTCTGGTTGTGGCTGGTCCTTTTGTAGTGGTTGTACACGGCCACGGCCAGCTTTTTCTTGGCCGTGTCCTGGGAAATGATGTATTCGTCGAGCTTGCCCTTGATCTCAACCGGGGTCAGGAGTTTGAATTTTTTTCCGCTGACCGGGGGTTTTGGCGATTCCCCGCCGCTGAAGATCAGGTTGTAGGCGGTTTTTGTGCATTCGTCGCAGATGTACACCCCGGGGCCGGCGATCAGTTTCATGGCTCGCGATTGGGGGATGCCGCAAAAACTGCAGCGGGCTTCTTTCTCTTCCTTCATTTGGATCCTTTTTTCTCCTTTTTGCGGTCGCTGATCACCGAATCAATGATCCCGTATTTCAGGGCTTCGTCCGTGGACATGATATAGTCCCTTTCGATGTCCTGGGCGACCTTCTCGGGCTTCTGGCCGGTGTGGAAAGAGAGAATCTCGATGGTCTTTGCCTTCACTTTGCGCATCTCTTCGGCCTGGATCAGGATGTCGGTGGCCTGGCCTTCGAAACCACCCAGGGGTTGGTGGATGACGACCTTGGCATTGGGCAGAGCCATGCGCTTGCCCTTGGTGCCGCCGGCGAGCAGGATGGCGGCCATGGAAGCGGCCTGGCCGATACAGATGGTCACCACGTCGTTCTTGATGAAGCGCATGGTGTCGTAGATGGCCATGCCGGCGCTGATGATGCCGCCGGGCGAATTGATGTAAATGGATACATCTTTCTCGGCGTCTTCGGCTTCCAGGAACAGCAACTGGGCAATGGTGACATTGGCCACGTTGTCGTCGATCGGAGAGCCGAGGAAGATGACCGAGTCCTTCAGCAGCCGGGAATAGATGTCGTAGGCCCGTTCGACGTTCCCCGCTTGTTCGATGACCATGGGAATGAGTGGCATGTTATACCTCTTTGATCTTGATTTTTTCCCTGATGAATTTGTTTATCTTGACATGGATCAGGTGGTCTTTCAACTCCGCCGCCTTTTTTTCTTCGCTGTAATATTTCCTGATATCCTTTTCCGGCAGCGAATGGTGCTGGGCCAGGTGGGCGTACTCCTTTTCCAGGTCGCGGTCGCTGACCTCGATCTGATGCTGCTCGCGCACCCGCTCCAGTATCAGCGACAAGCGGACTGACTTTTCCGCCTGGGCGAACATCATTTCCTTGAACTTGGCTTTTTCTTCCTCGTCCTTGAGATTCAGCGGGCGGCGGTTCTGGGAAAGCCGGCGTGCCACTTCCTGTTCCAGCAGTGAGCGGGGGACTGGAAATTGGCTTGCTTCCAGCAGTTTTTCATAGATACCGTCCATGATTTTTTCGTCTTTTTGGTGCTCCTGGTGGTGTTGGAATTCCTCTTTCAGCTTGAGTTTGAAATCCTCAATGTTTTTCATGCCCAGGGATTTGAGAAAAATTTCATCCAGTTCCGGTTTTTTCATTTCATGGATGGTTTTGATCTCCACCTGGTGCTCTATCTTCTTGCCCGCCCAGGCCTTTTTCGGCGCATCGGCCGGGTAGGACCTCAGGATGGTAAAATTTTCTTCGTTTTTTTTCCCCAGCAGTTCTTCGTACAGCCCGGCGATTTCCGCTATGTTTTCCTTGTTCATCATGAAATAGGTTTCCTGGCGCGGCCATTTTCTCTTACCCGCCGTATCCGCGGACTGCACCATCAGCAGGACCAAGTCGTTTTCGGCAATGGCGCGGTCTTTGACCGGCAATGATCTTTTGTTGGCTTCCAGGATCTGATCGATTTGTTTGCTCTCGTCGAAGGCTCCCCCTTTCAAGTCGGCGGCCGGAATTTTAACTTGCAGGGTTTCCAATTCTGGGAGCTGGATTTCCGGGAGTGTTTCGACTGCGATGTCGGCTTGAAAATCCTCTCCTTCCGGATGATCCATTTTTTCCACGTACGGCTCGCTGGCCACGGCGATCTTGTCCTTTTCGATCTGGGCAAAGGCCAGTTTGCTGATGGCCTGTTGAAGGACTTCTTCTTTTAGGGCCTGTTGGTATACTTTTTTAACCACATCCACGGGGACTTTTCCCTGGCGGAAGCCTGGCATTTTTACTTTCTGGCTGTACTGCACGGCCAGAGCGTCGATCTCGCGGGCGATGTCATCCTTGTTCATTGAGATTTTAAAACGCCGGATCAGGACATTTTCTTCCTTGTCCTTGGCGGCAGGCTGCGAATCCCCCGTATTATCGGCTTCAGAAACGGGCTTTGTTTCGGCATCCGCTTTTTCGTGATTCATGGTGGTGGCTCCTGAAGGTGAAAGTGTGAGGCTTAGGCAAACTTTAGCAAAAAAGCGGTCTTTTGTCAAATGCCCAGAAGGGCGATGTCCTGGCGGATCTGTTCCGCCAGGCCCTGGGATGAATTGAATTTTCTTTCCTCGCGGATCTTGTCGATGAAATGGAGGCGGATCTTTTTGCCGTAGACCATTCGCTGGAAACCGGGAATATGGGTTTCGATCTTCAGGGGAACTTCTGCCGCGGCTTTGAACGTCGGAGCGAAGCCGATATTGGTGAGCGAAGCGAACTGCAGCCTTCCGATTTCGATCCGGGTATGAAAAACGCCGGTGGGGAGGATCTGGTTGTCGGTCGCGACGTTGATGGTCGGGAAACCGATTTTTTTGCCGCGCCCGGCCCCCTTTTCCACGATGCCGTCGATGGTGTAAGGTCTTTCCAGCATGCGGTTGGCCTCGCGGATGGCACCCGCAGCCAGTTTCTTTCTGATCAGGGAACTGGCCACGCGGCAGCCGTCGATTTCCATGGTTGCGGATTGAATGATCTTGAAATGCTCCGTTGCCGCTTCCCGGCGCAGGTGCGCCAGGTCGCCTTCGCGGCTGCGACCGAAACGGAAATCCTCGCCAAGGACCAGCCTCTTCATGTCCAGGGTGTCCAGAAGGATATCTCTGACAAAATCATGGGCCGGGAGAGCGGCCACGATGCCGAAATTAATAAAAAAAAGATAGTCTAGCGGCAGGCGGCTCAGGGTTTCACGGCGCTGCCGGTCGGTGCTGATCAGCTGGATGGGGTGATTGAAATAAAGCCGGGGATGGGGATGAAAGGTGAGGATCACCGCCAGCAATTTTTCGTTCCGGGCGGTCTTTTGCAATGTTTCGACAATCCTTCTGTGGCCGGCGTGAAAGCCGTCGAAATTGCCGATGGCCACCGCGCTGGGCCCGGGGAGTTTTTCCAGGCGGCTGCGAAATTTCATTGTTTAGCGCGCGGGCAGAATCGACTGAAGGTTGAGGCGGTAAAACTGCGTTTTCAGCAGCATGTTTTTTTTGTGCAAAGGCCGCAGCGGCGTAAAAAATGTCAGCAGCAGCAAAAGGGCCAGCAAAACCAAGAACCATTGATTCAGGCGGCTGAGTTTTTGGGCATTTTCATGTTCCAGATCTTCGAAAACCTTTTTTTCCCGGATTTCCTGGATTTCGGTTTTTTCCTTCTTTTTCATCAACCCTTTGTTGGCGAGGTTGAAAAGGTTCTTGTAGATCTTGTACTCGGTGAACAAGCCCAGCTCGACCATGTCTTTGACCGTGTTTTTTCCGTTGATATGCTTGAGCAGGTTGACTTCGGTCTCGGTCAGATAAAGGGTGTTGCTGTCCTTGGATTGCAGGTCGTCGTCGTATTCGGAGATGAGGGAGATCTTTTTGCTGCCGAGAAAAACAGGCTCGAATATGATATCTTCGGAAGGGATGACTTTTTTGATCAGCGGCCATTCATCGAGCATCTGCACCCCTTCCATGATCAGGTTGTCCACGGCGATGGGGGCGAGCAGGCGCAGCTCCTTGTCGACATAATCCAGCACTTTGAAATTGTATTCGCCTTTTTTCCAGTTGAACAGTGACAATACAATCTGGGTGGCCTGGATCTTGAGCACTTCGGGAATAATCTTTTCGTCGATCAGCCCCATGCCGATGAGGATCTCTCCGACTTTCTGATTGGTCCGCTTCTGAATGGACAATGCTCTTTGCAGCATCTCTTCGCTGATGATCTCCTGCTTGACGAAGACGTTGCCGACGCGCATTTCCAGCTTCTTGGGAAAAGCATCGATGCCGATGATGAAGCCGTCTTCGAATATCAGGGTGATAAAGCCTTCCTGGCTGTTAAAGGTCAGAATGCCGGTTTTCTTTTGCAGGGAGATCAATTGCAGGATATCGGGGACTTTGAATTCTCTTAAGGTTCCTTTAAAAGCCATGGTGATTCCCCTTCAGCGCAAAGGCATTGATGACCAGATATAAAACAATTGCCAGGATACCGATGACATTCAGAAACATGGGAATAATGCCGAAAATGCTCTTGAAAGCCAGGGCCGTGAACAGGAAAAAACCGAAAACATTGAAAAACAGCAGAAACAGGAAGGTGAATGTTTTGCCTTTGTCTTCGAAATTCAGGAAAAATCCGGGAATGAAAAGGGAAGCCAGCAGAACCAGGGAATTCTTCAGGCGCAACTGCCTGCCGATCTCCTTTTCCTTGAGTATTTTGGCTTCCATGAAGATGGGGTCCTTGATCAAGAACAATTGATAGCAGCCGTCGCAGAGGGCGTGCGCCTGTTCGATGGACATTTTTTTAATGATCCTGCCGCACTTGCTGCAAAACGTGCTTTGCCCCAGGGTCGGGAAAAATTTTTTCAATAGCGCGACGTAGACCATCATGATCAGGATGGCCAGCAGCACTGGAAATTTTATGAATTCGATGACAACGAGTTCCAAAAAATTCCAGACATGAAAATTCTGCCAGGAAAATTTCAGCAGTCTGTTCCACAATATTTTTTCCGGGAGCTTGGTTTTCTGCAGGACGGTGACTTTGTCTTTGATGGCCTGGATCTGCGGATAGTTTTTGCTGTAAAAGAGGAATCGCTCCGGGTCATTGTTTTTCAGCAGGGCCATAGTGAAATTTTTCAAGGTACCCTGGTTCTGGTTGTCCAGGCTCAATGATTGGCGGTAATATTGGATGCTCTGGAGTATGTCCCCTTTTTCATAATAAATATTGCCGAGCAGGTTGAACTTGAGCGTGGAATTGTAGTGGCTGCCCGTGGCCTGCAGGATGTCCAGGGCCTCATCCGTCTGATTCCGGTTGTAATAAGCATAGGCCTGCATGATCTTCATCTCGTTATCGAAACGGCTGTAGGTGCTTTCCGGAAAAAGCTCCCCGGCATATATCTTTTGAATGGTTTGAAAACCAGGGTTCTGCAAACTCTTTTCCAGGTATTGTCCGAGGCTGTGCAGGAAGGCCAAGACCAGGAGGATGCCCAGGATGCGCTGGATATTGCCCCGGTCGTCATGGCTGAAATAAAACCAGAGGAATCCGCAGAAAAGAAATGGAAAGAATCCCCAGCCGCCCGTCAGCGCCAGTGGCCAGAGCAAAAGCAGCAGCAGGAGGAAAAGCTTGCTGATCTTGAAACGGGAATGGCCGCTGATAATGAAGTCATGGGCGACCAGCTTGAAGTACTTGATGAACATGACGGCTGTGACCAGGTAAAACAGGAGCAGGCCCGAAAAAAACAGGACGTTGAAGAAGCTGTTCAACAGGATGAATGAGCTGTTGAAATCGTGCGTCAACAGACCGAACTGCCGTCCGATGTGGTTCAGGTTCCACAGGAGATTTCCCCGGCGCCGGGAGATCTTTTCCAGCTTGTTGTACATGGGCCAAGCGTCTTGGGGGGAAATGCTCAGGGTTTTCCGGTAAAACATTTCGGCCAGAGGAAAATCGCCTTTTTGATAATAACGGTCGCCCAACTCTGCCAATTTTTTCATTAATTCGATTTTTTCTGCAGGCGGCAGGGCCTGGGCGTCCAGATTGTCCAGGTTTTTTTTGACTTCGGCCAGGTTGCCGCTGGAGTCATAGAAATAGATTTTTTTCAGATCGCCCCAGGGGCTGGTCACCGCCGGGGACAAGGATGCCAGCAGAACCAGGCCGATCATGGTCACGAGTACTTTTTTAGCCATTTTCCGCTCGCGTTTTTTTTAAAAGAATTTTTTGCATGTTTTCCAGGACATCGCTCAAAAAAGCAGCCTCGGCGGGGAGCAGGTTGCCGCTGGTTTTGCGCTGCAGTTCGGAAAGCAGATCGATGAAGAATCCGGCCCCGCTTTCATCGAGAATGGCTTGTCCATTCAAGGGATCGGGGATTTCACCCAGCCGGATCATGCCCTGGGCGGCCAGAAGAACAACAATGGCGCGGATGTCCCTTTTTTCCGGATACGTCTTACCTTTTCCCATCCCAGTAACTATACCACAAGCATGGCGGTTCTTCAAACGTCAACATGCGGCCGGCAGAAAAATATTTGCCTGCCGGTTCCCGACGCTTGCACTTGGGGTGGATTCCAGCTATGATGTCATGCGCCTGGCCGTTTGCGGGCAAAAACAGTATGAAAGAATTCAGCCGGCTGGTCAGGATCATGAAAAAGCTTCGCCACCCCCGGCGGGGTTGTCCCTGGGATTTAAAACAGACACCGGCGTCCCTGAAGGAATACATTCTGGAAGAAACCCACGAATTGATCGAAGCCATCGATGGCGGCGATGCGGAAGCCGTCAGGGAAGAGCTGGGCGACCTGCTGTTGCAGATCGTTTTTCTGGCCCGACTGGCCGAGGAAGACAAAAAATTCTCCATCCGTGAAGTCATCGCAGGCATATCGGAAAAACTGGTCCGCCGCCATCCCCACATCTTCGGCTCGGTGCAGGTCAACGGGGCCGATGAGGTCAAGGTCAACTGGGAAAAAATCAAAATCGCCGAAAAGAATAAACAGAGCGTCATTTCCGACTATCCCGCTTCCATGCCTTCATTGCTCCTGGCCAACCGAATCGCTTCCCAGGCCTCAGGCGTCGGCTTCGACTGGAATGATGCCGGCAGGGCATTTGCCAAGGTTGCCGAGGAAATTGAGGAATTGCGGGTGGAAATCAATGAAAACCGTCTGCATGAAGCTGAAAATGAGATCGGCGACCTGCTTTTTGCCGTGGCCAATGTGGCCCGGCTGCTGAAGATCAATCCCGAATTCGCCCTGGCGCGCACCAATAAGAAATTCACCCGCCGCTTTCGCCATATTGAGGCGGAATTGAAAAAACAAGGCAAAGACATCAGCACGGCAGCTTTGGAGGAAATGGAAGCGCTGTGGCAGTGGGCCAAAGAAGAATAAGCACCAAAATCCAAGCACCAAATCCCAAACAAGCTCCAAATACCAATGACCCAATGAGTAAAACGAAGAAAGAGAATTCGTTGATGGGTCAATCGCCATGACAACGAACACTCAACTCATCCCCAATCCCCTTCTCTTTCCGAAGAGAAGGGGCTGAAAGAAGCAAGGGCAAGGCCCCCTCTATTCACAAGAGAGGGGGTCAGGGGGTGAGTTTGCTGGAGCCGTTTTTGAGGTCTATTGCTCGATCTCGCCGAAATCGTCCGATGACAGGGAATTGAACCAGCTGTCGATCTTTTCCTCGCTGCTGAGGAAATTGCTGAAAACGTCGGCCATGACCGATGTTTCCAAAACCTGTTTGGAAACGTAAATCTTGGATCCGTTTTTCAGGGCCAAGGCCACCGCGTCCGAAGGCCGGCAGTCGATGATCCTTTGCTCGCCGTCTTTTTCGATGACCAGCTCGGCATAATAGGTGTTTTCAACGATGTCGGTGATGATCACCTTGGCCAGTACGGCTTCCAGGTTGGCCATGATACTTTTCATCAGGTCGTGGGTCATGGGCCGGGGTGAGGAGACGTTTTCCAGTTCCAGGGCGATGGCATTGGCTTCGTTCAGGCCGATCCAAATGGGGATGATTTTTTTTTCGTTCAGGGCTTTAAGCACCATGACCGGGGATTTGGATACCTGGTCAATGATCAGGCCGACGATATTCACTTCGATGAATTTTTCCATTTTCGCAACTTATATAATATCAAAACCCGGTTTTGTCAATTAAAGAAAAGGGAATTACGAACTATCGTGATGAGTAATGAGCTACCAGTGACGAGGAAGAGCTGAGTCCGATGCTCATGGACTCGGCGTACGGCTTAGGGCGCACGGCTGACGGTAAACAGTGCTTCCAGGTGCAACGACCATGGAAAATAATGGAATAGTTTAAACGATCGATTTTTTCAGGTTTAAATACGTTCCCTGTGCAGTTATCCGTACGCCGTCTACCGTCTACCGTCTACCGTCTACCTTGCACCGAGTCCGGCTAGTTCTAGTGCACGTAGCTGGCGGCGTTGATGTCGATGGTGCAGCCGGTGGCGTGGTCGGCCAGGCCGCTGGCCAGGAAGGCGACCATGGGGGCGATGTCTCCCGGTTCGGTCAGCCGGTTCAGGGCGATGTCCTTGAGCACCAGTTCCTCGCCGTGGAGGTCGATGAACTGCTGGGCCATCTTGGTGCGCGTGAAGCCTGGAGCGATGATGAAGGCCTGGATGTTGTCCTTGCCGAAAGCCCGGGCCAGGGAGCGGGTCAGGGAGACCATGCCGCCCTTGGAAGCGGCGTAGGCCAGGTAGGCGGCAACGTCGCCGCGGAAAGCGGCGCGTGAGGCGATGTTGATAATGCGGCCGCCGCCGCGGTCCTGGAAGTGGCGCACCGCCTCTCGGCAGAGGATGCCGCAAGCGGTCAGGTTGACGGCCAGGATGCCCTGCCAGTCGGCCAGCCAGCGGTCATCGTCGAGATCGAGCGGTGAATCGACGGCGAAGCCGGCGTTGTTGACAAGGATATCCACGCGGCCGAATGCTTCCGTGACCTGGCGGAACAATTGCCGGGTCTGGGTCGGTGAGGCCAGGTCGGCCTGGAAGGCCTGCGCCAGCCCGGGGTAGTCCCGGACATCGACAATATGGGTGGAATAATGGACTGCTACCCGGGCGCCGGCCTGGGCCAATTGTCTGGCAATGGCCTGGCCAATGCCCTGGCTGGCCCCGGTGACCAGGGCATTTTTGCCCTGCAGGTCGATTTTGAACATGGTGCCTCCAGTGAATGCAAATCGATTTTTTTTCGGCCGCGCCGCAACGGCCTATGATCTTTTGACGATCACCGTTGCCCGGTCGTCGCCGCTGACCTTGAGTTCGGCAAAGCGCACGCTGAAGTAGCCTTCCACCTTGAAAGGCAGGGAATAGGCCTTTTCCCTGTGCAGGATATAAAAATCGCTGCCGTTCCCCCGGGAAAGCCGCCGGCAGCCTCTGGTGTTGGCCGCGACCGGCAGTTCGATCTCTTCGACCACGGACGTCATGTCCGGCCGGCGATCCAGGTATTTTTTGAGCGCCTCGGTTTCTTCCCGGCTGAACTGCTCATTCAGGTATTCTTCAGGGAAAACGCGTTCTTTCTCGTCCAATTGAGCGTAATCCTGGATGGCGGTTTCAAAAGGCGCGAGCGGGTTTTTGCGCTCCACGGCGAACCAAATGATCTTCACTTCCTCGTATTGCCTGCCGTCGTACAGAAAATTACGGGCCAGGGAATGGACGCTGTAGAGTTCGGTCATGTTGCCCTCCAAAAATTCATTAAGGAAGTCGGTGTCCGGTCGACGGTGTTCGGTTCACGGCAACCGCAAATCGACTGAGTAGATCGGGCAGCGGCTACTGCCGTCGACTGCCCGCCGTCCGCCTTACACCAGGCTCTTGCGATCGGCTGCATCCGTTGCCCCTCCTGATTGGCCTGAGAGGCCCTTTCTCCTGTCATTATATCTTTTGCAGAAAATGATTTCAACTGTCGCCTGCGATCCGGTGAAGGAAGCCTGCCTACAAGTCGCGCCTGAGGGAGCGCACGATTTCTTCGCACTCCTCGCCGCTTTCAGGCGGGGCTGCGATCTTCTTTATCTTCCCTCCCCGCAGACCGCCTAAGCGGCCCGCTTCCAGGCATATAGATTGTAAGGGAACGGGAAGCGGGAGTCAGTTCGCCTTTTGCTTGACTTTTCTTGGCCATCCCCTGGAGTCGGCGAGGAGTGGAAAAAAAGAATGCCGTCACCTCGCAGCAGCGGATCGCCCCCGGGTTCAACCCGCAGGCGCCTGAACGATCGCAAATGACCCGCCGCCCACTTTTTTCCCGGCCACGAACAATTCCACGCGATAGGAACCGGGAGTCCACGTGCCGGGTTCATGCCAGCCGAAACCCATGGACAGCCACGAACTGGTCCAGGGGGACTGGATGAAGTAGTGCTGCACCTGGCGGTTGATGACGGTGCCGTCCGGCCTGAAGCAGACGGCCTCCACGGAAAAATCGATCCGCCTTCCCGGGTCGGGATACGCCAGGTTGATCTCCCACCAGACAAACCGGGCGGAAGCCCTGGAGAAGCGGCTGCCATAGGTCCTTTGCTGGATTGGGACATCGTCGACTCCCCCTTCGTAAAATTTCACTCCGGTCACTTTTGCCTGCAGCGAGGGGATATCGTAATTGTTCTCGCCCGTCAGCCCGTCCATGATCGCCTGGGCCTGATCGAGATCGATCGGGGGCTGTGGATCGTTGATCCTGAATCGCTGCTGGTCCGTGGTCCCAGCGGGGATGCTCCTCCTGAGGTTGTCCAGCATTTGGGCGACCAGGCTGTCGATCAGCGGCAGGTCATCCTCGTAGTCGTCCTTGACCAGCAGGAACCGGCTGCGGGTGAGGCGGATCGTGCGGGACAGATTGTTCTGTCCGTCCGCCAGCCTCCCGAGCTCCATGGCGGCGTCGGCGGCGCGGATGTCCTTTTCCAGGAAATGCGCGGCATTGAGCGTGCCCGCGGCCGAGTCGAGGCGCCGGCGCACGTCGCGCAGCCTGGCGTCGCAGGCCAGGCGGTTCAGGTCGTCGCGGGCCTTTTCCATGGTTTCAAGCGAGCGGTCGACCCGGGCCGGCAGATTGCCTTTCTGGCGCAGGGCTTCGCGCAGCCGCGGCAGCAGGTCGCGCTCGATCCAGCGGATGATGGGGCCGGCAATGATTTCGATGACGATCTCGTTGCTGGTGACCTTCACCAGCAGCTTGGCGACCTGGCGGCGGATCTCCCGGCGCATCTGCAGCTGCAGGGCGCGCTGCGCCGACCGGGCGTCGTGAAAGCCGAAGCCGAACAGCTTCTCGGTTTCCCGGTCCAGGAATTCGTTGATCTTGCGCTGGGCGTGGAAGGCCGTCTTGTCCAGGGCCTCGTTCCAGCTGTTGCTGGTCAGGATGTCCCGCAGCCCCTCCGATTCCAGCCTGGCGGCGAACTGCTCCCTGGCCAGGCTCAGGACCACGCGGGCCGCGTCCGCCCGGGAGTTTTTCGCCGTGTCCGGGTTCAGCGGCGTGAAGGGCGCCTTGGCCAGGGTCTGATATTTGACCACCACCTGGTTGAGCAGGATCGGGGTCTCCACCAGGAGATCCAGTTCCTCGAAAAGCCCGCGCCGGGTCTCGGCCCTTTGGAACTCCTTCAGGGTCTGATGATACGCCTCGCCCGCCTGCAGGGCCTTCCTGCCGATGGCAATGACCTTTTGCGGATCCGCATTCGGAGTGCCGAGCAGCGCCGCCAGCTCGCTGTCAAGGCTGGAGATATTCCGTTGATGCGCCTTAAGGGCTTCGAGATAGCGGGTCAACGCTCCGCTCTTTCCGCAGTCTCCTCCTTCAGCGACCGGGGCTCGGCCGCCGAGCCTGGCCATAACCGTCGCCCCGATCGTCCGGATGATCTTTTCCGCCTGCGCGTCGCTGAAATCCCGGTGGTACAAATCGTTGTAATTCAGTATATCCACGAGCAGCAGCCAGTTGCCCTGGACGGCATCGATGGACTGGTTCACCAGCTCATGGCGCGTGTGGGCTCTGTCAAGGAAACGTCTGTCTCCCGTCTGGATGCTGGCGCTGCCGACGCCGACGTTGCGGGCGATGACGTTCTGGGGAGTTTTCATTTTGAACTGCGCGAGCCAGTTGAAATCGCTTTCGGCTTTGCTGGCGGAGTTGTAGCGCTTCAGCCGCACATTAATGAACGAGGTGTGCGTTTGTTGCGGCCTGAAAGCAATTGACGCTTCGGACATATTGAGAATGTCGTATGTCTTGAATCCGATCTCGCCTGTTTGCTGGTAGCCGGGAGGCAGGTCATTGATGGTGACGACACGCTTTAGAACGTCGGCAACAGTCTCCGCAGCGGGCATTTCCCTGAAATGCAGAAAGAAAACCAGGAACACCATGAGAAAAAGGACAAACCGTCTGGGCGCCGCGTCGAGCGGATGGCGAAACTCTCTCCAGTTGTTCATCGTCGTCCCCCCCTGTTTTGGGATTTGCCAAGCGGCGTTCTTCCCGCTCCGGGGGTCACGCCGAGGCAGCGAGAAAAAGTATAAAACATGGGCCGGATAATTTCAAGAGCGGCGGTCAGGCCTGTTTGGCCTTACGGCGAATGCCGATAAACGGGTGATGTCAAGCCAGGTTCTTCAGGAATTCGACCAGCAGGCGGACGCCGAAGCCTGTGGCGCCCTCGCTGTTCAGGCAGAAATTCGGCTTGGCCAGGAACGCCGTGCCGGCGATGTCCAGGTGGGCGAAGGGGACAGTGCCGGTAAATTCATGCAGGAAAAGGCCGGCTTTGATCGCGGAGGCGCCGCTATATTTTGCGTTTTTCAGGTCGGCGATCTTGGATGTGATGCTCTCTTTGTATTCAGCGGGCAGCGGCAGCGGCCAGAGAAGCTCGCCGCTGGATTCGGCCGCCTGGAGCAAAGCGGAACTCAGCTTCTTGTTGCGGCTGAACATCCCGGCATAGGAGTCACCCAGGGCGCTGACGATGGCCCCGGTCAGGGTGGAGATCTCGATGATCATATCGGGCTTGCACCTTGCGGCGAGGATCAGGGCGTCGGCCAGGACCAGGCGGCCTTCGGCGTCCGTATCGACGATCTCCACCGTTTTCTTGTTGGCAAAGGTGATGATATCTCCCGGTTTGTAGGCCCGGCGGCCGGGCAGGTTTTCGGCCAATGCGGCGAAGCCGATCACCTTAAATGGCAGGTCCAGTTCGGCCGCGGTTATCAGGACGCCCAGAACCGCGGCAGCCCCCGCCATGTCGCTTTTCATCTCCTCCATGCCGATTCCCGACTTCAGGTTCAAGCCGCCGGCATCAAAAGTGATCCCCTTGCCGACCAGGGCGATGGTCCGGGAAAATTTTTTCGGGACATGGGACAGGGTGAGCAGGGCCGGAGAGCAGCATGAGGAGGCGCCCACGGCCAGCAGGCCGTTCAGGCCGAGTTCTTCCAGTTCTTTTTTGCGGCAAATGGTCAATTGCAGATGATATTTTTTGGCGCTGGCGCTGAAAAGCTGCACCAGCGAATCCGGCGTAATTTTTGCCGGGGTCTCATTGACCAGGTCTCGGGCCAGGGTCACCTGGTGCTCAATGATCTCCCGGGTTCTAAGGTCATTGACGCTCAAGGCGGCCGGCTTTTTGAACGCCAGCTGGATCCTGCTGACGGCCTTGCTTTTTTTCCTTTTGTAACGGTCGAAACGGTAATGGTTCAGGTGCAGGTAATCGATCAGGTTGACCAGGTAGTCATGGGGGTACGGACCCGGCTGGATGAAATAAAACAGGGCTTTGCTGACGCGGCTTTCCCGTAAAAGGGCCATGGTTTTGCAGGCCAATTTCCGGGCGTCGGACAGCGAGCCGATGCGGCCGGCTCCGACCAGCATCAGCAGCCGCTGTTGTTGCAGCGAGTGGCAAACCTCCGCTTCGCCGGTCTTGCCCTTGATTCTTTTGCCGCGGCTGAGGAATTCCAGCTCGGGGAATTCCTGCCAGATCGCCGGCAGCGGCGTCCCTTGAAAAACGGGGATGATCACGGCGTCATGGCCTTCCGGTTTGAAGCTGTTTTTAATTATGATCTTCATTTTTTTTCTTTTTGCCGCCGGCGTTGACAAAGTGATCAAACCCGAGACGGGAAATTTTCAGCTGGCGTCCCTTTTCAAGGACCCGCAGGCCGCGCCCCCTGGTGATTTTCCCGATCAGGTGATAGCCCATTCCGGTTTGGCGCAGCCGGCTTTCCTGGCGCGGGGAAACGGCGAACAGCAGCTGGTAGTCTTCCCCGCCGGCCAGGACCAGTTCTTTTTCCGGGTAATTTTTCTGCCGGCACAGCCGCCGCAAGCGCGGGGAAACCGGAAGCTTTTTATAATCGATCTCGGCACCCACGCCCGAAGCGTGGAGCAGCCGGGAAAGATCGAGCAGCAGGCCGTCGGATACGTCGATCATGGCATGGGCGTATTGGGCAAGCCTCAGGCCCTTCTCGCACTGGGGCACCGGGCGTTTATGGCAGCGGATGAAAGGGGAATCCTTTTCGCCGGCCAGGAGCTGCTTCAGCCCCAGGGCCGATTCTCCGGTCGGTCCGGTTATGGCGATCCAGTCGCCGGGCCTGGCGCCGCTGCGCAAAACCGGTTTTTTGCCCTGGCCGACGATGGTGATGGCGATGACCATTTTTTTCGAGCGTGAATAATCGCCGCCGGCCAGTTCCACGTGCCATTTTTTTGCGGCCCGGCCCAAGCCGGAAAAAAAAGCGCGCAAGTCGGCGGGACACAGGCGATCGGGAAAGCCCAGGTCAAGGTAAAAATATTGCGCCTGCCCGCCCATGGCCGCGATGTCGGAAACGTTCACCGCCAGGGATTTTTCAGCCAGTCCTGCCGGAGAGAAATCCTCCAGTCGGAAATGGATGTCTTCGATCAGGATGTCGGTACTGACCAGCTGGAAATATCTGCCGACCCTGACCGCCGACGCGTCGTCCCCGATGCCCAGACCGCGGCGGAAAGGGAATTTGTCTTTCAAGTAGGCGACGAATTGTCTTTCATCCATCAAAATATTTTATTGACCAGGGCGGAATTCACCGCGTCCTTGAAGTCTTGAACGAATATGAAATTCATGGATTGAATATGGCTGTCCTTGAGTTCGCTCAGGTCTTTTTTGTTTTTTTCCGGCAGGATGATGGTCTTGATCCCGGCCCGGCGCGCGGCCAGCACTTTTTCCTTGATGCCGCCCACCGGCAATACTTTCCCGCGCAGGGTGATCTCTCCGGTCATGGCGATCTCCCGGTTCACGGCGATGCCGGTGAACGCCGAGATCAGCGCCGTGGCCAGGGTGATCCCTGCCGACGGTCCGTCTTTGGGGATGCCGCCTTCCGGGATGTGAATATGGATGTCATTTTTTTCGAATTTTTCGATGGCCAGCTGCAGTTGAGCCGATGAGGCTTTGATCAGGCTCAGGGCCGCGCTGGCCGACTCCTTCATGACATCGCCCAAAGACCCGGTCAGGATCAGCGTGCCCTTGCCCGGGATCAGCTTGACCTCGATGAAGAGGATGTCCCCGCCGTAGGGCGTCCAGGCCATGCCGGTGGCCACGCCCACCGAGTTTTCCTCCAGCAGCTGGTCGCGGAACAGCTTGGGGATGCCGGCGTATTTTTCCAGATTGCGGATGGTGATCTTGTACAATTTCCTTTCACCCAGCGCCACTTTATGGGCCACTTTGCGGCAGATGCCGCCGATCTCCCTTTCCAGATTGCGCACGCCCGCTTCCCGCGTGTACAGGGCAATGATGTTTTTCAGCGCTCCGGGAGTGAATTCGATCAAATGCGAGTTCAGACCGTTGGTTTCAATCTGGCGCGGGATCAGGTGCCGGCGGGCGATCTCGATCTTTTCCTCCTCGGTGTAGCCGTGGATCTCGATGACTTCCATGCGGTCGCGGAAAGCCGGCTGGATGGGCTCCAGCAGGTTGGCCGTGGTGATGAACAGGACCTTGGAAAGGTCGAACGGCACTCCCAGGTAGTGGTCGGTAAAGGAGTTGTTCTGCTCGGGGTCCAGGACCTCCAAGAGGGCCGAAGAAGGGTCACCGCGAAAATCCATGCCGATCTTGTCCACTTCGTCCATCATGAACACCGGGTTGTTGCTGGCGGCGTTTTTCAATTCCTGGATGATTTTGCCGGGCAGGGCGCCGACGTAAGTGCGGCGGTGGCCGCGAATCTCGGCTTCGTCGCGCACTCCGCCCAGGGAGATGCGTACGAACTTCTTGTTCAGGGCGCGGGCGATGGACTTGCCCAGGGAAGTTTTGCCGACCCCGGGCGGTCCGACGAAGCACAGGATCGGTCCGTGGGCCTTGGCCGTCAGCTTGCGGACGCTCAGATATTCCAGTATCCTTTCCTTTACTTTTTCCAGTCCGAAGTGGTCCTGGTTCAAAATGCTCTTGGCCCGTTTCAGGTTCATGTTGTCCTTGCTGGCGGTTCCCCAGGGCAGTTCGAACATCCAGTCCAGATAGGTCCGGATCACGGTGCTTTCGGCTGATTCCGGGTGCATTTTTTTAAGGCGCTCGATGTTTTTCTCGGTTTCTTTTCGGGCAGCTTCAGGCATTTTTACTTCTTCCAGCTTTTTCAGGTAATCGTTGATCTCGTCGATGTTCTCGGCATCTTCACCCAGTTCTTTTTTGATGGCTTTCAATTGCTGGCGCAGGAAATACTCCTTCTGGTTCTTATCCATCTCGCCCTGGGCCTTGAGGTTGATCTGGTTCTGCACGTTCAGCATTTCTATCTCATAATTCAGATATTCGTGGACCTTGCCCAGTCTTTTGAGCGAATTCATCTCTTCCAGAATCTTCTGGGATTCCTCGATCTTCAGTTCCAGGTTGGAGGCGATGATATCGGCCAGTTTCCCAGGCTCTTCTATGTTTTCGGCGATGATCAGGATCTCATTGGAGATCTGTTTTCCCAGCTTGCTGACCTGTTCGAATTTCTGGCGCACGTTCTTGATCATGGCTTTGTTTTCCAGCGTCAGCTCGGCCGGCTCTTCGTCTTCCACCTGGATGACCTCGGCCTGCAGGATCTTGCCGTCGTCGATCAACGTCCGCACCTTGACCCGGGAAATGCCCTGGATGAGCACGCGCATGCGGCCGTCGGGGAGCTTGAGCATGCGCACGATCAGGGCCACGGTCCCGAATTGATACAATTGCTCTTTACTGGGGTCTTCCACGTTCATGTCTTTTTGGGTCAGCAGAAGGATCAAGCGGTCGCTGTTCAGGGCCGCATCGACGGCTTTCTTGGATTTGGCCCGGCCGACGTACAAAGGCACGATCATGTAGGGGAAAACCACGATATCGCGCAAAACCAGGACCGGCAGGCTGTCGGGGATCTTGATTTTATCCAGCTTTTCCTCTTTTTCCTGCCGGGCGGGGATGTTCTTCTGTTCTTCAGCCATGCGCTGCCTCGTTACTTGATTTCCACTGAAATCTTGGACATGAGTTTCTTTTTGACTTCGATGGTCAGGACCCCGTTTTCCATGAGTGACTTGATCTTGCCCGTGTCCAGCGGGAAATCGATGACGATCTTCTTGTAAAAAGTTCCGAACTCCCTTTCGAACAGGTAGTAGGTCACGGGATCATTTTCCAGCCGCGGCTGCTTTTTCACCCCTTTGACGATCAGTTCCTGGTTATTGAGCAGGGTGATGGTTACATCGCTTTTGTCGACTCCGGGGAGTTCCATTTCGATGCACAAGGAATCGCGGGTTTCCACGATATTGGTGTTGGGTTTCCAGTCGATATGCGTACTGATGCCCGAAGGATAGTTCTTGCTGATCTCTATCTCAAAAAAAGGATAATGTTTTTTTGCCATTCATTCCTCCTTTTTCAAAAGGCTGTGCAATTCTGTCAGGAACTCCTCCAGGCTTTTGAATTCCAAATAAACCGAGGCGAAGCGCACGTAGGCCACCTTGTCCAGTTTTTTTAATTTTTCCATGATCATGCCCCCGATCTTGGAGGTAAGAACCTCGCGGTCGGAGCGTGAAAAAAATTCTTCGACCTGCCGGGCCAGCTGTTCGATCTGCTTGGTCTGCACCGGCCGCTTTTCCAGGGCCCGATACAGACCCTTGCGGATCTTGTCCATGTCGAACGGCTCGCGCCGCCCGTCTTTCTTGACCACCATCAGCGGGATATCCTCAATCTTTTCGTAGGTGGTGAATCTCTTTCCGCAATGCAGGCACTCGCGGCGGCGCCTGATGTACAGTCCGTCCTTGCTTTCGCGGGTTTCGATCACCTTGTCGGCGATCTCAGCGCACTGTGGACAATTCATCTTTTTTCCTCATGCGGCCAATGATTTTGAAATTCAGGCCCTCACGCCAGAAAGCGATCAAGCCGAGGACGATCGGCGGCGCCAGCAGCAGGAAATGGAACAGGATCGTGAAGGCCACCGCCGTTTTTTCCTGGATGGCGAAAAGACCGACCAGGGCATATTTTGCCGCCAGGTCCAGGCTGCCGGCCATGCCCGGGGTGGGAACGGCCGCGGATACGAAGATCACGGCCAAAAAAGGGATCAGGGAAGGCAGATCCAGGCTGATGCCGGAGAATCCCCGCATCAGCAGCCAATAGGAAAAGAGGATGATGCCCCAGTGCAGCAGGGAGAAAAAAAACACTTGCGCTATGCCCGTCCAGCCCAGGTTCAAGTGCAGGGCTTTGACAAAATGCACGAGCGCAGCGCTGGCGCTGGCGCGGAAGCGGGCGGGCAATACTCGCGACAGCCATTGGATGAGCCGCTCGGTCCTGGGGAGGAATTTTTCGGAATTGGCCAGAGTGATCAGGGCGAAGATCAGAAAAACGAGCGGTAAAAGAAGGAAGGCCAGCACTTTCAGCCTGAGCAGGATAGGCGAGGCTTTTCCCAGTCCGGATATCAGGTAAAGTGTCAGCAGGAGCAGGACAGTGAGCAAATCGAACAGCCGTTCATTGATGATGGTGGCGATGGCCTGACTTTTCTTGATTTTTTCCTTTTCGGCCAGCAGCACCGGCCGGGCGATCTCTCCCAGCCTTCCGGGCAGCAGATAGGAGATCATGAAGCCGATCAGGGTGAAATTCATCAAGCTGCTGAAGGGGATCTGCCTTTTGAAGGGACGCAGAAGCAAACCCCAGCGGTAAGACCGAACGCAATATTGCGGCAGGGACAAGAGCATGAACAGCAACGGGAAGCGGAGGGGGATGGACAGCCAAATGGTTTTTATTTCGTTAAAATTTATACGATTTATGAACAGCCAGATGAAAAACACCGACAGGGCGCTGATCAGTAACAGTTTCCAGAGTTTCATCTGCCCGTCATATTAATATCTTACGCCGCCAATGTCAATCGTGCCTGAAAGGGGCCAAGCAGGATCAGGCGCTGTGCTCGGGCAGAAAAAGGATGAAGGTCGTGCCGCTGCCTTTTTTCACGTTGATCTCGATCCAGCCGGCATTCTCCTCGATGATCTCCTTGACCGTGGTCAGGCCCAGGCCGGTCCCCTTTTCACCCTTGGTGGTGAAATAGGGTTCAAATATCTTGTTGATGATCTTTTCCTCGATGCCGGTGCCGTTGTCGGATATTTTGATGCGGATGAAGTTGTTTTTTGCCTTGGAAATGTAGATGCGGTCAGCCGTAATGCCGATCAGTCCTTTTTCGCGCCCGGCCGCCCAAATGGCGTCCTTGGCGTTGATCAGCACGTTGAACAGCGCCAGCAGGAATTTTTCCTTGTTCATCAGGACGGTCAGGGTGCTGTCCATATAGTTCTTTTCGACCTCGATCCTTTTGAGAACGGTCTTGCCCAGCAGGTTGAGCACGGTTTCGATGGCATTCCCCACGTTCATGCTCTCTTTCTTCATCTTTTCCTTTTTTGAAAAATCCAGAATGTCCTTGCCCAGGTTGTAGGCGCGCAGGGCCACGTCCTCGATCAACACGGTGCGCTCGAAATTGGCGTGGCCAGCACCGACCTCCCTTTTGAGCATGCTCAAATGGCCCAGCAGGCTGGTCATCAGATTGTTGAATTCATGGGTAAAGCGGCTGAGCAGTTCTCCGAGCGTTCCGAGTTTTTTGGCATGCAGCAGCTTTTCTTCCAATTCGAATTTTTCGCTGATGTCCTCCATCTGCAGCACTTCGGCCGGGGCTCCGGGCAGGGGAATTTTATAAAGGGTCAAGCGCAGGATTTTTTCACCGACCTCCTCTTGAACCACTGAAAAGCTGTCATAGAAACAGGGGTTGCCGCTCAGCAAAACTTTGAAATAATCTTCGCGCAGCGGCAGAAATCGGGGCAGGCACTCAAACAACGGCTTGCCCTTGAACTGAATGAGCGGCCGCGCCAGCAGTTTTTCGGCGGCCGGGTTCATGGTGATCACTTCGGCGCTTTCGTTGCCGATGACGATGGCGGACGGGGAATGTTCGATGATCTTGGCAAAAAACTGCTGCAGTTCCCTGATCTCGTCGCGCTGGATTTTAAGTGAATCCGACATTTTGTTGAAGACGTCGGCCAATTCGCCGATTTCATCTTTGGACTCAAGCTTCATGCGGATGTCGTAATTGCCTCCGGCAATGGCTTCCGCGCCTTGGGCCAGGTTGACGATGGGCGAAGTCAGCTTTTTGCCCAGTAAAATGCTGGTCAGTATGACGAAAAAGCCGATCAGCAGCGATGTGTAAAGCAGGCTGGAAATGCCGACTTTTTTGGCCGCCATGATCTTTTCAATGTTGACCGCGACAAAAATTTCTCCGACTTTTTTCTTCTGGTAATCGTCCACCGAGAAGGTGTCCAGTAGATAGCGGTCGCCGCCAGGCTGGAAACGGACCATTTCATCAGGATTGGCCTTGGCCAGACGGGGGAAAATCATTTCGCCGTTATTGTCGGTCAAGGTGGAAGTGACAGGGTGGCCCATGACGTAAACCATGATGTCGGTCTTTGATTTTTCCTTGATCTGGTCAGTGAATTCCAAATTGAAGGGAATTTCCAGCAGCAGGAATCCTTTGAGTCTAAAAGTTTCCTGGTCGATAATGGGGGATATGGCGGCCATGCAAAGGTTGCCGTCGATCAGGAAAACTCCGGCTTCACGGATCAGCGGGTCTCTTTTTTTATTTAAAAATGTGATTTGTTCCAGATTCTTTTCCGCAATGTGACTGTTCGACGAATTGTCATGGCTTAGAACGATCTTTCCCGTCGCATTGAGTATTTTGATGTTGATGTTGGAAAAAAAGAAATTCTTGAATTCCAGGGCCATGGCCAACTCATCCAGGTCGCCCGTGTTTTCGATGATCTCTTTTAATTCCGACAGGAAGAGCGCTTTGCGTACCAGGTCGCCGAGATTCTCCAGGAATATGCTTTCTGCCACTTTTTTTGCGGCGGCGATCTCCTCTTTGGCCATTTTTTCGTACCTGCGGGAAATGGAGATGATCGAGAAATTCAGGGAGATGACCATGGAGAGGATGGCGATGAATATCAGGGATAGAAAAAGTTTGGCTGTTATTTTCATTTCAGTTGCAGGTCATACAGGAAAAATTTGCCCAGCGGGTCGGGCTGGATGTTGCCGAGTTTGCGGTTGAAGATGATGACCCGCTTGTCCTGGTACAGGGGGATGACCAGACCGTCGGCGATGACGGTACGGTCGAGACTGCGGTACATGGCCAGGCGTTTTTGCGCGTCGCGTTCGCGCCGGGCCGCTGTCAAAAGGTCGCGCAAGTCCAGGCGCTGGTAGCCGGCGATATTGGCAAACCCCTGTTTTTGCAACTGCTCCGACAGCAAGGGGAACAGCATGCTGTCGGGATCGGGAAAATCGGCGATCCAACCTGAATAAGCCAGGTCATAATCGGACCGCGCGATCCTTTGCGCATAAACCTGGGGGGCCAGGCGGGTGAGTTTCAGTTTGATGCCGATCTGTTTTAGGTTCTTGGCGTACATGGATAACAGCTGAAAAAGCAGTCCGTCGCTTTGCTGCAAAAGCATTTCCAGATGGATGCCGCGGTCCATTCCCTCTTTTTTCAGCAGGTCATGGGCTTTGGCCAGGGAAAATGCGATTGGTGGTTCATTGGGGGCACCGGTTAAAAGGCCTGTGGGCAGCAACGTATGGATGGGGAGCGTGTAATCCTGGAACACGAGTTTCAAGGTCCGGGGATCCCAGGCGTGTCCCAGCGCCAGGCGAACGGTTTTGCGGTTCAGAGGCGGCCTGTTGGCATTGAGTACGGCGTACATTACCGAGAGGTATGGCGTGGTGATGACTGTGACCCATTCCTGTTTTTTATAGCTGACCAATTTGGATATCGAATATGAGTAAATAATGTCCAGCATGCCTTCCTTGAAGTAATTGTTCAGTATTTCACTCCGGGGCTCGATGGTGTCGATGTATTCATCCAGGCTCGGCCTGCCCCGCCAATATGACTTGTTGGCCGTCAGAACCAAGCGCTTGTTTTTCTGCCAGGAGCGCAGTTTAAAGGGCCCGGTTCCAACGGGCTTGCGTGCAAAATCGGCGCCGGCCTTTTGGGCGGCGATTGGGGAGACGATGGCGGCGCATTCTACGGTCAAAGTGGCCAGAAATGGGAAAAATGGTTCGGAGAGGATGAATTGCACCCGGTAGGTGTCGATTTTCCTGACTGCCTTCAAATAAGTGAAAATATCGGGGAACAGCGGGAAATCCCGCAGGCGGTTCGGGTTGGCCGGATCCATCTGCCGGAAGAAGGTGTATACAACCGCGTCGGCGTCAAAAGGGCTGCCGTCGTGAAAGCGGATGCCGCGGCGCAACTGGAACGTCCAGGTCCTCCCGTCCGGGCTGGTTTCCCAGCTAGTGGCCAGGGAGGGTTCGATTCTCATGGTTCGCGGATTAAGGCGCACCAGAGTGTCAAAAATGTTGTCGACGTAAAAAGACGATGTGTCGTCCCAGGCCTTGGCGGGATCGATCGCGGCCGGCTCGTAGAGGCTGCCGGACCGCACCACTCGCTCGGCCAGCAGTGGGGCGGCCAGGACGAGCAGGGACAAGGCCGCGAGCGCCTTCCTTTTTATTTTCATCGCTTTAACTCCTTTGTAACATCGCGGAACAGGATGTGTCCCAGTGGGGTGAACGCCAGTCCGTTGATTTTTTTGCTGCAGGCCATGGTTTCGATCAGGTGGAACAGGGGGATCCAGGGCACGTCTTTCTTCAGTATGGCCAGGGCATCCAGATAGATTTGGTTCCGTTCCCGCACGTTCATAGTGGTCTTTCCCATGTCCAGCAGGCGGGTCAATTCGGTGTTTTCATAAAAAAAGCGGTTGCGGTTGCCGGCGGAGAAGGTGAACAGGGGATACAGGAAAAAATCGGGATCGGGGCCGGTCTTCCAGCCCATGATCAGGAGGTCATGCTCTCCGCGACCGGCAATCCTCACCAGTTCGGCGAAAGGAAGTTTGATCTTTTTTATGTTGATCTTGACCTTTTTGGCGTAGATGGCCAGAAGGTCGGCGATCTCTTCGATGCCTTCCTGGCCGTCGGCGAAATGCAGCGTGCAGTCGAAACCGTTCTCCATGCCTCCATTTTTCAGCAGGATGCGAGCGACTCGCAGATTGAAGCTTCGCAGCGGGGCTGGCTCCCCGCCCGGATTGATCGGCAGCGGCAGGGGGGCATATGCCGGATCGGCCAGTTTCTGAAAGATCTGTTTGACCATATTTTCCTTGCTGACGATGTGCAGTAAAGCGGCCCGGATCTCTTTGCGGTCGAAGGGTTTTTTCTTGGTGTTGAACGCCAGGTAATGGGTGGATATCGACGGGTTGCTTAAAATGGCGATCTCGCTGCGGCGCGACAATTCCTCGTATTCCTTGGCCGATTGAATGGCGGTCATGTCGGCGCTGCCGTTCTTGATCTGCAGCAGCCGGCCCAGCGAATCGGGCATGACCTTGAATATGATTTTTCCCACGTTGCCCGTTCCCTCCCAGTAGTAGGGACTGCGGGTCAGGATCAGCGATTTGCCTTTCGACCAGCTGGAGAAGCGGAACGGTCCGGTGCCGACAGGGACGTAGGGAGCGGAGCTGCCGGCTGTGGGAGATTGGATGAATGCGGCCGAATCAGCCAGGGCGATAAGGAAGGGGGCATAAGGACGGTCGAGGGTGATATCCACGCTGTATGGATCGCTGCTGTGGATGCCGGTGATAAATGAAAAAAGGAAACTCAGCCTCTGGTAGGTGGTTTGCTGTTTTTTCAGCCGGCTCTGAAAAGAATAGAGGACGGCCCGGGCGTTGAAATGGCTGTTGTCATGGAATTTAACGCCGCGGCGCAGGACGAAGCTCCAACGCTTGCCGTTTTCTCTGACGCTCCACGACGTAGCCAGGCAGGGCTCGATGGCGGTGGAATTCTTTTTAAAGCGAACCAGCCCTTCGAAGATATTGGCCGCGATCTCATTGGAGTAGACATCGTCGGCTTGCCAGGGATTGAGGACCAGGGCGTCAGTCGGGCGCAGGTAGATGATCGAATTTTGCTCCCTTGCGCACAAGCCATTCCCGGCAAGAAGAAAAGCCACCGCCAGAGTCACAATTTTCATTGTAATAATAATAATTCAATAAATGTTTTTTTTCAATACTGCCTGGTTCTGAATCCCATGAACTAAAAAACCCAAAGGGCAATAACTATCTTTCTTCTTGCTCCATGGCGGGGATTCCCTGTCAGGAAAACAAGGGGAAATCAATAGTAAAAGCAGTTCCCATCCCGGGCGTGCTCTGCACTTCGATCTTGCCGCCATGCAGGCCGACGATATGCTTGACGATGGCCAGCCCCAGGCCGGTGCCGCCGGTCTGGCGCGAGCGGGCCTTGTCGGCCACGTAAAATCGCTCGAAGAGGCGGGGCAGGTGTTCGGAGGCGATGCCGATGCCGCTGTCTCTGATCTCGATGAGTAGGCGGCCCCCGCGTCGGGGACCTTCAGGGCCGCCAGCAATCAAGAAGCGGATGGAGATGCCACCTTTTTCAGTGTACTTTACCGCATTGTCCATCAGGTTGATGAACATCTGCTCCAGGCGAAAAAGATCTCCCTGGAAGGAAATATCCCCAAGATTCTCAGGCAGATCGATAGCCAGGGTGAGCTGTTTTTCCCGGAGCTTTTTTTCAAACAAGCTGCGAATGCGGATCAGCATTTCCGGCCAGTTGATGGGTGTCATTTGTATATGGAGGCTTTTTTCCTCTAATTCGGAGAGGGTCAGTAGGTCGGCGGTCAGATTGATCAGGCGGTCAGTATGTCGGCGGATCACGTCCAGGTATTTCCGGGTATCCCCCGTCGCTTCTTCTGCCAGGGTTTCGCTGAAGCCCTTGATGGCGGTCAGCGGCGTGCGTAATTCATGGGAAACGTTGGCAATGAAGTCTTTTTTTACCTTCTCCAGTTGCCGGGACTCGCTGAGGTCATGGAAAGTGACCACGACACCTCCGGGGGCCGGCAACGGTGACAGAGAAACCAGGAAGGGGCGCTGGTTGATCTCGATCTCGGCATTGATGGTCTGTCCCAATCCGGTTTTTTTTACTAATTCATCGAAAGTGCTCTGACGCAGCACTTCCCAATAGGGCTTGCCCAGCGGCGCGGGTTCGCCGCTCAATCGGCAAAAACGCGGGCCGGCCCGGATGATCTTATCCCGGGCGTCGATGACAAGCAGGCCGTCGGAGACCGATGCCAGGATGGTTTCCAATTCCTGCCTGCTGGAACTCAATTCCTCGACCATCTGCTTCTGGCTGTCGACCATGGCGTTGAAGTCGACGGTCAATTGGCCGACCTCGTCGCGGCGCCGTGTGCGGACATGGCTCTCCAATGTCCCGGAGGCGACCTGCCGCGCCGCCCGGGCCAGTTCGCGGATCGGCCGGGCCAGGTTCCGTGAAAGAAGGAAGGAAAAGAAAATGGAAAAGCCCAGCAGCCCCAGCAGCGCGGCGGTGATCTTCCATTGCCAGGGTGAAAGGACTTTATCGATCTCCCTGAAAAACATGCTCAGGCGCAGAACGGCGACCGTTTCGCCTTTGACCTGCAGCGGCCGGGCGAAATACAGCATGTTCTCGCGCAGGGTGAAACTGTAGTGGATCGCGGAGCGCTTGCGCCCGGACAGGGCCGCGGCGATCTCGGGGCGGTCGGAATGGTTCTGCATCAGCCGCGGGTCCCTTTTGGAGTCGGCCAGCACGATGCCCCGGGGGTCGATCACGGTCAGGCGGGTCTGCGCCTGCAGGCCCTTTTCCTTGATGAAGCGACCCAGGGTGGCAGCGTCCATGGCCGACCATGATTGGGCCAGCTCGGCGCTCAACAGCATACCCAGCTTTTCCAGCGATTCTTCCTTGGAATGCATGTAAAATATCCTGATCTGGCCGCTGATCAGGAAATAGAAGGCCAGGGCGAGGAAAACGCTCAACAGGAAGAAGCCGGCGAAGAATTTCCAGAATATCCGCTTTTTCATGGCTCGATCTTGTAGCCCACGCCGCGGATATTCTTTATCAGGGCGCCGGCCGGCCCGAGCTTTTCCCTCAGGTGCCGGATATGGACGTCGATGGTGCGGTCGATCACCGCCTTTTCGTCGCCCCAGAGCGCGTCGAGTATCTTTTCCCGGGTAAAGACCCAGCCGGGGTTGCGGCTGAGGATGAGCAGGATGGAAAATTCGGTGGAGGTCAGCTCGACGGCCCGGCCGTTGACCAGAGCATGGTGGCGCCCCTGGTCGATGGCCAGCATTTCGCCGACGCGGATCAGGTTTATATTTTGGGGGTCTGGCGCTGAACTCCGGCGCAGGACGGCCTTGATGCGGGCCACCAGTTCCGAGGGCGAGAACGGTTTGACCAGGTAGTCGTCGGCACCGAACTCCAGCCCCAGAACGATGTCCGGCTTTTCGCCCTTGGCGGTCAGGATCAGGATGGGCAAGGTGCTTGAGCGCTGTTCCCCTTTCAGCGATTTGCAGATTTCCAGTCCGTCGCCGTCTGGCAGCATCAGGTCAAGGACCAGCAGGTCTGGCAATTGCTTTCCCAGGTACTGCAGCAGCGGCCTGGCGGCGGCGAAAGATTTGACCATGAAGCCGGCCCGGGTGAGGTGCAGGGCGATCAATTCCAGGATATCGGGTTCATCGTCGACCACCGCGATGACCTTTTTTTGCGGAAGCATTGGTTTCTGGCTGCTCAAGAGATCAAGTTCCCCGGCACCCGGATGGCGATGGACCGGCCAAGGCGCCCGTGGTTCATTGGCTCTCCTGGCGGTGGCGGACAATGCTGCCCTCGATCATGTAGATGACGTCCTCGGCGATGTTGGTGGCGTGGTCGGCGATCCGTTCCAGATGCCGGCAGACGCGTAGGTATTCGACCAGCTGGTCGGTCTGCCCGGGATATTTTTTGATCTCATCCTTCAGATGGACGAAAAGGACATGGACCATCTCGTCGATCTCGTCATCGGAGGTGCGGACCTTGTGGGCCAGCCCGGCATCCAGCCGCACCAGTGCGTCCAGGCAATTGCGGAGCGTTTCCTGCACGCGGCCGCAAAGGGGGGCGAAGTCCACGGCTGAACCGGGCAGGGTAAGGGGCGAGATGCGCAGGGACCGCTCGGCGATGTTGACCGCTTCGTCGCCGATGCGCTCCAGGTCGTTGTTGATCTTCAGCACGGCGATGATGAAGCGCAGGTCTACGGCGACCGGCTGGTGCAGGGCCAGGATCTTCAGGCACTCCTCCTCGGTGTCGATCTCCCACTGGTCGGCAAGGTTGTCCGCCTCCAGTACCCGCCGGGCCAGTTCGGCGTCCTTGGCCTGGATGGAGCGGATGGCGTTGCCCAGGTTTTTTTCGATCATGTCCCCGTAGAGGATGATCTTTTTCTTCAGTTTCTCGATCTCGTTCTGCAAATGGATGGCCATCCAATCCTCCTGGTCAGCCGAAACGGCCGGTCATGTAATCCTCGGTCCGCTTCTCGCTCGGTTTGGTGAACATGCGGGCCGTCTGCCCGTATTCTATCAGGTTGCCTTCGTAAAGAAAAGCGGTGAAGTCGGAGACGCGAGCCGCCTGCTGCATGTTGTGGGTGACGATGATGATGGTATAGCGGCCGCGCAGTTCGGCGATCAGGTCCTCGATGCGCGCCGTGGCCCGGGGATCCAAGGCCGAGGTCGGCTCATCCATGAGTAAAATCTCGGGGTCGACCGCCAAGGCCCTGGCGATGCACAGGCGCTGCTGCTGTCCCCCGGACAGGCTCAGGGCGTTGTCCTCCAGGCGGTCCTTGACCTCATCCCACAGCCCGGCCCGCTTCAGGCTGGACTCGACGGTCGCCAGGAGTTCTCCTTTATCCAGGTGGTTGTGCAGTCGCCGGCCATAGGCGATGTTGTTGAAGATGGATTTAGGGAAGGGGTTCGGCTTCTGGAAGACCATGCCGATGCGCCGGCGCAGGGTGACCACGTCGAGCCGTGGTCCGTAGATCTCCTGGCCGTCAAAAAGCATCTTGCCAGTCGTGCGGCTGCCGGGGATCAGGTCGTTCATGCGGTTGATCGAGCGCAGCAGCGTGCTCTTGCCGCAGCCGCTGGGGCCGATGATGGCCGTCACCTGGTAGGAAGGGAAATCCTGTGTAACGTTCTTCACGGCCTGGTTGTCGCCGTAATAGAAGGAAAAATCCTGGCAGGCGATGTGGGCTTTCAGGCCGTTTTCATCCATTACTGCCGGGGATCGATCCATCTGGGTCGATAATAGTGTGGTTTGGACCATGCGCTTATCCTCTCATTTTTTTGCTGATGCGGGCGCGGATCAGGATGGCCGCCAGATTGAGCAGCAGCACCAGCAGCACCAGGGTCAGCACCATGCCGAACTGCACATGGCGGATCTCGTCGACCGCCTGGTGCTCGGTGGCCAGGTTGTAGATGTTCCAGGGCAGGGCCGGCGTGGGCTGGCTGATGGTTTCCCACAGCTTCAGCGGCTGGCCGACGCTGACCGCGGCGGTGAAGATGATCGGCGCCGTCTCGCCGGCGGCGCGGCCCATGCTGATGATGATACCGGTCAGGATGCCGGGCAGGGCGGCGGGCAGCAGCACGGTCAGCACCATGCGCAGCGGGCTGGCCCCCAGGCTGAGCGCCGCCTCCTTGTAGGTGTGCGGCACCGCCTTGAGCGCTTCCTCGGAGGCGCGGATGATGGTGGGCAGGATCAGCAGCGCCAGGGTGGCCGAGCCGGCCAGCACGCTTTTGGAACTGGACAGGTGCAATGTGTTGATGAAGAAAGCCAGGCCGAACAGGCCGAAGACGATGCTGGGCACGCCGGCCAGGGTGCTGATGCACACGCGTAGCAGGCTGACCAGCCGTCCGCCGGCGGCGAATTCGCTCAAGTAGATGGCGGCGATGATGCCGAAGGGGATGGCCAGCAGCATGGCGCCCAGAGTCAGGTAGATCGTCCCGAGAATCTCCGGCCAGATGCCGCCGAAAAAATGGGAATCCAGGGAGAGGTCGGTCAGGAAGCGCCAATAAAATGTGAAGCGTGGCCTCAGCATCCTGGAGAGATTGTTTTCCATGTAAGGGAACATGGGGTCCAGCCGGGTACCGGCGAAGATTTTTTGGCGGGAGCGCAACACCTTTTTTCCCATGCTGCGGGTGTCGGAATAGTCCCACTCCTCGCTGTACAGAATCGCCTTGAGCTTGACCCGAGCGCGGTCCCAGCGCGTCTGGCCGTACTGCTGGCGCAGCATCACCGCTTCCATCTCGCCGGGCAGGGGGCCCAGCAGCTCGCGCAGCAGGCTTTTTATTTCCTTCAGTTGGGCGCGGTATCCCTGCCGCCGGGTGGAATCCATGCCGTCCAGTTCATCCTCGAAGGCGGACAGCATTTCATAGACCGGCCGGCGCGCCGCGCCGACGATCCGGATTTCGCTGGCGACCGCCTGGGCATTGCCGCGGTTGAACTGCTCCAGCGCCAAGCGCCGGTGTTCGCTGGTGCCCCGGAAAAAGAAAGCGCCCAAACCGCGGGAGAAAATGGGTGCCAACAGCACCAACAGCGCCAGCGACATCAGAACGACGGCCATGATGCTGATGCTGGTCAGGGAGCGGTCGAAGAGTTTGCGTGCCTGCAGGTCCATGTTATTTCAACCCGCCCAGCCGGCGTTGCTGGCGGCGCAGGATCCACTCGCTGGCCAGATTGGCGGCGAACGAGGTGAGCAGCAGGCACAAAGCCAGGGCGAACAGCACATGGTAGCGGCCCGAGCCGAGCACCTGGTCGGCTTCCCCCATGTCGCCGGCGATGGTGGCGGTCAGGGTGCGCACCGGGCTGAGGAAATTAAACCATGGCGTCGGTATCTGGGCGGCATTGCCCGAGGCCATCCACACCACCATGGTCTCGCCTACGGCGCGCATCACTCCCAGGATGACGGCGGCGATGATGCCGCTGCCGGCGGCGGGGATGATGACCTTGAACAGGGTTTCGGCCCGGGTGGCGCCCAGAGCGTAACTCCCTTCGCGCAACTCGCGTCCGGCCGCCTGCAGCGAATCCTCGGCCACGCTGACGATGGTGGGCAGGGCCATGATGCCCAGGATGATGGAGACGTTCAGGGCATTGGTGCCGCTGCCGATCGCCACCTTGTTCAGTACGGCCGACAGCGCCAACAGCCCGCGGACCAGTATGGCGGTCAACGCGGCGGCGAGGATGAGGCGGGCCGCTTTGGCCACGTCCTCGCGGACAGAGCGCACCGCCATTTCACTGATCACGAAAATGATCAGCAGCCCCAGGGGCAGGGCGATGAGCCAGGCGGCCATCGACAGCAACGAGCCGCCGCGATTCTGCAGCAGCGGTGCGAAGATCACCAGGGCGAAGAAACCGTAGGCCACCGAGGGCAGGGCGGCCAGGATCTCGATGACCGGCTTGACCAGTTGTCTTACCCGGTAAGGCAGGATATCGCTCAGGGCGATGGCCGCCGCTATCCCCAAGGGGACCGCCACCAAGATGGATCCGAGGGTGACCAGGCCGCTGCCGATGAAGATGGCCAGGGCTCCGAATTCGGGGGGCTGGCCGCTGGGGAACCAGGCCGTGGAGGAAAAAAGCTCCTTAAGGCCGCGCAACTTAAAAAAAGGGATGGCGTCGCGGGCGATATAGGCGATGATCAACAGCACGGCCACCAGCGACAAGGCGGTGGCCAGCAACAGGAAGCCTTGGGAAAAAAAGGCGGTCAGCCGCCGCAGGCGGCTGGCCGCTTCGCTCATTATAAGGTTGCGTTCGTCAGTTTTCACAGGTTGCCGCAGGGCATCAATAGCTGGTGACCGGGATGAAGCCGATCTCCTCGATCATGGTCTGGCCCTTCTTGGACAGGTAGAGATTGATGTAACGGTAGAGGTGCGAGCCCATCTTGGGATAGTCGTTGGTAACCATATACAGCGGACGGGCGATGGGGTAGCTGCCGTTCTTGACCGTCTCGGCGGAAGGGATGACATTGTCGATGGGCAGGGCCTTGACCGTACTGTCCAGAAAGCCGATGCCCACGTAGCCGAGGGCGGATGTGGTGCTCTGCACGCGCTGGCGGATCGCACCGTTGGAGCCCACGTATTCGCAGTTCTTGGCGATCTTCTCGCCCTTCATCACCTTGCCCTCAAAGGTCTCGTAGGTGCCGCTGTTGGTGTCGCGCGAGATGATGACGATGGGGGCGTTGGGGCCGCCGAGCTGGCTCCAGTTCCTGATCTTGCCCAGGTAGATGTCCTTGACCTGGGCCATGGACAGCTTGGCCACGGGGTTGCTGGGGTGGACGATCATGGCGATGCCGTCCAGGGCCACGACATGGACCACGGGCAGGATCTCCGAGTGCACCGCGGCCTCGTACTCGTTCAGTTTCAGCAGCCGCGACATGGTGGCCACGTCGCACGATTTGTTGACCAGGCTCTTGGCGCCGTTGCCCGAGCCGGATTCGGACACGGTAATGTTGACGCCCGGGTTCTGCTTCATGTAGAACTCGGCGAAGGCCTTGGCGATGGGGCCCACGGTGGTGGAGCCGTCGGCCACGATCTTGCTGGAGTCGGCGGCGAAGCCGAGGCCGCCGGCCAGAAAGGCCAGGGTGAGAATAGCGGATAGGATCTTCATGTTTTTCTCCTTAATCTTAACTATCTTAGAACTGATAATACCAGGTGATGTTGAAATAGGTGTCGCTGGCCGGCTTGACGCCGTTGTTTTCCTTGTAGGAGACCATCTTGATATTGGGCATGATCTGGAACTTGGGGTGGATGTTCCAGGCCAGGCCGAAGATGGCCAGGTTGGTCTTGTAGCCCTTCTCGATGAGCAGGTAGTCGCCCTGGCCATGGAGCTGCGGGTCCATGCTCATGTCGTAGCGCGCCACGGCCTCGAACTTCTTGCCGAGCTTGGCCACGGCAAAAGCGGAGAGAACGGCCATGTTGGCATCGTCCTTGCCGTCTTCCTTGACCATTTCCTGGCCGAAGTTCACGCCCAGGCGGCCCCAATCGTCCTTGTAGCCGACAAAGCCCTGGATCAGGGAGGAGGTCTTGACTCCGGACACGGTGCTGATGTCGCCGTTGACCTCGACCAGCAGCTTGGGGGTGACGTTGACGAAGAAGCGGGCGCCGACCTGCTTGTACTTGTCGGTCTCGTTCTTGTTGCCCGAGTAGTTGCCGTACTGCACGCTGTAGTTGAACTTCTTGGCGGCATCGAGCGCGCCGCTGAAATCGATGGCGAAGTCGCGCGAAGAGCGGTTCTTGTACAGGTCGAACATGGTCTTCTCGAGGTGGCGGTAGCCGTAGAACTTCTCGATGTTGGCGAAGGCCAGGCTGTCCTGGATGCCGACGGTGAGCTTGTGCAGCGGGGCATACTGGTAGGAGATGTAGGCGTCCTTCAGATAGGGGGTGATGTTCGCAGCCGAGGTGCTGAAGCTGCCGGGGCTGTTGAGTTCCAGGCGGGCGCGGGCCTTGAACTTGTCCGAGATGTCGCTCTCGTAAGTGATGTAGACGCGGCGCAGCCAGAAGCCGTTGAGGTCTTCCAGCTCGGCCTTGTGGTTTTTGAGCACGAAGTAGTAGTCGCCGAAGGCATATGCCGAGATGGCGGCGGGAAGCTTTGCGGCGCTCAAGACGAACAGGGCCAGCAGGGTGAACAGAATGATTCGTTTCATTTTTTTTCCTCCGAAAAAATTTGCGTTTCCGCCTGGAGTATCACCTGGAGCGATTAAGATGAAATAAAAATCGGGTTAATTTTCAGTTAATAAAAAATTAATTTGTTAACAAAAAATTAACTTTGTTTTAAAATGAAATTAACGGTTTCCGCTTATCATGCTGCTGAAGGAGTGAAAATGGACAAGATCAAGGTTCTTTTCATTTGCGTGCACAACTCGGCCCGCAGCCAGATGGCCGAAGCCTTCCTGAACCTATACGGCGGTGAACGCTTCGCGGCCGAAAGTGCCGGACTGGAGCCCGGGACTCTCAACCCGCTGGTGGTAAAAGCCATGGGTGAGATCGGCATTGATATCTCCGCCCAAAAAACCCGCAGTGCTTTCGATCTGCTTCGTCAGGGAAAATGGTATGGCTGGGTGATCACGGTCTGCGACGAGAGCCAGGCCGAAGCCTGCCCGATCTTCCCCGGCGCTGGGAGGCGCTCCCATTGGGGATTCCCCGACCCGGCCGCGTTCACGGGCAGCGAGGACGAGAAGCTGGAGCAGGTGCGCAAACTGCGCGACCATATCGCTGCCAAAGTCAGGGAATGGCTGAAAGAGACTTAAGCCGGGGGGTTTTATAAATCGTCTTCAGGAAGAAGGGAAAAAGTGCATGGATCGGCGGCTGTTAAGATTTTCCAGTCTGCCGGCAGCGGCTTTGCACGATCCGGGCCAGTGCGTACAGGAAAATGTCGCTGCGCCGTGTGCGGCGGATGTCGTGGCGCCGGATCTCGAACCAGAAACAACACAGTTGTTGCAAAACCAGACACAAGGCGGAAATGGTGCCGGCTGCGTCGCCTCCGCCCCTGGCGGCTTGTTCCTTCAAATCGCGGTTCACCGCGATGATCCGTTCCTGGTAGTCCCAGACATTGCCGCCGTTGAAGCGGTGCATGTGATGGGTCTCCTGGAAAACGGCGTTCTTGACATCTTCTTCCAAAAGCAGATCCGCCTCATAGCGGATGAATTCCCTGAATTGTTCGGCTGGATTGACCGGTTCCTCGTTGATTTCGTCGTTTTTCGGAATATGGGTCATGAAGCTGAGCAGGTACTGCAGGAGTTGACAGACTTTTTCGGATCTTTCTTTGCGGCGAAAAAATTGTTCCAGGTCGGCGGGCGACAAGACCGGGCTGGAACGCTCCGCCAGCACCTCGCCCTGGCTGGCCTCCATTTTTTTCAGGAAATGGTTTGCCTCCTGCTTCAACCACGCGATTTTTTCCGGCCGGTTGAAGTTTTCCACGGCGAAAATTTGATCGATCTTCATTTGCCCGCTTAAACCGGTCATGTTCAGGCGGGATTGGAAAGGTTTTCGTTCTGATACAGTTCCTCCACTGAAAAGCAGTCTTTTTTAAACAGGATCTGGCCGCATTTGGGGCAGACCCGGGGTAATTCGTGCAGCGATTGATATGCGAAATCCTGATGTTCGTCGTAGACTTCTTCGAATAGCAATTCGTTTTCGTCGCGCGGGCAATAATACAGGGTTTTGGCTTTCATATGAAGAATCATGCAAAACATGTGCCAAATAGGGGCTGGTCCTGAAACCATTGTCTGCTTGTTGTTTTCGCTTTCACGACTTCCGGACCCAGGCAGCGCCGGTGTCCCAATTTGGGACACTCGCCGGAGCGATGCGTCAAAAGCCTTTCTGGCAAGGCCCGCCGGAGCCCGGGATCTGTCCCATTTTGGGATGGAAAGGGCATTTGCCGTAAATGGCCTGTCAGACTGGGTTTTCGACCGTCATTGTCCCATTTTGGGACGACCATGCGGCGGGTCTGCGCCGGATTTGCTTTTTTATAAAAAAAATTGTATAATTCATATATAGAAATGATGATTTTAATGAAATTAGGAAAATTTTCAATTATATAAAAACAATCAATTATCCCTGAAATTGATTTTTTTCGAGATGATTGGTTGCCAGGAGGATGCATGATATTTTTTAAAATGCCAAAGTTGATCATCGGCAACCGTACCGCTTCCCTGCCCATCGTCCAGGGCGGCATGGGGGTGGGGATCTCCCTTTCCGGCCTGGCGGCGGCAGTGGCGGCGCAGGGCGGCATCGGGGTCATCGCCGCCAACGGCATCGGCATGATCGAGCCCGATTACTACGAAGACGGCCGGAAGGCCAATATCAAGGCCCTGCGCAGCGAGATTCGCAAGGCCCGGAACCGCACATCAGGCCTGATCGGCGTCAACATCATGGTGGCGGCCAACGATTTCCAGCAGCTCCTGGACGTGGCCATTGAAGAAAAAGCCGATGCCCTTTTCATGGGGGCGGGCTTGCCGATCAAGAACATCCCGGTGGCCAAGATCCGCGCCGCCAATGTCCTGGTGATCCCCATTGTCTCTTCGGGCCGCGCCGCGGAGCTCATTTTCAAATATTGGGAAAAGACCTATGGCGATGTCCCCGACGCAGTGGTGGTCGAGGGTCCTATGGCCGGGGGGCATCTGGGCTTCAAAGCAGACCAGTTGGAGAATCCAGAACAGGCGCTGGAAATTCTCGTTCCCCAGGTCGTCGCCGCCGTTGCCCGTTTTCAGGAAACCTTTCATAAAAAAATTCCGGTCATCGCCGCCGGGGGCATCTTCACCGGTGAAGATATCCTGCGCTTCCTGCAGCTGGGGGCGCAGGGTGTGCAGATGGCGACTCGCTTCGTGGCCACCGACGAGTGCGACGCCGATCCGCGTTTCAAAGAGGCGTATCTCAAATGCCGGCCTCAGGATATTGTCATCATCAAGAGTCCGGTCGGGCTGCCCGGACGGGCCATCCGCAACCATTTTCTGGACAATGCCGCCGCCGGCGTGCGCAATGTCAACCGCTGCGCCTGGCGCTGCCTGGACCAGTGCGATATCCAGCACGCCGACTATTGCATCTCGGCCGCCTTGGACAACGCCCGCCAGGGCTTGCTGGACCAGGGCTTCGCCTTTTGCGGCGCCAACGCCTACCGCGTGGAAAAGATCGTTCCCGTGGCCGAATTGCTGGAAAGCTTGAAATATGAATATGAAGCGGCCTTTGTGCAGAGCCTGGTCACACTGAAGGACGAATATGTCAAGGCGATCGAAAGAAAGTTCGCCGGGCTGCAGCAGGATTACCTGCAGGCCAGGCAGCGCTTCGTTCTCTTGCGCGCCGAAGCCGGCAAGGCCTGGGATATCCGCAAGGATTCGCTGCGTGAAGATTATGAAAGGGCCCAGGCCCTGTTCGAGAATTTGAAGGGCGAATACGAGACCGCCATGAAGAAATTGAATTCGCTTAAGGAGCGCTTCCCGGAAAAACTCGCCGAACTGCAGGAGATCGCCCGCCGCTTCCAGGCGGAGCCGGCATTGAAGACGATCTAGGACAGGTCAGTTCCGCCGCCCGTACCGGGCACTCCCGGGATTGCCAACGATCTCCCGTTCAGGTATACTTCCGGCGGAGGGGCCATGAAAAAATCAATCGTATGGATCTTGTCCATATTTACTCTGACGTTTGCGGCCAGGGGCGCGGACGGTGATCCCAGCCGCTGGACGGCCGAACTGGAAGGGGGCGCCGTGTTCTCGGGCTACAATGATGCGCGCATCCCCAATGTCGGTGGCACCCTGGTCTCTCTTTCAAGGGACCTGGACATCGCGCCCAAGGCATATTACCGTCTGCGCCTTTCGTACGCGATCTCGCGGCGCCACGAGCTCTCCCTGCTGTACGCGCCGCTGACCCTGAAGGCAAAGGGGACGCTGCCGGTCGCGGTCCATTTTACCGGCGTCCTGTTCCCGTCGGGGGTGGGCGTGGACGGCATCTATACCTTCAACTCCTATCGCCTTACCTACCGCTATCGTCTGGTGGACCGGGCGCGCCTGCGCCTGGATATCGGCTTCACCGCCAAGATCCGCGACGCCGAGATCGCGCTGGCCGCGCCGGGCCTCAATGCCAGCAAGACCAACGTCGGCTTCGTGCCGCTACTGCACTTGCGCCTGGGCTGGGACTGGAATGAGAAGCTGGGCCTGCTGCTGGAAGCCGACGGCGCCGCCGCCAAGCAGGGGCGCGCCGAGGACGTGCTGCTGGCGCTGACCTGGCGGCTCTCGCCCCGGGCGCAGCTTCGTTTCGGCTACCGTTTCGTCGAAGGCGGCGCCGATGTCGACGAAGTCTACAACTTCGCCTGGATCCACTATGTCGCCGCCGGGCTGGTTTTCAACTTCTAGACCTGCTTTTCCCATGCCTGCCTGGTCGGCTGCCCCTTGAGCTTGCCAGGAGGGTCGCGGGGCTGGAAATGAACCCGGCCGGGAATGCGCCGGAAGGAACGAAAAATGGACGATGTGTTGAAGACGGCGAAGAGTTGCAGGCATTATGCCATGTGCAAGATCGATTTTCTGGGTACGGGGTTGTGCAGGGCGGGAGAGGAAAAACATTTTGTCAGCTTTTATCCCCAGGGGCGGATGGATCTCTACGCGGCCCTGGCGGAGAACAGGATCCCTATTACCGAAAAGTGTGTCGAGATCGCGGAGAGCTGCGACCTCTGCGGCAAATGCGACTACCAGTGCTATTTTGTGACGGAAATGAAACCGACTGCCGTGATGAAGGCTTTGAAGGAGCATATAAGGCTTCACCTGGAGAACGGCGGGGATGTGCTGGCCGCTGAAAAAGACAGCATCCTGGATGGAATCAAAGAAATAGTGGGTGACGATTGGGCAACAAACGACCGGGCGATCGCCCTTACCTATTCTCATGATCCTTGCCCGGCCGCTGAGCCGCGCCTGCCTGATTATATTGCCATGCCGGGTTCAAGCGCCGAAATTTCGGCCGTGATTCAGCTTCTGAATCGTCATGGAATTCCTTATGCCGTAAGGGGGAACGGATCCAGTGTGATGGGTTTCGTCATGAGCGAAGGCGCGGTGATCGACCTGGGCAGAATGAAGGCCATCGTCTTTGACGAGAAGAACTGGCTGGTTAAAGTGGGCCCCGGCGTCGCCGCATTCGATCTTCAGAAAGCGGCCGTGAAGCGCGGATTCAGGGTAAATGCTGCCGAGCCTTCGGCGCTGGTTTGCGCCAATATCATGTGTTCGGGAATATTCTCGACATTCTCGGCGAGCTACGGTACGGCAGCGGATAATTACATCGATGCCGAATTTGTTGGGCACGACGGCAGCGTGTTCAGGCTGAGCGATCCGTCTGCACCCAACCTTTTTGGATTCCGGCGGGCGGATTCGGCGCTGCCGGGGATATGCTCATCTGCCAGTATCAGGCTTCACCCTGTCCCTGCCGATGAAGGCGCCGCGTTTGTTCCATTTGCGTCCCTCGAGCGGGCGCTTGATTTTGCCAGGGAGTGCGCCGGACGCCGCATCGGACTCGCCATCGGCGTGCTGGGCGGAGAATATGTTTCGGTTTTTCTCTCTCCCACGAAAAAACTTGCGGCAGAGGTGAAGGATGCCTTCAGGGACAAATTGAAGATGGAATACCTTGTCCTGGTGATCGGGGACAAATACGCACTCCATTCCATAAAAGCGATGGGATATCCCTACTTCGACAATCGCATGATCAGGATCCTGAACCTGGGGCTCCCCGCGCTCACCTCGGCCAAATGGCTTGACCTGATGGATGAGCTTGCCGACGATAAACCGTTTTCCTATCTGGGACTTGCCCATTTCCCTGACCTGGCCGAGGCGGCGCTCGCTCCATCTTCCGCCCAGCTTGTAGGCGATGTTGACCCGGAACTGCGGCCATTCTTCGAGAAGCTTTATGCCAGGCCCGAGATGACCGACCCGGTGTGGCTGAACATGTTCCGGATCGTCAGCGCGCGCATGGGGCGTGAAAAGCACGTGGTGGCCATGATCATCTATCTCCCGATAGACCATACGCTCATTGCCGGGATTGGCCGCGAGTTCAAGCGCATCGCGGACAGCCACGGGCTGAAGAACGATTTCGGCTTCATCACCCCTCTTGACGACGGCAAGCGCTGCGTGTTCGAGTACGACTATTACCTTGATCAGAACGACCCGCGTGAAAAAATAAAGATGCGCCAGGCCATGATGGAAACCGGGATGATGATAGAGAAGTTTTCAGCCGCGACCGGGACCGTCACCTGGATCCGCCATGTGTTCTGCCAGGGGTTCAGCAGGAAGGAGAGTTTTCTCTATTCGGGAGCCGGTACTGGCCCATGACCGGAATCAAAGCGGGAGGCGACGAGCCGCATCTGCTGACCGGCGCCACGGGCTTTTTGGGGAGCCATATCATGGCCGGGCTTCTGGCTGAAGGCAAAAGGGTTGTCATCGCCGGGCGGTCCTCGAGCCGGGAACCGCTGAAGGAAAGGATCCGCAGGCTGCTCCATTGGTTCGGGATGGAATGCCGCGAAGGGCTGCTCGAATTTCATGAAATTGATTTTCTGAAGCCCAGGATGGGCCTTGGCCGGGCCGAATACGACCGTCTGCGCGGCAGGGGCTGCCCCGTCATCCACTGCGCGTCGGATACCCGTTTTACCGAGAAGAACCGGGCCATGGTGATGAAGTCCAATGTAGAGAGTCTCGCAACGATCCTGGATTTCGCAACCGCAAGCGGGGCGCGGTGGTTTCACTTCATCAGCTCGGCCTATGCCGCCGGTATCGACAGGTTCGCATGCCCCGAGGCGCCGGTGCATTCGCTGCGTTTCAACAATGTATACGAGGAGAGCAAGGCCCTGGCCGAGGACAGGGTGGCCGGGAAATGCCGGGAGGAAAAGATCCCGTACACCATCATCCGTCCTGCGATCGTATACGGGGATTCCTCCACGGGGAAATCGCTCAGGTTCAATGCGCTCTATTTTCCGGTCAGGTCCCTGCAGCATATACGGGATATCTATCTCGATGAAATAAAGAATCGTAACGGGATGAAGGCGGCGGAGTGCGGCATTTTCATTAATGATGAAGGTGTGCTCCATCTTCCGATCAGGATATTCATTCCGCATGAGGGCAAAATAAACCTTGTTCCCGTGAATTATTTCACTAAGACGATTCTCGCCATACTTGAGAAACCTGAAAACGAAACGTTTTATCACATCACCAGCAACCGCCCTGAAAACATGACGAGACTGGCCTCCTATGCCGAACGGTTTCTGGAAATAACCGGCATCGAGGTGGTCATTGGCGCGGCGGGAGCGGATGCGATGAAAAATCCCCCCGAGGAACTCTTTGACTATTTCATCAAGGCATACCGGCCCTATATTTCCGATAAAAGGGATTTTTTTAGGGAGAATACGGACCGGGCAACCGGCGGCGTTCTCCCGCCGGATTTCGGCTATGAGATTTTCCAGAAATGCATGGCTTTTGCCGTTGCCGCTGACTGGGGCAAAAGGCTTTTTGATTGACCCGGCGCCCAAGATAAAAAATTTTCGTTGGTGGTTATTTTTCTAAAAAATTGGTAAGATGCAGAAATGCGTCCAGAAAAAATCCTCATCTGTTACAATGAGCCGGCCGGTATATATGATAACTATTCCGGCAAAACCCAAGCCAGCGGGACGGCGATGGAAGACTCCTCCGATCCGGGACTGATGACCCAGGTCAGCGAGATCCAGAAGATCCTGCAGCAGCAGTTTCTCCAGGTCGAGTGCCTGCCCTTCAGCCGGGATTTCGCCAGGGCGCTGCGCCGTATCCTGCAGCTGGCCCCGGACATCATCCTCAATTTCGTGGAAGCGCTGGAGGGCGACACGAATTTTGAGGGACACATCGCCGGCGCCTTTGAAATCCTGGACATCGAATTCACCGGCAACCGGGCACTGACCCTGGGCAACTGCCTGAACAAGCTCAAAACCAAGCAGATCCTGAGGGCGCTGGGCGTCCGCAGCCCCAAGTACATGCTGGCTCGGCTCAACGGCAAAATCGATGCCGCGGCACTCAAGCTGAAATTTCCGCTGATCCTGAAATTGAACAAGGAAGACGCCAGCATCGGCATCTCCGAATCATCCGTGGTCCATGATTTCCAGGCTTTGCAGGCGCAACTGGATTTCCTGTTCGGCAATTACCGCCAGGACGTGCTGATCGAGGAGTGTCTGCCCGGGCGCGAGATCAGCGCCGCCATCCTGGGCGACCGCGTGCTGCCGCTCTCGGAGATCTCTTACGAGGGCTTGCCGGAGCATCTGCCCAGAATTGTCACCTATGAAGCCAAGTGGTCTCTGCATAGCACCTATTATAAGTATACGACCCCGGTCTGTCCGGCCGTCATCGACAGGGAGTTGCAGGCGCTGATCGAGAAAACGGCGCTGGCCGCTTTCAATGCCCTGGACTGCCGTGACTATGCCCGGGTCGATTTCCGCCTCAGCCAGAGGAATATCCCCCATGTGGTTGACGTCAATCCCAATCCCGATCTCTCGCCCGAAGCCGGGTTCATCCGTTCGGCTTCCCATGCCGGGCTCAGTTATGAGCAGGTGCTGTTTGCCCTGGTCGATTTCGCCCTGCAGAGAAGCAGCGCCAGCGGCCGTTCAACAGCCGAAAGAAGAAAGCACCTGGAAATGTATCTGCAGGAATTGAAAGCCTGACCCGGCTTGCTGTCTCAACGTTCGGGCGGGAAACTACCCCGAGCGCATCGCCGCCGCAGCGCCAACTTTCAGGATTCAATCGGGAAAAACAGCTTGGCATTATATTAATTGGGATTGCCGCGGAAGATCATGCCCGGCCCTTTCCGGTTTGGCTCGCCGGTGGTCGTAGGGGTTTCGAGATTCTTTCCGCGGCATTCTGAGGCCGCAATGGCGGTCATGCGTTCGTGCCGAATGAGATGAGATCCGCGGTGGTCTGGGTGTCGGGATCGAAGGTAATGGTGTGGCGAAAGGCGGCGCTCGCGAAGAGGGGAAGGTACAGCAGGATGGTGACCGCGAAGCTGGCCGAGATCAGGATGCGGATGGGGATGAACTCGGCCAGCACGCCGCCCGTAACCATGGCCAGTGGCATGAGGCCGGTGCTGAAGCTGCCGAGGATACCGAACACTTTGCCGCGCATCTCCTGGGGCACGGTAAGCTGGATGACGCTGGCCATGAATGTGTTGAGCAGCGCCGATGCCACGCCGCCCACGAAGGCCAGCAGCGCCATGAGCGGGAAGTAAAGGAAGAGAGGAAACAGGATCATGTTGAACGAGGAGATGAAACCGCAGGCCGCGAAGAGCCGGAAGCGCCTGGCGGGACGGATATGCACGAGAGAGGAAAAGAACAGGCCGGCCAGGAGACCGCCGGTGAAGCAGGCCATCACCAGACCGTAAAGGGCGGGCCCCAGGTGGCGCTGACGCTCGAAGAGCGGCAGGATCAGCATGATGCCCATGGAAGCAAAAAAATTCACGATGGCGGCAAATGTCAGCAGGTGGCGCAGGCCGATGAAGCGCCAGACGAAGGCGAAGCCCTCCTTCATGTCGGAAAAGAAATGGGAGCGCTCCTTTTTGGCTTCGATCTTGGGAATCTTCACGAACGGGATGGCCAGGGCCGAAAATAGGTAGGAGAGGCCGTTGAAGAGAAACATGACGGGAGCGCCCAGGACTTTGAAAAGGATGCCGCCGGCCGAATTTCCCGCCAGGCCTGACAGCGTGTAGATCATGTGAAAGACCGAATTGGCCTGAACAAGCTTGTCGCGTCTGACGATGTCGGGAAGGGAACTGGCCACTGCCGGGTTGAAGAATGCGCCGCCCAGGCCGATCACGATGGCGGCTGTAAATACCATCCAGACCTGGACGAATTGCAACAGTGCCGCTACTCCGACCAGGGCCACGGCCAGGCCCCGGACCGTGTCCGTGAGAATCAGCAGGCGCTTGCGGTCGCCGCGGTCGACCAGCACCCCGGCGAAGGGGGAAGCCAGCACCCGCGGCAGTGAGCTGGCCGCCATCAGGGCGCCCATCAGGGCCGTGGAGCCTGTCTTGGCCAGGATCCAGAAGCCCAGGGCGATGGAATAGATGACGTCACCCAGGGCCGAGACCAACTGGCCCTGCCATAGGATGAAAAAATTGCGGTTCCAGAGCTTTCCCTTCGTCGGCTTCTGGACGGATGGATCGTTTGCCACGTTCATATTGATGCGCACTCTCGTTGGTAGCCCCGCATACTTGCTCTGGCAAATAAAATCAAGGGACCCGCGGCCGGTTTGGATTTTTCGGCCCGCCCCTTCACCGGCTCTCGGGAATGATGATGTCCACCGACTCGAAGCCCAGCAGGCGGAAGAATTTTTCCAGCATCTGCCGGCCCTGCTCGGCGCTGTTCTTCAGGATGCCCTTTTCCCTGGCGTTGCGGTCGAAGATGCGCCGGGCGTCCTCGTGGAATTTTTTGCTCTCCTCGAACGTGATCTCTCCGACCTCGATGAAGGTCTCGAAGCCGCTGGGGTTGATGACCACGTCCAGGATGCGGGCCGGTGGCAGCTTGACCACGATGGACTTGTCGCGGCGGATGATCGATTTTTCGTTCAATTCCGACAGGTCGAAGCCGGATATCACTTCGCCCTTGGCGATGAAGATCAGCCGCTTGTTGGCGGTGAACAGCGGCGTGCGTATGAGCCCGGTGTCGTAGACATACTCGTCGTAGAACGTCTGGGTGAACATCTGGGCGATGTTTTTTACCTGCTGGATGATGACCGGCGTGTCTTCGATCTTGGGCGCGCCGCCGCGGAAAAGCGAGGGCAGCGAAGGCAGGAGGCCGATCTTGGCCAGCGGGCCGTAGATCAGCAGCAGGATGACCAGGAGGGCGAGTATCTGGATGACGGAAAAAATTTTTTTCATGTCCGTCCTCCCTTTTCCTTGAATACGACGCGCACGGTTGTGAAGCCCATTTTTTTCAACCACGATTCTATCAGGATGCGGGCATTGCGCGCGGCTCGCTGCAGGATGTCCATGGTGGCGACCTTGGCGCGGATGTCTTTTTCCCCCTGGCTGAGCAGGCCATCCTTTTCCTCGTTGGAGAAATCGCTGCGCAGGATGCCCGATTCGTTGAAAATCTCCCTCATTTGCTCCGGCTTCATGTTGAAAAGCAGGATCCTGGGTTGGGGCAGGGAGACGGTCACCGCCTTGTTGTCCTCCAGCCGGATGTCCTGGTCGGCTAATTCATTCAGGTCGATGCCGGCCTTGACCGTGGCCGCGGTTTCGAAAAGGATCTTGCGGTCGCCGTACCAGGCCACGTTCTTGTAAGAGACGATCTTGGTCACGCTGTATTCGACCGTGGCCAATTCGGCCAGGTCCTTGAGGGTGCGGGCGCTGAGCAGCGGCCGGGCTTGGCGCCGCGGCACGGCGATATTGACGGCCAGCAGCGCCAGGATTACGGCCGCCAAGATGAGCAGCCGCTTTATGGCGCGGGATTTTTTTTGCGGATCGGCGTTCATGGACTCACACTCCCGATGGCTCGATTTATGGCATAGGTTGATTATAGGCAGGCAAGTGGAAAAATGCAAATCAGTAGTCACACCATGGCTTCAGTTAGTTCCGAAAGCCGCCGAAACCATCGAGTGTGACGATACCCGCACTAGATGTTTTAAGCGATTTATGGAAATGGCCAAAAACATAATACGGGTACAATTGAAATCACTTAGTGAGACAATACCCAGAGTGAGGTGGACATGGTTTGCCTGTTCCCTCCTTGGATTGGGGTCCTTGCGATTTACAATAAACCCGGTTTGTGGTATGATCTATTTGAAAGAAAGTTGCGACGCTTGTAAAAAAATCTTCCAATTAAAAATCAATCGCGTTCAAGATACAGGCAGCGCTTTTTCCAACAAATGAAAAAATTTAAAAACATCGCCATCATCGCCCACGTCGACCACGGCAAGACCACGTTGATCGATGCCGTTTTGAAGCAGGCCGGCGTGTTCCGCGAAAACCAGAACGTCGCCGAGCGGGTCATGGACTCCAATGACCTGGAACGGGAAAGGGGGATCACCATCTTTTCCAAGAACGCGTCGTTCCAGTTCCAGGGCTACAAGGTCAACATCGTCGACACGCCGGGCCACGCCGATTTCGGCGGCGAGGTGCAGCGCATCATGAAGATGGTCGACTCGGTGATGCTGCTGGTCGACGCCTTCGAAGGGCCCATGCCGCAGACCAAGTACGTGCTGAAAAAATCCCTGGAGCAGGGGCACTGCCCGATCGTGGTGATCAACAAAATCGACCGCCCCAACGCCCGCCCCGACGAGGTGCTGAACGCCGTGTTCGACCTGTTCGTCGAGCTGGGGGCCGATGACCAGCAGCTCGATTTCCCGGTGCTCTATGCCTCGGCCAAGGAGGGGATCGCCCGCTTTGAATTGGGCGACAAGAACCGCGATCTCAAGCCGCTTTTTGCCACTATCCTGCGCCATGTCAAGGAGCCCGAAGGCGACCGTGCCAACCCTTTTCAGTTCATGGCTTCGGCGATCAGCTACGACAACTACCTGGGCAAGATCGGCACGGGCCGGATCCACAACGGCACCGTGACCCAGGGCGAAGAAGTGATCCTTATTAAAAGGAACGGCGACCGCAAGCCCTACAAGATCACCCGCATCTTCACTTATGACGGCATCCACCGCATCAGCGTGCCCGAAGCCGTGGCTGGGGACATCGTGTCGCTGGCCGGCCTCGAGGACATCGACTTGGGCGAAACCGTGGCCGACATCGACCAGCCGCTGCCGCTGCCGGCCATGGACATCGACGAGCCGACCCTGGCCATGACCTTCGCGGTCAACGATTCGCCGTTCGCAGGCCAGGAAGGCCGGTTCGTGACCTCGACCCAGCTGCATGACCGCCTGCGCCGCGAGATTCTTAACAACGCCAGCCTGCGGCTGGAGGATACCGATTCCAAAAAGGCCTTTCTGATCAAAGGCCGCGGTACCCTGCAGCTCTCCATCCTGATGGAAAACATGCGGCGCGAGGGATATGAATTCCAGGTCTCCAAGCCCGTGGTCATCTACCGCTTTGTAAACGGCCAGAAATGCGAACCCGTCGAACTGGCCGTCGTGGACGTGGCGGATGCGTTCGCCGGGGTGGTCATCGAAATGCTGGGGCAGAGGAAAGGGGAACTGCGCAACCTGGTCGCCGGTTCCGACGGCTACACCCGCCTTGAATTTCGCATCCCGGCCCGGGGGCTGATCGGTTTCTACAATGATTTTCTTACCGCCACCCGCGGCACCGGAATCCTGAACCACAGCTTTTCCGGCTATGAGCCCTTCAAGGGCGAGATGAACCGCAAGACCAAGGGGGTGCTGGTGGTGCACGAGCCCGGCGTCTCCGTGGCCTACGGCCTGTTCGGCTTGCAGGAGCGGGGCAGCCTGTTCATCGGTTCCGGGGTCCCGGTCTACGCCGGCATGATCGTCGGCGAGCACTGCAAGGACAATGACCTGACGGTCAATGTCTGCCGCACCAAGAAGCTGACCAACATGCGCGCCGCCGGCTCGGACGACGCCATCCGCCTGACGCCGCCGCGGCAGTTCTCGCTGGAGCAGGCCCTGGACTATATCGAGGACGACGAACTGCTGGAGATCACGCCCAAAAATATCCGCATGCGCAAGAAAAAGCTGGACGTCCACGCCCGCAAGCAGGACGAAAAAACCAAGAAAAACGCCTCCGCCCCGGCCGCCAGGACCGTGGCGTAAAACCTAATCGTACGTCAATAAAGAAGGGCGGACACGGGGGTCCGCCCCTACATGCTTTGCCTTGACCCCCTGGGCCGGGCGTGGTATAATACGTTTTCATCAGGAAGAAGAATCCCAGATAGAAAATAAATCGTCTCCCTTCCCTCAATGGTTGCGTTTTATGGTTGCGTTTTTCCATGTGCAGCGACCGTTTTCTGGCCTGAGCCTTCTAAACGGCGCCCCCTTCCTCATGCAAAAGGAAAACGACCATGTTAAAAAAGAATTTTGCCGATTTTGACCTTTCCCACGAAATGAGCAAGGCCATCGCCGAGATGGGCTTTGAAGAGGCCACGCCGATCCAGTCGCTGGCCATCGGCCCGATACTGGCCGGCGCCGACATCATCGGCCAGGCCCAGACCGGGACCGGGAAAACCGCGGCCTTCGGCATCCCGATCATCGAGCGCATCGAGCCCGCCCAGAAGAAAATCCAGGCGCTGATCCTCTGCCCCACCCGGGAGCTGGCCGTGCAGATCGCCGAAGAACTGAAGCTGCTCAGCAAGCATAAAAAAGACATCCGCATCCTGCCGGTGTACGGCGGCCAGCCCATCGAACGCCAGATCGCCGCTTTGCAGCGCGGCGTCCAGGTGGTGGTCGGCACCCCGGGCCGCGTCCGCGACCACATGGAGCGCAAGACCTTGCGCCTGGACCAGGTGCGCACGGCGGTGCTCGATGAAGCCGACGAGATGCTGGACATGGGCTTCGTCGATGAAATGAAATTCATATTGGCCGCCATTCCGGCCCGGCACCAGACCCTGCTGTTTTCCGCCACCATGCCCCGGGCCATCCTGTCCCTGAGCAAGGCTTTCCAGAGCCATCCCGAACTGATCCGCGTGGTGCACGAGGACCTGACCGTTCCCGGCGTTGAGCAGACCTACTATGAGGTCAAGGAATTCCAGAAGACCGAGATGCTGGCAAGGCTGATCGATATCCATGACCTGAAGCGCGCCCTGGTCTTCTGCAACACCAAGATCCGCGTCGACGAGCTGGTCGAAAGGCTGCAGGCGCGCGGCTACGCGGCCAGCGGCCTGCACGGTGATATGAAGCAGATGTTCCGCGACCGGGTCATGAACCAGTTCCGCAGCGGCCGCCTGGAGATCCTGGTGGCCACGGATGTGGCGGCGCGGGGCCTCGATGTCGACGATATCGAGGTGGTGGTCAACTACGACGTGCCCCGCGACGAGGAATACTACGTGCACCGCATCGGGCGCACGGCCCGGGCCGGCAAGAGCGGCCGCGCCTTCACCTTTGTCGCCGGCCGCGAGCTGGGCAAGCTGGCTGAGATCCAGAAGTTCGCCAAGACGCGCATCCGCCGCCAGCGCCTGCCCTCGGTCGACGACGTCGAGGAAATGCGCAACGGCGCCGTGCTGGAAAAGATCCGCCAGATCATGGAATCGGAAACCGGGGAAAAATATGCCGCCATGGTCGAAAAACTGACCGGGGACGACCATTCATCCCTTGACGTGGCCGCAGCTGTGCTGAAGATGATAATGGAAAAGGACGGCAAGTCCGGAAG
>JADFDP010000030.1 GCA_018262835.1 Candidatus Aminicenantota bacterium
ATAAAAAAAACCCCTTGTTTTTCTGGAAAAACAAGGGGTTTTTATAGTTATTTTTCTTTGGCCAGATCCTTCATGAATTGTTCGCTAGCCAATTTGCGCTTGCGGAGTTCCTGGAATTTCTCGATCATGACGTCATACTGCTTCTTATATTCGGCCTGCTTCAACGGCTCGGCGATCGCCTTCTGGTTATAGAGCAAGCCCATGTAGGCCCAGGGATCAGGGAAATTGGGCGACAGCTCGGTTGATTTCTTCAATGCTTCAAAGCCTTTTTCCACAACCTGCAACCGTTCGACCGACCCCATGACATCGGGAGGGGTTTGGTAGCTCTTGTTCCAGCAAACCACGCCCAGACGATAATAAGCGTCAGCCAACAGATCGGTTTTTTCTTTCGCTTCCATGTCCGATTCTTCGATCTTTGCCATCCGCAATTCGTGGTTTTTTATGGCATCATCCCACTTGCGCTTGTCCTGGAAAAACCCGGCCAGATAAAGATAGCCTTCGGGGTCGGCGGGGTTCAGGGCGATCCTCTTTTCATACATCTCAATGGCTTTGTCATACTTGGCATTGTTGTTGTAAAAACCGGCCAGGTTGTAATAGGTAAGGGGATCATTGGGAGTGAATTTCTGCACCTGCAGGTAATATTTTTCCGCAAGCTCGAAATTCTTCATTTTATCGTTGATGTCACCCAGGGCCTGGAGGATGTCCTTGCTGTTCGGATTCAATGTCAAGGCTTTCTGCAGGTATTCGGTGGCCTTGCTGCCATACTCCTTGTTTTTTTCGGAATCATCGCCTGGCTTGTAAACCATGATATAGCTGGAGCCGAGATAATAAAAAGCGGCTTTGAGATTGGGATTCAGCTGCAGGGCGGCTTCGTATTCGGCAATCGCCTTTTTGTATTTTTCCTCGGTGTAAAACTTGTTGCCCGTTTTAAAATGCTTGTTGGCTTTTAAATTTGCAATCTTCAATTTGTCACATCCAGCGAAGCTGGTGACCACCAAAGCGGTTAACAACAGTATGAGCAGGACCGACCATATTTTTTTCATGAAAACCTCCTAAACAAGATAACTTTATAATTTAATATTGGGAAAAAGTCAAGTTGTTGGGGTCATTTTTGGTGATTTTATTTTACCCGGTAGAACCAAAATAAAAAAAGCCACAGATCATGAATATAGGGGATCGCCTTGTTGTTCAGGAATATTTTCGTGGCTTCATGGTCCTTGACCAGATCGAACAGGTTAAAAAGATCCTCAACCTCGGCCGGATAAAAACTGGCGTAGGCCTTGTAAAAATCCCCCTCGCCCTCCTCCATGAAATATTTGTTTTTTTTGGCCAGTTCCAGGGCCATGGAAAAATTTTTTGAGAGACGTTTTTGAAAACGAATGGTAATTTTGATTTCCCGGTTGGATTTGCGGGGATTGAGTATGTTCTGCAACTTTTCTTCCTGAATCTGCTGTCGGGCGTTCATAATAAAATTATAATGCAACCCGGGAATATAGTAAAGCCGGACATGTCCCGGTCTCGCCGGGCGCAAACGGTTTTGAGCTCATGAAGCGGCCGCGGATTTGTCGGCCAGCATTTTTTCCCATGCATCGCGGAAGATCTCCGGCATGTTCAGGTGGTAGGGGCACTTCTGCACGCATTGGCCGCAGGCCGTGCAATCCTTGTAGGTTTTGGCCAGCGAGTGGATCCGTTCCCAGGCCCAGTCTTTCAAATCATAAAGGAAGTAATAATTTTTCAGGACATGTAAAAATGAGATCGGCAACCCCTGGGGGCAGGGCATGCAGTATTCGCAGCGCCGGCAAAAATGGTCGCCCAGGCGGTCCTTTTCCTTCTGCAAACGGGCGGTTTCCCCGGGCGTCAAGGGTGACAGGTCGGCCAATGCCGCCACATTCTCCTTGATCTGTTTTTCGGAATCCATGCCCGGGATGGCCACGTCCACGCCCCGGCTGAAAATGAAGCGGAAATTCAAATCGACCTCCCGGATATTGCCGCCGCCCAACGGCTTCATGGCGATGACGCCGACCCGTCGCTGCCGGGCCAGGGGAACAAGATCCTGGAAAGACTCGGTTTCCATGAAATTGCAGGGGACCTGGACGGTTTCAAAAGCAAAGCGCTCAAGCGCCTGGGTCACGATCCGGGGCTTGTGCCCGGAAAGGCCGATATGGCGGATCTTGCCCTGCTCTTTGGCCTTGAGCAGCCCGGCCAAGGCCCCATCGGCAGCCAGAACTTTTTCAAGATCGCTTTCACTGGCGATATTGTGGCATTGGTAAATATCTATATAATCGGTACGCAGATGTTCCAGGCTGACTTCAATATCCCGCTGGATTGCCGCCGCGTCGCGGCTGAAGGATTTGCTGGCGATGATCACCCGCGAGCGGTGGCGGGAAAGAACCCGGCCGAATTTGCTTTCGCTGTCGGTATAGATGCGGGCCGTATCGAAAAAATTGATTCCCGCGTCCACGGCTTTTTCCAAGACCCGGTCCGACTGCTTCATATCCAGGCGTTGGATCGGGATCCCTCCCATGCCCATCCTCAGGACGGGCATCCCGTTGGCGACCACGGTTACTTTTCCGGCCCGTTCCGACCTTCTGGCTTCACGCATACAGATCCAGCCCCCACTCGCCGAGCATGCGGTAAAACAGATTCAGGGGGAAGCCCATGACATTGAAAAAACAGCCGTCGATCCTTTCCGCAAAAATGGCGGCCCGCCCCTGTATGGCATAGGCGCCGGCCTTGTCCAGGAAATTTTCGTGGTCAAGATAGAAATCGATTTCCCGGTCATGAAGCGGCTTGAAATGGACATGGGTCCGGGAAATGGCAAAACGGGTCTCTCCCTGGTACATGAGGGCCAAGCCGGTCAAAACCTCATGCCGCCGCCCGGACAGCCGGCTCAACATCCTGAAGGCATCCGCGCGGTCCGCCGGCTTGCCGATCAAAGAATCGTTCAGCAGTACGACCGTATCGGCGCTGATGAGCAAATGGGAGAAAAACTTTTTTTTGTACACCGCCATCCCCTTGGCAATGGTCACCCTTTCCAAAAACGTATCGATCGCTTCAGCGGGTCGGGCCACTTCATCGATATCCGCCGGGATGATTTCGGGATTCAGGCCGATTAACTGCAGCAATTCTTTCCGCCGCGGCGAAGCCGACGCCAGGACAACTTTCATATTTTAAAGAACTCTTTGATCCGGCATTCGTAAGGAGCGGCAATCGTCAGTTTTTCTCCATTTTGCAAAAACTGCTTCAGTTCGATTAGGGATTTTATCTTGTGCGACTCAAAAATTTTCAAAATGGTTTTGGGCCCAATCCCCTTGATCTGGGACATTTCATACAAACTGTCGGGGAATTCGGCCAGCAATTCATTCAATACTTTCAAGGACCCGATGATGATCAGATCTTCCACTTTTTGAGCCAGGATTTTTCCGATGCCCTCGATTTTTGTCAGATCCTCACCGGCCAGCAGCATGTCTTCGATGGAAACCGGATATTCCCGAATACTTTTGGCAGCCTTGAGATAAGCACTGATCTTGAATTCATTTTCATCTTTCAGGGCGAGGAAAAATGACACCTTGTCAAAAATCCGGGCAATTTCCTGGTTGGTCATTTTGGCAATCTTTTAGGAAATATTTTTTCTCGCGAAAATTTCATCTGCCCCATCATAGCAAAATTCCAACCAAAAGTAAATTTGACTTTGCCGTAAATGTTGCATAGAATTCGGCCATGCACAAAATCGCCTTTTCGGGAATCCCCGGCAGCGGCAAAACATCCATTTTGGCCGAAGTGAAAAAAATGCTTTCCCTGAAATACCGCGTCGAGGAAGTCCCGGACTTGAAGCTGAACCACCCTTTTGATTTTGACCAAAAAGTCGACTTTGTCAGTCAATTTTTTTTCATCAGCAACCAGATCAATGAAGAGAATATCCGCTCGCTCTCCCGTCCCGATTTCCTCCTTTGCGATGGTTCAATTCTGGATCAATGGCTGGAATGGCAGCGCTTCCTGGCTGAAAAGCAAAGCGGCGACCCGATGACCGAAAAAAACGCGCTTCTGGAAAATCTTTTCCGGTTCTGGATGCCTACTTATTCCGCGACATTCAGGATTCGGTTGGACGCGAAAATACTGAAAAAGAGGATCCCCAAGGCCGGATTGCGCGAATACCCGCTGGACCGCTGCCCGCAGCAGCATGAGCTTTGCGGCCGGATCATCCAGCAGTACCAGCTCCAGGTCTTCGATATCTGGAACCATCAATCGGTTGATGAGAGCGCCCAGGAAGTCATGAGGCAGATGGCGGGCATGAAATTGATCTGAAGAATCTTTCACGGATAATATGGCTACAGGAGGGAAAATTGCGGGTCAAGCTTGCAGGTTTTAACATCGACACGGGCATGATGGAACAATTGGATCCTCGGGGCCGCCGGCATCTCTCTCCGGAAACGCTCAGCGCCGCTTATGCCCGCATCAGCCGCAGCCCGCTGTCCATCGACCAGCTCAGGAAAAAAGCCTGCCTGGACGTGGAGAAAGCCAGAAAATCGAATCAAAAAATCATTTTCGAAATGGGCCATCATTCCGTGGCCGAGCATGCGGTTTTCAATTTCGACATCATGGGAGTATCCCGGCTGGCTTTGGAAGAAATCGAAAGATTCCGCCTGGTTTCCTATACCGAAAAATCACAGCGTTACGTCACCCTTGAGGGAGATTACGTCACTCCCACCGAAATAAAGGCCCCTGATTTAAAAAAGCTGTTTCTGGAAACCCTACAAAGGCAAAATCAGTTTTACGCCAAAGCCTTTGCCATTCTTAACAAAAAGCTGCAGGGTCAATACCGGGAATTGGCCCAAAGCGGTCCCGGCCAAAAACTCGTGGAAGGCTGGGCCAAAGAAGACGCCCGCTATATTCTCTCGCTGGCCACCAGCGGCCAGGTCGGCATGACCATCAATGCCCGCAACCTGGAGCATCTGTTCCGCCGCTTTCGTCTCAGCCCCAGAGGGGAAGTACGAAAACTTGCCGAAAAATTATTTGCCCTGGTTCTTCCCATCGCGCCATCCATTATTCTTTTTCCCGAACCGTCCGCTTTTGAGCGGGATGCTTTTTCCGCCATGGACCAGTGTTTTCAGTCCGCTCCCCAGTCCACGGCGGTCGCATCCGACCCGGGGCCCGAGATCATTTCTTATTCGGAAAACGGCGATGACCTGATTCTGGCTTCCCATCTGAGCGTCAGCAAAAATCTAGAATTTGCCCGGGCCTTGGACACGGTCAGCAAAACGAGCGGCGCGCAAAAGAAACTCATGTTCATGGATTTCTTCCGAAAGATCCAATTTTTCAGCGCCCCGCCCCGGGAATTCGAAATGGCCGACATCACTTTTCAGGCGATTCTCAGCGCTTCCAATTTCGCCCAGCTGAAACGCCATCGCATGGCCACACTCCTGCCCGGGCCCTATAGCCCGGAATTGGGCAACACCGTTCCGGGGAGCGTGACCGCAGCCGGCCTGGAAGACGAATTTCGTGAGATCATTGGGACGACCAACAGCGTCCATGGCAAAATTAAGGAAAAATTCGCCGCCGCGGCAGATTATATCCTGACCAATTCCCACCGCCGCCGCGTATTGATGAAGATGAACCTGAGAGAAATGTACCATTTTGTCAGGCTGCGCGACGATGAGCACGCCCAATGGGACATCCGCGACCTGGCCCACCGCCTGGCGGAAAAAGTCAGAACATTGATGCCGCTGACCGCCATGATGCTTTGCGGCAAAAGCGGCTTCGCGGAAAATTATAAAAAAATATTCAAAGTGCCGCCGCCGGATTGAGCCGGGGATCGGGTTCAGAAAAAATCAGGACAAATAAAAATCGATGGCAAAGAGCAGGGCCACGACCGCCAGCAAAGGATGGACCTCCTTGCGTTTTCCGGCCAGCCATTTCAGCAGGACATAAGAAATGAATCCCCAACCGATTCCCTTGGCGATGCTGAAAGTGAAAGGGATCATGATGATGGTCAGAAAGACCGGCAAAGCCGTGCTGGCATCGTCCCACTGAATGGCGCGCACCCCGGAAATCAGCAAAAAGCCGACCAGGATCAGGGTCGGGGCCGTGGCATAAGCCGGGACGACCGCCACCAACGGCGTGAAAAAAACCGCCAACAAAAAAAGAACCCCGGTAACCACAGCGGTCATCCCGGTACGGCCGCCCTCGCCAACCCCGGCAGCGCTTTCCACGTAGGTGGTCACCGAACTGCAGCCGAAAAGACCGCCGCAGAGAGCTCCCAGCGAATCGACGAAAAGGACATTTTTCAGCCGCGGCATCTTGCCGTTGCGGTCCATGAAACCAGCCTGCTCCCCTACTGCGACCACGGTCCCCATGGTGTCAAAAAAATCCGTGATCAAAAAGGCGAATAGGGTGGCCAGCAGGCTGAATCGCAAAGCACCGGCAATGTCCAGGGCGAAAAAAGTTTTGAAATACTCGGGTTTGACCCCGGCCCAAAATGCGGACGGCAAATGAATCAAGCCGGCAGCGGCAGCGACTGCGGTGCAAATGAAAATGCCGATCAAGAAAGAACCCCTGATTTTTTTTATCATCAATATGGCCGTTACTGCCAGCCCGAGAATCGCGATCAGGTTCTCAGGGCCAAGCTTGCCGAAAGACATCAATGTCGCCGGGTCGCCCACCACCAACTTTGCATTTTGCAGCCCGATCAGAGCGATCAAGAGGCCGATGCCCACACCGATCCCCCGCTTGAGGTCCAGGGGAATGGCGTCCATTACCTGTTCGCGGACATGGGTCAGAACTAGGACGGTGATGACGGCCCCTTCAAGAAAAATGATGCCCATGGCCGTTGGCCAGGGGACCTTCATGCCGATGATCACGCCGTAGGCCAGAAAAGCGTTCAGCCCCATGCCCGAAGCCATGGCCAGGGGATAATTGCCGACCAGCCCCATGAGAATGCTCAAAATCCCGGCACCCACACAGGTGGCCACCGCCAATGCCGGCAGCAATTCGTCACCCATGGCCGCCGCCAATATTTTTGGATTTACGAAAATGATGTAGGCCATGGCCATGAACGTAACCACGCCGGCAACGATTTCCCGGCCCACGGTGGTCTGGTTTTCCTTAATCTTGAAAATATCCATTCCGGCTCCCGTTTAAATATACAAAAAATTATAATACTACAATTGCCGCGAAAAGTATTAAACAGTTTTTAACATGATCACGCAAATACCGACGCCCTGATCAATTGCGTGCCTTGGCTGGCAACACTAATCCCGGATATAGACCTGATAAAGGTATGATAATTTTAGTTCGGCACCGGATTTCAATTCTATTTCCCAGGTCAGGGCATGTTTCGTATTCACCTGCTTAAGACCCTTGGCGGTCTGGACATCCTTTGCCGCCGGCAGCATTTCAAGAACCTGGCCGGACAACTCCTTGCTGACCTCCACTTTCACCGGCTTGTCGATCCGGCTGCGCAGTTTCAGTTCCCCCCGCACCTTGACCAGGTCGTATGAATAGCCGTGGAATGTCGCAGCGTTGCGGCGGCGCTCGACCTCCACCTCGGCCTCTTCGGCCAAAAGGTTCATGGCTCTGTTTATGCGAATGGTCGTTTCCGCGCCGGGCGCGGTATAGTAACATATATCCTGGCCCGTAAACGCTCCATGGGTCACAAATTCCGCTGCCGCCGTCGTGAGCGGCATCTTTAGATTGTTGACCAGACGGCAGGAGTGCCATACCTCCTCGGCGGTCTTTCCATCAGCTCTCCCGGCATCGGGGCGATAACGGTCCTCCGGATCGAGAAAATCTCCGATCTTCCAGGTGTAGATGTGTTGGTACGCCATCTCGGCTGTAAACAGAGGCAGCCATGCGGTTTCTCCTCTTTTCAGCGTGAAATTTTCAACCGGGTAAAGAAAGAGGTCTTCCGAAACCGTTCCTGCCGCCGCGGTCGAATAACCAGGCTCAGGAATGCTTTCCAAGGCGTCGAAAACCGGCGCGTTAACCAGCAAGGCCTGCTGGGTCAGCATGTTCTGTCCCCGGCGGGCATTTTCAGTTCGCCCGCTGGCCAGCGAATTCAGGAAATATGCCAGGCTCTGGCTCATGGCCACCGGACTGGAAACCTCGCCAAACTTGATGTTCGGAAAGCCCGTGACCAGCTCCAGCATGATATTGCTGAAATCGGCCAGTTCGTTGACGACCAGCGCCTGGGCGCTGAACTTCGCGGTTTTTGCATCGGAAAGATCAATCAAATAGCTGGGGGCCCAGGTGACACCCCGCGCCAGATAGCTGATTGAGATTTTCTTGCCGCTGGCCGGAGAATCAAGCTCCAGGCGAATGCTCGGACGCTTCTGTTTTATGGATGAGGTGGCGAGGATCGCGCCGGCGGCAAAATCGGCGCGGATGACAGCGCTCGCATTCAGAGCCACGGTTCCCTTATCCGTTTTGATCAGCAGGATAGTTCCGGCAGGAACACCGGACAAATTCGGGTCATTTTGATTCTGCCGCTGGCCACTATGCATGAAATAGGGATTAGGCGGTTCCGGAACTGCCGGCTCCATCGTCTCTTGGATAATGACGCCTTCCAGGACATCTTTTTCTCCCGGCCCGGTGCGCAGCATCACCCTGCGCCCGGCATTGGCCTGCAGAATTTGCCCGAGGTTCTGTAAGGGAAACCTCTCTTCCCAATCTTCCATTGAAGTGACCAGGCAGCGCACTTTGACATCCTTGCCATAGCCGACCCAGAAGGTGCCAAATGACGGTACCGGCAGTTGACCGATACGCACTATTTTCTCATTCTCAGGCAGCGCGGCGGCGGCAGTGAAGAATCCAAGACCGTTTTTAAAGAGTGCGATTCTTTCAATTTTTGTCTTGGCGTCCGGCAGCTTGTTTTTTTCCGCTTGGACGGCATGTAGGGAAAAAAATAAAACCAAAAAACCAATAGTCCGGATTTTTACATATTTCTTCCAACTCAAGGTTTTCTTCATTCCGCCTCCAATTTAAAAAACAGATTTTAACCCCGCGGGCGTGGCGGTTCGCGCCAGGCCGCGTCAAAAAATTACCATTTATTCCAAAAAAACTCAATGCAATCCAAAAATCAGCCGAATCAGCGCCCGCTCGATGGTCCGCAGCCAAAAACAGCCATATAACCACGCCGGAAGTTGCCGCGTTTTTCAATACTGTCAAAATCAAACCATCCCGGGACCGCCGTCGTCGCCCACAGACCGGATTTTGGCATCATCCGGGGCGGATTTAAATTGACTGAGGCCGGTATTTATGCTATTTTCCAAGGATCATGGCTGACATATTCCGCATTGTTGTCCAATTCGCCGTCGTGCTTTTCGCCATCTCGGTCCACGAGTCGGCCCACGCTTGGACCGCCGACAAGTTCGGTGATCCCACCGCCAGGCTGCAGGGCCGGGTCACCCTGAATCCCATCGCCCACATCGACCTCATCGGCACCATCATTTTCCCCATTTTGCTGGCTGTTATCGGCGCCCCGGTTTTCGGCTGGGCCAAGCCAGTCATGGTCAATCCCTACAATCTGCGCAACCGCCGCCGCGATGGCATGTTCATTTCCGCGGCCGGCCCCATCGCCAACCTGTTGGTCAGCCTGGGAATCATTTTTCTCATGCTGGCCTTCAGCAACCCGATCCTGGCCGCGACAAGCCCGACCCTGTTGCTGCTGATCAAGATCTCCGCCTACTTGCTGATGATCAACATTTTCCTGGCGGTTTTCAATCTGATCCCCATCCCCCCCCTGGACGGCAGCGGCATATTGGAGGGTTTGCTGAAAGGGGAAGCCCTGATCTGGTATGAAAAGATCAAGCCGTACGGTTTTTTCATTCTCATGCTGATTATTTATACCCATGTTTTTGATAAGATGGCGAATGCGATTTTTTCTTTGCTTTTCAAGGTTTTCCCTCTGCTGGTCTATATTTTGTTGAAGGCGGGAGTGGTCGGATGATCCCCCGCGTCATCATGAGCGGCATCCGGCCGACCGGCACCGGCGCCGCCCACCTCGGCCACTGGGAGGGCGCCCTGAAAAGCTGGGTCAAGCTGCAGGACATGGGCGAATGCTTCTATTCCATCGTCGACTGGCACGCCCTGACCACCGAGTACCAGGATGTGAAGAACATCCAGGGCAACGTCCGCCAGGTGCTGCTCGATATGCTTTCGGTGGGGATCGACCCCGAAAAAAGCGTTGTTTACCTGCAGTCGGCGGTCAAGGAGATATCCGAGCTGTTCCTGCTGCTGGGCATGATGACGCCGCTCGGCTGGCTGGAGCGGGTGCCCACCTTCAAAGAACAGCAGGCGCAGCTGAGCGACCGCGACATCAACACCTTCGGCTTTCTCGGCTACCCGCTGCTGCAGACCGTGGATATCGTCATCATGAAGGCCGACACCGTGCCGGTGGGCGAGGACCAGGTTTTCCACCTGGAGCTTGCCCGCGAGATCGTGCGCCGCTTCAACGGCCTGTACGGCGACTGCTTCCCCGAGCCCCAGCCCTTCCTGACCCCCATCCCCAAGCTGCCGGGAGTGGACGGGCGCAAGATGAGCAAGAGCTACGGCAACGCCATCTACCTCAGCGATGCAGCCTCGGTCGTTGAAGAAAAGATCAAGCCCATGGTCACCGACGTCCGCCGCAAGCGCCGTTCCGATCCCGGCGTACCCGAAGACTGCCCGGCGTTCGCCTTGCACCAGGCCTATTCCAAAGCCGAGGAGATCGCCATGGTAGCCTCCGAATGCCGCAGGGCCGGCATCGGCTGTCTGGATTGCAAAAAGATCCTGATCAATAATATCAATGCCTTTCTGGATCCCTTCCGCCAGCGGCGCCGCCGCTACGAGAAAATGGCCGTCGCCGACATCCTCGAAACGGGCAACCGCCGCGCTGCGGCCCGGGCCCGGGAGACAATCGCCCGGGTGCGCGCCCTGATGAACGTGTAATGGAAAGCGAAATCCCCGGCTATCAGGTACAGACCGATTTTTTCGAAGGCCCGCTGGACCTGCTGCTGCACCTGATCCGCAAAAACAAACTGAAGATCATGGAGATCCGCCTGTCGCAGATCACGGCCGAATACCTTGCCTACCTGGAAAGCAAGAAAGGGATCAACCCATCGAGAGAAAGCGATTTCCTGATGACCGCCGCCACCCTGATCTACATCAAATCCCGCTCGCTGCTGCCCAGACCTGAAAACCCGGCCGAGGAATCCCCGGAAAAACAGCTGATCCACAGCTTGATCGAATACGAAAAAATCCAGAAGATCTCCAAAATGCTGCAGGATATGGAATACACGGAGCGCTTGCTTTGGCGGCGCCTGGAGATCGGCGAAAACTTCGCCAACCGCGAATACGCGTTAAAGGAAGTATCGGCCTTCCAGCTGGCGGAAATATTCTTCGATATCGTTAAAAAGAAGGAAAACGAGCAGTTTTTATATATTTCTTCAAAAAATTATTCCATTGCCGAAAAACAAACGGAAATTTTAACCCTGCTGGGGAAAAACGGCTTTATCGATTTCAGCGATTACGTGGCCAAGCTTGATTCCATCGAGGAGATCCTGGTCAGTTTTTTCACCCTGCTGGAAATGATCAAGCGCCACCTGCTCATTGCCGTACAGGAGCAGCTGTTCGGAACCATTTCCATATACCCGAACGAAGCCGGAAAACTGGACAATTGAAAAATGAACCCTGAGCAAATCAGCCAGCGGATCGCCCTGATCGAAGCCATTCTTTTCGTTTCCAAGGAGCCCGTGGAACCGGGGCGGATCATGGAGTTCCTGGATATCAAGGATATCGAGGAATTTGAAAAGCTCCTGGCCATCATGGAAAAAGAGCATCTGCAGGACCGGCCGGAACGGGGGCTGCTGCTGAAAAGAAGCGGCGGAGGGTTGCAGCTGGCGACCAAGTCCGATCTGCACGACGACCTGAAAGCATTTTTCACCATCAAGCAATCCACAAAATTGACCCTCGCTTCGCTGGAGACCCTGTCGATCGTCGCCTACCGCCAGCCCGCCACGCTGGCTGAAATTTCCGACATGCGCGGCGTGAATTCCACCGGCCCGGTGAAAAATCTTCTGCAGAAAAAACTGATCAAGATCACGGGCAGGAAAAAAGTGCCGGGCCTCCCCGCGCTCTACGCCACCACCCAGGAATTTTTGATCTACTTCGGCTTGAACGACATGACGGAATTGCCGTCACTGGAAGAACTGACCGAGCTTTTCGAGGAAAAAGAACAGCCTTCATTATTTAAATAGGAGGAACCCCATGGAATCTTTGGTCAACCCCCACGTGCTGCAGATTACCCCCTATAAGCCGGGCAAGCCGGTTGAAGACATCCAAAGGGAATTCAATCTTAAAAAAGTCGTAAAATTGGCATCCAACGAGAACATGCTGCCGATCCCCAAAAACGTCAGGGAGGCGATAAGCGACGAGATGTCCCAGGTCCATTTCTATCCCGATTCCGATAACTATTACCTGCGGCGGCGCCTGGCCGACTACAACGGCCTGGCCCTGGACAATGTCATCGTCGGCGCCGGCTCGGTGGAGATTATCCACATGCTGATCCGGACTTTCCTGAAGCCGGGAGAGAAGGTCCTAACATCGGAAAAAACATTCTCACTATACAAGAGCGCTACCACCGAAATCGCCGGGGCGGACGCCTTCGTCGAAGCCCCGATGACCCCGGAGCTGTGTTTCGACCTGCAGGCCATCGCCGCCAGGATCGATCGACACACCAAGATCATATTCATCACCAATCCCAACAACCCGACCGGGACCTTCATCCGCGCCCAGGCGATACGCGAATTCATCGACCGGGTCGCCGACGACAAAATAGTCGTCCTGGACAACGCCTACCAGGAATACGTTGACGATCCGGACAATTACGTCACCGGGATGGATGAGATCGGCCGGGGCAAAAACGTAGTGGTCCTGCGGACATTTTCCAAGGTCTATGGCCTGGCCGGCCTGCGCGTGGGCTACGCCATGGCCAAACCCGAGATCATGGCCATACTCAATCGCGTCAAGCCGCCTTTCAACGTTACCCGCATCGGCCAGCGAGCCGCCATGGCCTCGCTGGAAAATGAAGACTACAAAAACCAGTCGGTGCGACTGAACCGGAAAAACAAGGCCAAGCTATTCACCCGGCTGCAAGGCCTGGGGCTGCGGGTGATCCCTTCCCAGGCCAATTTTTTGCTTTTCTTCCCCCCCGTCGACATCCAGGACCTGAACCAGCGCCTGCTGCGGCAGGGGGTGATCATCCGGCCCATGGGGGGCTTCGGCATCCCCGAGGCCATGCGCGTCACCGTCGGATTGGAAGAAGAAAATGAGTTTTTTCTTGCCACTCTGGAAAAGACGCTGAAAGAAATGTCCCCAATATAGGGAGCCGAGGAAAAAGGAGTGCCAATGGATTATGACCTGATTTTTGTGGGCGGAGGCCCGGCCGGCTACGAAGGGGCGATCGCCGCGGCCAAAAAAGGGCTGAAAGCCGCGGTCGTGGAAATGGATCAGCTGGGCGGAACCTGCCTGCAGAGGGGCTGTATCCCGACCAAAGCCATTTTACATTCGGTCAAAGCCATCAAGCAGATCAATGACTTCGCGAAGATCGGCGTGCGGGTGGAAAAATTCCAGGTTTCCCTTGATGAGATCCTTCGCCGCAAAACGCGCATCGTAAGCAAGCAAACCCGAGGAATCGAACTTCTGTTCAAGCAGAACAACGTGCACTTATTCAAAGGCAAGGCCCAGGTCGTCGCGGCCAACACCATCGGCATTGACGGCCAAAAGGAAATAACCGCCAGCCATATTGTCATCGCCACCGGTTCCTTGCCGGCCGAACTTCCCTTTTTAAAGCGGGATGGGCAATGGGTCGTCAGTTCCGATGAGCTGCTGAAACTGGAATCCATTCCCGAGAGCATGCTGGTCGTCGGCGCAGGAGCCGTGGGCCTGGAGTGGGCCTTGATCTATAACTACCTGGGCAGCAAGGTTACGGTGGTGGAGATCATGGAAACCATTGTACCGGGAACGGATCAGGAGATCGCCCATATCCTCAAAAACGAACTGATCAAGCAAAACATCACCATCCACACCGCCACGGCCATAAGCAATCCCCGCATTGGCGAAAAGGTCGGCCTGGATTTCAAAAAAGGGGACAAGGAATGGCAAGAAGGTTTCAGCAAGGTGCTGCTGGCCGTGGGCCGTATCCCCAACAGCGCGGGATTGTTCGCGGAAAGCCTAAAATTCCGTTTCGATGCAAAGGGATTCATTCCGGTTTCAGAAAACCTGCAAACCTCGCTGCCTGAGATTTTTGCCTGCGGTGACGTGATCGGCCCGCCGCTTTTGGCCCACAAGGCTTCCCATCAGGCCATGGCCATCGTGGATTTCATCGCCAGCGGTAAGCCGGTGCTCCACAGCCCCTGGCCGGCCGCGATTTTCACTTTCCCCGAAGTGGCCACGGTGGGGGTCAGCGAAAGCCAGGCGCTGAAAGACAATCTGAAGATCAAGATCGGACGCTTCCCCTATGCCGCCGGATCGCGGGCCAATGCCATCGATGAAAAAGTGGGGTTGGTCAAGGTGATCGCTGCAGAAGACAATACGATCCTTGGCGCCCATATCGTCGGCGCCGAGGCCGGCGAGCTCCTGCCCCTGCTGACCTATGCCGTGACCCGCAGGCTCAAATGCGACGAATTCAAGGATCTTGTCTTTGTCCACCCGACCTTGAGCGAGAACCTGTGGGAAGCCATGGGTGAAATTTCCGGTTTCTCGATCCATATCTAGAGCCCGAAAACCAGACCATTACCCCGGCAGCTGCCTCCCTTGACAATTTGATTTTTCCCGACCGTTCATCTATACTTTAGGCAATGAAAAAGGCGTTCGCACTCTTTTTGATTACCCTTCCTTTTTGGCTGCACGCCGAGATATATACCCTGCGCTTCGAGGGGCCGATCGATTCGCTGCTCGAAGAATATGCCGTGCATTCCTTTCAGAATATCCGCAAAGCCGGCAACGCACGCCTGGTCATCATTGAAACCGACACCCCGGGGGGTTATGACTCCTCCATGCGCATCATCATCAAGGCCATGATGAATGCGGAGATCCCCGTCGCAGTTTATGTTTCCCCCAAAGGGGCGCGTGCCGCTTCAGCCGGATTTTTCATCTTGCTGGCCGCCGATATCGCCGCCATGGCCCCAGGCACCAATACGGGTGCCGCCCATCCGGTTTCGGTCACCGGCAGCGACATCGAAAAGACCATGAAGGAAAAAATCACCAACGATGCGGCTTCCTATATTAAAACCCTGGCCAAAAACCGCCAGCGCAATATGGATATGGCGGAAAAAGCCGTGCGTGAAAGCCAGTCTTATACCGCGGAAGAATGCCTGAAAAGCGGGCTGATCGACCTGATCGCCGCCGATACCCGGAATCTTGTCGAGCGCTTGCACGGCAGAACGCTTACCCTGGCCAACGATCGCCAGACCACCCTGAACCTGCAAAATGAAAAAATCATTTTTCTGGAAATGACCGAGAGACAGAAATTCCTGCGCACGATCACCAACCCCAATCTGGCCTATTTTCTACTGATATTCGGCTTGATCGGTCTTTTTATCGAATTCACCCATCCCGGAGTGGTCATCCCCGGCATTCTCGGCGGCATTTCGCTGTTACTGGCTTTTTTAGCCTTTCAGATCCTGCCCATCAACTATATCGGGTTGTTTCTCATTCTGCTTTCCATTGGCTTTTTTATCGCCGAGATCAAGATCCAGGGATTCGGCATGCTGGGAGTCGGGGGTATTGTTTCGTTTGTTTTGGGATCGATCATGCTGATCAATTCGCCGATCCCGGAAATGAGGCCGGCCATGCCCATCATCATAACTTTTGCCGTGTGTTTCGGCTGCATTTTCCTTTTCCTGACCTTGAAGGTCATCCAGGCCATGAAAAAAAGAAGGGAAACGGGCCGGGAAGGGATCATCGGTGAAGGCGGAGTAGCCAAGACCGATATCGACAACCACCAGGGTAAGGTTTTTGTTCACGGCGAATGGTGGAACGCGGTGGCCGACGGCCTGATCCCGGCCGGCAGTAAAATCGAAGTGGAAGCCATGGAAAATTTGTTGTTAAAAGTAAAAAAATCAGGAGGATAAAATGCAGACAGGCGCTTTTTTCAATCCGCTGCTCGTTGTGGCGGTGGTTGTCATATTTTTTATTTTGAACTGGATCAAAGTTTTAAAGGAATACGAGCGGGGAGTTGTTTTCCGCCTGGGCCGCGTGCTCGAGCAGCCCAAAGGACCGGGGTTGATCCTTGTCCTTTCCCCCATCGACAAGCTGGTCCGCATCGGCCTGCGCACCATCGTGCTCGACGTCCCGCCCCAGGACGTCATCACCCGCGACAACGTCTCGGTCAAGGTCAACGCCGTGGTCTACTTCCGCGTGGTCGAACCCAAGAAGGCGGTCATCGAGGTCCAGGACTACCTCTACGCCACCTCACAGCTCTCGCAGACAACGCTGCGCTCGGTCCTGGGCCAGGCCGAGCTGGACGAGCTCCTTTCCGAGCGCGACAAGTTGAATTCACGCCTGCAGACGATCATCGACGAGCACACCGATCCCTGGGGAATCAAGGTCTCCATGGTGGAGATCAAGCACGTCGACCTGCCCCAGGAAATGCAGCGCGCCATGGCCAAGCAGGCCGAAGCCGAAAGGGAGCGGCGGGCCAAGATCATCCACGCCGAAGGCGAACAGCAGGCGTCGGCCAAGCTCCTGGAAGCGGCCAACACCTTGTCGCAGAACCCCTCGACCATCCAGTTGCGCTACCTGCAGACGCTGGTCGAGATCGGCGCGGAAAATTCTTCCACCATCGTCTTCCCCATGCCCATTGACCTGATGAAAGGACTTTTCGAAAAAAAATAAATGGAAAAGACTTACTTCGAATTCAAGATCACTTTCCTGCATATCGTCATCTTTCTCGTCGCCGTCATCGCCATCGGCATCTTTCTTTTCTACATGGGCTACCAGGCCGGCCAGCGCCGGGGAAATCCGCTGACCATTATGGCCAACGAGCAAAACCAGGCTGACACCGCCGGCAATCCGGAAGAGTTGAATATCGTCGATGAAAAACCCATCAAATCCACGAATGAAAGCACGGGCGCCAAGCAAACCATACCTGAAGAAATGAAACTTCATCGAGCGCAATTGGAAAAAGAACAACCGCCTTCCAGCAAAAAAAGCATGTTCTCGGATCAAAACTATACCATCCAGGTGGGCGCCTTTGCCGATTTTGCCAATGCCCAGAAATGCAGCAACAGGTTCTCCAGCCGCGGTTATCAAACAGCGATCATCGTGGAAACCATCCATCAGAAAAAACTGCATACCGTCCAGGTCGGGAGTTTTGTCAGCATGGCTGATGCCCAGAAGGAAAAAGCCAAATTGGAGAACCTGGAGAAAGCGACATTCGCCATCAAAAAAGCGCGCTGAAATCCAATGCTTTTCTGCTGTGGCTGACTGCGGGCAGCGCCTACGCCCTGGCTTTCCCGAAAGCGCAATTTTCCTTTCTGGCCTTCGTGTTTTTGCTGCCCCTGCTCCGGGCCATTGAAAACAAGCAACCTTTGGCGCAGTTCCGGATATTTTTTTGTTTTTCATTTGTATCCTATTTGATCATTTTGTACTGGATCCCCCGGGTGATGGTCAAATACGGCGGCGCAAGCTGGATATTGGGCATGGTCGGCCTGATCGCCCTGGCCGCATACCTGTCCATTTATTCCGGCTTGGCCGGCATGTTGATCGGAAAATTCTGCAATGACGGACCGGATCGCGCTGCGATCTTTTGGATCCCGACCATCTGGATCGCCAAGGATCTGGCCATCGAGAAAATTTTCAGCGGTTTTCCCTGGTGCCTGGCCGGCTATTCCCAATACAAAAACATCTATTTTTCACAATGGTCCGAAATAGGCGGCATCCATTTGGTTTCTTTTTTAATCATTGGCATCAATGTCCTGCTATTCAGGCTGTGGAAAACAAGGGGGAAAAATATTTTGTTTGCGCTGCTGGCTGTTTTTTTTGCCGTTCATGCCGGCGGCTTTTGGCTTTGTAAAAGCCACTCGATCCGAACCGCCAAGATCCCCTTCCACCACGCCGGGATCATCCAACCCAACAGCAACCATGACCAAGTTTTTGATTTTGCCCAGATCAAAGCAGTACTGGAAACGCTTTTCGAATCTTCGCTGCAATTGAAAAAAAGCGGGGCGGAATTCGCGATCTGGCCGGAATTCACCGTCCCGATCTATCCTCTGCAGACCCCATATTTCAAAGAGCAATTTCTTTCTTTCAGCCAGAGCCGCCTGCCGCTGCTGGCGGGCTTCACCGATTATCAGGGCGCGGGAAAAGTCTACAATTCCGTAATGCTTTTCAAAAGCGGAACAATTGAAAAGTATGACAAAGTACGTTTGACCCCCTTCGGGGAATACGTGCTTTTCCGGCGCTGGCTTTTTTTCGTCAAAAAAATCACCGACGAGATCGGGGACTTCACCCCGGGGGGGGAACTCCGCAACCTGGATTTGGGCGGGCATCGGCTGTCGACGCCAATCTGTTACGAAATCATCTACCCGGAATTGGTCCGCACCTTGATCGCCCAGGGCGGCGAAGCGATCGTGACCCTATCCAATGATTCCTGGTTCGGGAATTCATCGGCGCCGTACCAGCATTTGGCCATGGCGGTTTTCCGCAGCATAGAAAATCGCCGTTTTCTGCTGCGTTCGACCTCCAACGGGATTTCAGCATTGGTCGATCCGGCCGGCCGCATTATCTATCAATCTCCACTGCACAAGGCCGACAAGTTCATGGCTTCGTTTCAATACCTGAAACATAAAACCATATTCAGCCGTTGGGGTTATGTTTTTCCCTATATTTGTTTTTTTCTTACTCTGGGGATTTGCTGCCGGGGGGTGTTTAAAAAAAAGGCCTGAGCTGCCAATCCTGAAGATTGTAGAAAAAGTCTCCGCTCGAACCGATCACGTTGAAACGGTCCTTGGGCACCTTGATCGCGCGCGAAATCCCCATGTAGTAATTCAGGTTGAAGAGCGGGATCAGGGGCAGCGATTCCAGCCACAGGGCATGGGCGCGGCCGTAAATCAGCCGGCGCCTCTCCGGGTCCATCTCCCGCAAGCCTTCTTCCAGGAGGGCGTCCATCTTCGGCTCGGAGAAGCCGGCATAATTGAAGTAGCCGGGACTGGACAGAATGTCCTTCATGTTCCAGTCCATGTCCAGGAGAAATGCGGAAACGGCCAGGTCAAAATTTCCCTGTTTCAAATATTTCAAAAATGTCTGGTATTCGACAAAAACAGGCTGCAGCTCGATGCGGAAGGCCTTCATCTCCTCGCACAAAAACAGGACCAGCTGCTTGCGCACGACCGATTCACTGTTGGTTAGAATTTTCAGCTTGCGGGACGCGGACAAGGCGATAGTTGAAAACGGTTGCGGACGCTTCTCTGCGCTCAAATACAGGAACGGTGAAAAGACCTTCTCGCCGGTGCCCTGCAGGAAATCGTCCAAAAAACGGGTTGCCAGCAAACGGTTGTAAAAAATCCGTTGCACGTTTCTGTTGATCTTGGAATTCCGCAAATTAAACACGAGATACGTAAAGCCGAATTTCATGTATTTCAGCAGGCGGAAATGTTTTTGCCATTTAGGCAAATGCAAAAATGTTTTGGCGTCATCACTCTGAATTTCAACCGCGTCAATCTCATCATTCAGCAGCTTCAAGGGGGCTTGCCGGGAGTCGCGCAATATGGAATAGCGGACCTTCGCAAATAGGCCGCCCTGCGCCCAGAAAGGATTTGCCCAAAGTTCGAATCCCCCGGGCTCATCGAGGCGAGCCAACCGGAAAGGACCGCTTCCCATGGGGACATGCCGCCTGAATTTTTCCGGATCCAAAGACTGGATTTCGGCGGCATTCAATATCTTGAAAGTCAGATAGTTTTTCCAGGAAGCGAATCTCCCTTTCAGTTTTAAGCGCAAGTTCTGCGGGTCAATCGCTTCAATTTTTTGCAAAAAATCCAGATCCGTCAGATAGGGATATTCAAAAAGGGGATTTTTCAGTAACGCCACCGTGGCGACAATGTCCCGGCTGTTCAAAACCGAACCATCGGCAAAACGCGCCCCTTTTTTCAGTGTAAGCGAAATTTCCAGCCGCTCCTCATCCAGCGAAAACGCAGCGACCAATTCCGGGCGGATCTCTCCCTGGTGATCAAAATAAAAAAGCGACTGGTAAATTTTGTTCATTACCGCTTGGGCGGTCTCGCTGGTTGCATAAACCGGATTGAACGAAGAAGGGAAATCGAAACAAGCAATGCGCAAAATCTTTTTTTCTGCCGCGCCGGTTAAAAACATCAAAAAAACAATGGAAAACAAACGGCAACGGGAGAAATTCAATTTATAAATTGTTGACCCGGAGGAGAGGAGGCGAATTCGGCCTCATTGTCAAACTCGCACTTATTTAACCAAACGGACTTCTTTGATTTCGGGAATTTCTTCTTTCATCACTTGTTCCACATAACCCTTAATGGTATATGTGCTCATCGGACAGCCAAAGCAAGCCCCCTTGAGCCGCACCAAAACCGCCTTGTCTTCAGCCAACACCTCAACCAATTCAATATCACCCCCGTCTCCCTGCAGGGCCGGCCGGACTTTTTCAATCACGGCCGCGACTTTTTCCTTCAGTTCCATGATGGCTCCTTACCCGTATTTTAGCATTTCACGCAGCGCCTGGCCAGCTCTTTTGCTGATCGCAGGATCCATTTCAATCACATATTTCTCTTCCTGGAGAGAATCGTAAATGTCCATGAGGGTGGTACGCTTCATGTTGCTGCAGATTTTTGGGGCTCCAGCCGGGAAAAATTCCTTGCTGGGATTTTCTCTTTTCATTCTTTGCAGCAAGCCCTGTTCCGTGGCAACGATGAACTCGTGCGCCGGAGAGTTTTTGACATAGTTCAACATGCCGCTGGTGGAAAGGACCTCATCGGCGACCTCCCTCACCTCCGGACGCACTTCCGGATGCACAATCACTCTCGCCCGTGGATATCGGGCCCGCATTGCCCCAATCTCTTCTTTTTTTATGCGGTGATGGACATAACAGAAACCCTCAAACAAAATCACTTTCTTGGCCGGGACCAATTTCTGCACATAGCTCCCCAGGTTCTGATCCGGGATGAAAATGATTTCTTTGGCCGGAAGGTTCTCTACGACATGGACGGCATTGGCCGAAGTGCAACAAACATCGCTTTCCGCCTTGATCTCGACGGAGGAATTCACGTAGGTGACAACCATTGCCCCGGGATGCCGGGATTTCATTTCGCGAAGTTCGTCCACGGTGATCATATCGGCCATGGGGCAGCCGGCATCGAGTCGCGGGAGAAGGACTTTCTTTTCCGGCGCCAGAATTTTGGCCGTTTCCGCCATGAATTTCACACCGGCAAAAACAATCATGGCCTGGCTTAATCCAGCCGCCTTCCGGCTCAACTCCAGGGAATCACCCAGGAAATCAGCGGCAAGCTGGACTTCCTCGATCTGGTAATTATGGGACAAAATGATGGCGTTTTTCTCTTTTTTCAATTTGAAAATATTCTGATGCAGTTCCAATTTTTCACTCATTGGCTTTGATTGAGTGATTGTATCCTTTTTTAACTTCTTGGTCAATTACCGGGAAATGGGTTCTATTTTAAAAAAAAGCTGTTTCGCAATCTCAGGATCACCATTTCAATATTCTGAAAAAAAACGTTTTTTTTTAAATCATGCTTACGGCCGAGCCGGAAATATAATATAATACGTATAATCCCTTTGGAGAAAAGCAGAATGAAAAAATCTTTTTCCCCAATTCACTTTGTCATGCTCACGGCATTGTTTTTTCTCCCGGCCTGCTCAATAAAAAAAATCGCCATGAATCAGGTGGCCAATGCTTTGACGGGCAAAACTTCGGGAACGGTATTTACCGGAGACAATGACCCCGAACTGGTCGGCGACGCGCTGCCCTTTGCCATCAAAATGTATGAATCCCTGCTGGCCGCCAACCCGGGCCACCAGGGATTGCGACTGCAGACGGGAAGCCTGTATATCATGTACGCCAATGCTTTTTTGCAGACCCCGGCCGTCATGCTCCCCGAAGCCGAATACAAAAAACAGGAATTTGTTTTTAAGCGTGCCAAAAATTTGTATTTACGGGGCCGCGACATCATACTCACCGGCCTGGAAAATAAATTTCCAGGATTGCGCGAAGATTTGCGAAAAAGAGACTTTGAAAAAGCTTTGGCCCACACAACCAGGAAAGATGCACCTGCTCTTTATTGGGCTGGAGCCGGCTGGCTGGGGGCATACGCCATCGACCCCTTCGACATGGATCTGGGCATGACCCTGCCAGCCGCCGAGAAACTGATGGACCGGGTATTGAATCTTGACAGGGATTACGCCACAGGCGCCATCCACGAATTTTACATTCTGTATTTCGGATCCCTGCCTGAATACATGGGCGGGAACCTGAACAAAGCCCGCGAACATTTTGCTCGGGCCCTCGCCGTTTCCGGCGGCAAGTCGTCCACGCCCTATTTATCGCTGGCCACGACCGTGGCCGTCAAGGAGCAAAATCTTAAGGAATTCAAGGAACTTTTAAAAAAGGCCCTGGCGATCGATCCCGAAGCGGCCCAGGAAAACCGTCTGGTGAACATCCTGAACCAGCGCAAAGCCCAATGGCTGCTGGAGCACGCCGATGATTATTTTTTGGAAGGCGAAGAAGCGGATAACAATAATGAGGAGAAAGGATCATGAAATGGATCAAAGTACTTGTCGTTCTGTTTTTTTTGCCCTGGATTCTTGAAGCGCAGGTAATCAAAATCGGCAGTATCGCCCCGGACCGTTCTCCTTGGAACGACGCCTTGAAAGAGATCGCCCGCGAATGGGAAACAATAACCAAGGGCCAGGTTAAACTGAAAATTTATCCGGGGGGCATCGCTGGAAACGAAGAAGACATGATCCGCAAAATGAAAGTGGGAATACTTGGCGGCGCAGTTCTGACCAATATTGGGCTGATCAAAATCGAGCCCGACGCCTTTGTCCTCACTACACCGTTCATGTTTCATTCTGAAAAGGAAATGGCATATGTCTTGGAGCGGCTGAACCCGATCCTTGAAAAACAAATCCAGGAAAAAGGATTTAAAGTCATTATCTGGACCATGAGCGGCTGGCTGAATTTCTTTTCAAAAACTGCGGTCTTGTATCCCCAGGATCTGAAAAAACAGAAATTGGCATTCAGCACCGGCGAGCCGGCCATGGAGCAGGCCTGGAAAAAATCGGGCTACAACATTGTTCCCAACGACCTGAAGGACCTGATGATGGCGCTGCAAAGCGGTATGGTCGACGCCTTCTATCTCCCGCCGCTAGTGGCGGGTTCCGGCCAGTATTTCCCTCTCGCTCCCCATATGTGCTCACTGAAAATTGCCCCCCTGGTGGGCGGCATGGTGATCGTGGACAAGATTTGGGAAAGAATCCCGGAAAACTTCATACAACCCATGTTGGAAGTGGTAAAAAGAGTTTCGGCAAAATTGGCCGGGGAAACCGATTCCCTGGAAAAGAAAGCGCTGGATTCCATGAAAAAAAACGGCCTGATCATCCACGAGGCGCCGGCAGACAGCCTGTCCAAATGGAAGGAAGCCGCCAACAAGGGCATGGATGAATTGATCGGCAAGGTCTTTAAAAGGGAAATCTATGAAAAAATGCTGCAAATACTGCAGGAATATCGAATGAAGTATGCAGAGTAAAAAACTTGTGAATTTCGGGAGAGGATGGGAAGATATCCTGGCATTTTTATCAATTCTCCTGCTGGCGCTTTTCCCTTTTATGGAAGTCGTCGCCAGAAAATTTTTTCATACCGGCATCAGGAATTCCACCGAGTATATCCACCATCTGGTTTTGATCCTGGCTTTTGTCGGCGCGGCCATCACCGCAAGGGAAAAAAGGCATCTGTCCCTCACGCTCAACCTGAAATTCACGCCGCGGGTTTTTGGCCGTATCCACATTGTCAATGCGCTTCTTAACGCGACCTTTTGCACGGCTTTCGCTTGGTGTTCCATGTCATTTTTATTGAATGCGTTCGACGCCAGCGAAAAGATCGCCGTTTTCCCATTGCGCTGGATCGTCATGATCATGCCGCTGGGCTACGCGTTGATGGCTTTCCGCTTTGCCCGGCAGGCTCCCGGCAAAACGTGGAGCAAAGTCATTCCTGTCCTGGGATTTGTCTGCGGCACCATTCTGGCCTGGGGCGCCCTGGCCAACATTGCCCAGGTCCTGGTTCCGTCCGGGGCCAAATTTTTCGCTTCCCTGCTTCCGATATATAGCCAGATCGGGATGCACCTGGCCACGCCGGTCATCGTACTTTTAATATTTGCGGCCCTTGCCGGCGTCCCGATATTTGTCGTGCTGGGAGGAATTGCCTACATGCTGTTTGCCCATTCCGGCCAGCCCCTGGAGGTCATTGCCAACGAAGCCTATTCGCTGTTGATCAGCCATTCCATCCCCGCCATCCCCCTTTTCACTTTCACCGGTTTTATTCTTTCCGAAAGCAAGGCCGGAGAAAGGTTCGTCAGGCTTTTCAAAGCTTTTTTTTCCTGGTTCCCCGGCGGCCTGGCCATTATGGCCATCCTGGTCTGTACATTTTTTACCACTTTTACCGGCGCCTCGGGAGTCACCATTCTGGCCGTGGGCGGACTGCTGTCTTACGTACTGATCAACGGCCAATATAAGAAAAGCTTCAGCAGCGGACTGCTTACCGCGACCGGGAGCATCGGTTTGCTCTTTCCGCCCAGCCTGCCGGTCATCATTTACGGGGTGACAGCGCAAACCAGCATAAAGGATATGTTCGTGGGCGGGATCGTGCCCGGAATCATCATGGTACTGGCCATGGTTTTGTTTGGAATAATATACGCTTCAAAAAATAAAATCCAACGGGAACGCTTTGTATTCAAAGAAGCTTATGCCGCCGTCAAGAACTCTTTCTGGGAGATTCTTTTGCCCATGATCATCGTGGGGGGTTATTTCGGCGGGATTACCACCCTGGTGGAGAGCGGTGCGGTCGCCGTTTTGTATGCTCTGATCGTCGAGGTTTTTATACAAAAAGACATAAAATTCGGGGAATTGCCCCGAGTATTGCTCAAATGCATGCCGATCATCGGTGGCGTTCTCGCGATACTTGCCCTGGCCAAAGGGCTTTCCTATTTTATCGTGGACGCGGAAATCCCCATGCAGCTGACAGCCTGGGTGCAGAACACCATCCATTCCAAATATGTGTTTCTTCTGCTTCTGAATATCGCCCTGTTGATTACAGGATGCTTCATGGATATTTTCTCCGCCATTTTGGTCGTGGTTCCCCTGATCATTCCCCTGGGGAATTTATTCGGCATCCATCCGGTGCATTTGGGGATCATTTTTCTCGCCAACATGGAATTGGGCTACCTAACACCTCCCGTCGGCTTGAACCTTTATCTGGCCTCATACACATTTAATGAACCGATCGGGAAAATATATAAGGATGTTTTCCCGTTTCTGCTGATACAGCTGGTGGCGGTTCTCTTGATTACCTACGTCCCGTTATTTTCCACCGGGCTTCTGGGATTCCTTAAATAAAAAACCGCTCTGCGCACGATCCGTCGGGCTGGGCGAACCTATTCGAATTCCGGTGAATCCCCGATCAGGATTGAAATGACTTTTTTTTCTCCATCA
>JADFDP010000031.1 GCA_018262835.1 Candidatus Aminicenantota bacterium
CAAGGGATTTTTTTCGCGGATGCTCGCCAGGATTTCCGTGGTGAAGTGCAGTCCGGCGGTGGGAGCGGCGATGGAACCGGGATGGCGGGCGTACACAGTCTGGTAGCGCTCAAGATCAAAATCGCGGCAGCGGCCGGCCTCGCCGGCCTTGCGCTTGATGTAGGGCGGCAGCGGCGCGTAGCCCTGTTCGAGCACCCGCTCGTATTCGCGATTGAAAAGCAGAAGGCGCCTTCCCCTCTCGCCTGTCTGCAGCACTTCGGCCTGCAGCCCGTCCGGGCCGGTGAAAAACGCCCCGGGCCGGAAATGGGCGGCCGGCTGGCAGAGGACTTCCAGTTTTCGCCCGCCGAGATCCCTGACGATAAGCATCTCCGCCGCCTTGCCGCGGATTTGTCCGATCAGGCGGGCGGGACGCACGCGCGTATTGTTCATGACCAGGAAATCCCCAGCCTCCAGCAACCCGGGCAGATCGGAAAAATGAAGATGGGAGATTTCGCCGCTGCCCCGGTTAACCACCATCAGCTTCGAGCCGTCGCGGCGGTCGGCCGGGAAACGGGCGATGCACTCTTGCGGTAAAACGAAATCAAAATCAGATAATTTCATGATCGCTTGTTCTGCATGTAGGGGCGGGTCGCGACCCGTCCTTCTTTCAATTCATTTTTATAAAAATTCTATTCCTGCTTTCCCTTTTTCCCGGCAAAATCAAAAGCATTCTTTAAAATTCCGGTGACGCTGGCCAGGTCGGTCACGTCGGCGGGAATGATCATGGAATTATTGGTCTTGGCCAAATGGGCGAACGACTGGATCCAGTCGGTGGCGATGCGCAGCGAAACGGCATCCTTGCCGTTGGGCTGGTTGATGGCCCTGGCGATCTCGCCGAGCCCCTGTGCCGTTGCCTTGGCCACTTCGAATATGGCGGCCGCCCGCCCCAGCGCTTCATTTTCCATGCGGATGCGCTCGCCTTCCGACTTTTTGATCGCCTCCTGCTTGTCGCCTTCGGCGCGGTTGATCTTGGCCTGCTTGTCGCCTTCGGAGAGGGCGATCTGTTCGCGCTTGACCCGCTCGGCCCGCATCTGCTTTTCCATGGCCTCACGGATGGTCTGCGGCGGCTCGATGTTCTTGATCTCATAGCGGGTCAGTTTGATGCCCCAGGGGGCGGACGCCTCGTCGATGGAGTTGACGATGGAAATATTGACGTTTTCGCGCGATTCGAAGGTGCGGTCCAGCTCGATCTTGCCGATCTCCGAGCGCATGGTCGTCTGCGCCAGCTGCACGATGGCGAAGCGGTAATCCATGATGCCGTAGCTGGCCTTGACCGGATCGATGACGCGCATGTAGAGGATGCCGTCGATCTCCACCGAGATGTTGTCCTTGGTGATGCAGTTCTGCGGCGGCACATCCATGGCCTGCTCCTTCAGGATGTGGCGGTAGGCGACGCGGTCGATGAAGGGCACCAGGACGTGGAAGCCGGCGCCCAGGGTGCGCGAATACTTGCCCAGGCGCTCGATGACGTAGACCACCTGGTTGGGAACCACCACTGCGGTCTTGAGGATGGTAATAAATACGAAGAAGGCCAATACGGCCATGATGATGACGGTCGGGTTCATGCTATTTCTCCTTTTTGACCTTTTCCACGCGCAGGGTCAGGTTGCTGCCGCCGGTGATGCGCACGCTTTCCCCTTCGGGGATGAACTCATCGGCCATGGCGTCCCAGTGGGTGCCCAGGTACTTGACCTTGCCTTTGCCGCGGTGCGGGTCGATGTCCCTGACCACGGTCACGATCTTGCCGATGTCCAGGTCGAAGGGCTGCTGGTCGTCGCTGTCCTTCATGTTACCGGTCAGCGTCTTTTTCAGGTAGCGCCGCAGCAGGAAAAGCAGCAACAGCGAGGAGACGATGAATACGGCCAGTTGCGAGGCCAATCCCGGGGTCAGGCCCAGTGCCGTGGCCAGCGCCGTGACCAGCGCCCCGCCGCCGAAAAAGGCCAGCACGAAGTGCGGATAGATCAGCTCGACGAAGATCAGCAGGATGCCGGCCAGGGTCCACAGGAACTCGATGGTAAAGACGATGCCTAGTATTTTCATGGTGGATTATTTATATAAAACTCGGCGACGATTGTCAACTGGCAGGGAACGCAGGGAACGCGTATCGGCGTCCCCTGCCTTGCCTGGTTCTTTACTTTGGTTCGCTAAATTGCTTCGACTAACACAAGAACACTATCACGAACACTTTCTTATTCTTCCTCTTCCTTGACCCGGCCTTCCTTGACCGCCTCGTCGATGATCTTTTTCTGCAGGTGGCCCGGCACGTCCTCGTAGTGGGAGAACTCCATGAAGAAGCTGCCGCGGCCGCCGGTGATCGAGGTCAGGGTCGGCTCGAAGTCGAGCATTTCCGACATGGGCACCATGGCCTTGACCACGTGGTTCTTGCCCTTGATCTCCATGCCCTGGATCTTGCCGCGCCGGCCGCTGAGGTTGCCGTTGATCTCGCCCATGAATTCCTCGGGGATGACCACTTCCACCTTCATCACCGGCTCGAGGATGGTGGGCTTGGCCGCCTTCATGGCCAGCTTGAAGGCCATGGACGCGGCCATCTTGAAGGCCATATCGGACGAGTCCACCTCGTGGTGGCTCCCGTCGTACAATTCCACCTTGAAGCCGACGACCGGGTAGCCGGCAAGAACGCCGGTGTTCTTGGCCTCGATGATACCCTTTTCGATGGCCGGCACAAAGTTGCGCGGGATGGACATGCCGGTCAGGGCGTTGACGAACTCGAAGTCCCCCCCGCGCAGAGGTTCCATGCGGATCAGCACGTGGCCGTACTGGCCGCGGCCGCCGCTCTGCTTTTTATATTTCTTCTCCACGTCCGACTTGCCCAGCACGGTCTCGCGGAAGGCGATCTTGGGCGCTTTCATCATCACTTCCACGCCGTACTTGCGCTTCAGCTTATTGACCACCAGCTCGACGTGCAGCTGGCCGTTGCCGGAGATGACCAGCTCCTTGGTCTGCGGATCGCGCAGCATCTTGATGGTGGGGTCCTCCTCCATGATGCGCTGCAGGGCATTGGAGATCTTGCCTTCATCGCCGCGGGCTTTGGGCTCAATGGCGAAAGAGATGGAAGGGGCGGGAAAAGTGATCGCGGGCAGCAGGACCTTTTCGGCCTTGGTCGACAGGGTGTCGCCGGTCTGGGTCTCCTTCAGCTTGGCCACCACAGCGATATCGCCGGCCTGCACCTCGCCCGCCGGCTCCTGGGCCTTGCCCTGCAGAAGGAAGAGGCCGGCCACGCGTTCCTCGACCTCCTTGTTGGAATTGTAGTAGAACGTATCGGGCTTGAAGGTCCCGGAAACGACGCGCACTAGCGAGATCTTCCCGGTAAAGGGATCGGAGATGGTCTTGAAGACGAGGCCGGCGAAAGGGGCGGCCTTACCGGTCTTAACCGGGCTGCCGTTGCGGGCGACGGCGGCGGGAACCTCAATGGGAGCCGGGCAGTAGGCGACAACAAAGTCCAGCAGTTGCTGGACGCCGTGGTTGCCGAGAGCGTCGCTGACCAGCACCGGGAAGATATTGCGCTGGATCAAGGCGTTCTTCAAGCCGGCGCAAATCTCCTCAGGAGTCAGGATGCCCGCGGCGAAATATTTTTCCATCAGTTTCTCGTCGTTTTCGGCGATCTTTTCCAGCAACGCTTCGCGGCGCAGGCCGACTTCGTCCTTCAGAGCCTCGGGGATGGGTATCTCCTTGCTCTCGTTCTTGTCATCGCTGCCGAATTGATAGGCCTTCATATCGATGATATCCACCAGGCCGCTGAATTCGGGCCCCTGGCCGATGGGCACCTGGACGGCGACCACGTTCTTGCCGAAAGAAGCGACCAGGGATTCAAAAACCTTGTCGAAGTCGACCAGCTCCTTGCCCATTTTATTGACCACGAACAGTAGCGGTTTGCCCATCTCGGCCATGCCGTCGAATATCTTTTCGGTCTGCACCTGGACGCCGTCCTGGGCGGAGATCACCATGACGCCGGTTTCAACGGCCTGCAGCGCCACCATGGTTTCCCAGACAAAATTGGCGAAGCCCGGGGTGTCGAGCAGGTTGATCTTGAACTTGTCTTTATAGGCATAGGCCAGCGAAGCCTGGATGGAGATCTTGCGGGCGATCTCTTCTTCGTCGAAATCGGTGACCGTGTTCCCCTGGTCCACTTTCCCCAAACGGTTTACCATCTTGGTGTTGTATAGCAAGGCCGATACCAGAGTGGTTTTTCCGCTATGACCATGGCCGACCAAGGCCACGTTGCGCAAGTTCTCGCTCAGTATATCCTTCATGTTTTTCCTCCTGGTTTAATCTCGACAAGCAATGAAAAATCGGCCACGGCGGACAGCAGTTCATCAATGTGCTGCAGCAAGGCGATGCGATTGTTGCGCAGAGGAACGTTTTTGTCCATCACCAGAATCTTCTCAAAAAAACGGTCGATGATCGGTTTCATCTCCAGGATCTCCGAACTGGCCTGCAGAAAATTCTTCTTCATGATCAGGCCGTCGATGCGCGATTTGGATTCCTTGAAGACATCCGAAAGAATTTTTTCTTCCTTCTCCTTGAGCAACCCCTCGGAAAAATTGCAGCGCTCGGAGTCGCTGCAGATGTTTTTCAAGCGCCGGTGCAGGGCCGCCAGCGGCTCAATCATCCCGGAATCGACCAGCTTGGCGACCGCCTGCGCTTTCAGGAACTTGTCACGGATGAGCAGGGTATCCTGGCCCATTACCGCGTTGACCACATCGTACCTGTATTTCAGGTAATCTTTCAGGTAGTTTTCCAATCGCGCGGCGAACAATTCGCGGATGGTCTTGCAGTTCTGTTCAAGGTCCGCGTCATTCTTGGCAAAATTGAGCGCCGCCAGACGGATCAGCGGCGCCAAATCCAGGTCAAGCTCCAGATCCATGATGATCTTGATGACGGCATTGGCGTCGCGGCGGATGCCGTAGGGGTCCTTGGAACTGGAGATCTTGATGCCCTTGCCGATAAAACCGGCGATGTTGTCCATGCGGTCGGCGACGGAAAGGATCCCCGCGCCAAGGTCCGCCAATTTTTCATCCGTCAGGCCGCGCGGCCGGTAGTGCCCGTATATGGCCTTCCAGACCGTTTCATCCTCTCCGGCCGCCTGGAGGTACAGCCCACCCATGATCCCCTGCAGGGAGGGGAATTCGCGCACCATCTTGGTCAGCAGATCGTTTTTGCAATTGAAGGCCGCTTTCTGCAGTTTTGCGCGCAAAGACCCATGCTGGGTCTCGTTGACCAGCAAATCCACCAGGGAGGCCAGCCGCTCCACTTTCTCAAAATAGGTTCCCAACTCTTTCTGAAACACGACGTTTTTCAGCAGCTGCTTCAGGGCGAAAAAGTCTTCCTTGCGGTCGATCTCCCAGAAAAACTGGGCGTCTTCGAAAGCAGCCTGGATGACCTTTTCATTGCCGCGGCTGACCTTTTTGTTTTCGTCGGGGATATTGGCCACGCCGACAAAATGGTTGGTCAGTTTTCCGGCGCGGTCGACCACCGGCAGCAGCTTCTTTTCATGGGTCATGAAAGTGGCGATGATCTCCGCCGGCAGGCGGAGGTATTTGGCGTCGAAAGTGCCGCTGAACACCACCGGGTATTCATTGCCGTACAGGTAGTAATTCAGCATGTCGTCGTCCAGTTTTACCTGGCATGCCAATTCTTCTTCAACATCGAGGATCTCGGTAAGAATTTTGCTTTTTCTCTCATCTTCCATGAGGATGATGAAGTTCTTGCTCAGCCCCTGGATGTAATCTTTGAAGGAATTTGCTTCAAAATAGGAGTCGGAAAGAAGCAGGTGGCCAAACACTTTGTTGCTCGATTTCACTCCCGCGAACTCGACATCCAGGAGCTTGTTGTTGAATAGTACCAGGATGTTCTTGACCGGCCGGATGAAGGGCTGCCGGGAATCATTCCAGAGCATGGTCTTGGAGAAAGTCAATCCGGCCAGGATGCCGGGGATCGCCGCCGCCAGCAGCGCGGCCACGTCCTTCCCGCCTCCGGCCCGGCTGATGCCCAGGTATTTGCCCTTGGGGGTATCAATCTCCACCACATCGGTCAGCTTGACCTTCTGGAATTCACAGAATTTTTTCAGGGCCACGGTCGGCAGTCCCCGATCGTCCAAGGCGATGCGCTTGGCAGGACCCAGCACCGTCTCTTCCTTGCTGACCGTTTTCTCGGGGATCTGGGGGACATGCACCATCAAGCGGCGGTTGCTGGCCACGCATTCGATGCTTCCATGGGCGATTTGATCCTGATCCAGCCGGGCCAGAAAAAGATCTCGCAACTGATCGCGGATACCGCTGACGGCAAGTGCCGGAAGCTCTTCGACTCCCAATTCAAAAAGCAAATCAGCCATGGTTTTCACCTTCCGCCTGCAGGACATATTTCTGGGCGATGCGTGCCGCCAGGTTGCGCATGATGCCCATCAGCGCCGTGCGCTCGGCCACGGAAATGGCCTTGCGCGCGTCCAGGATGTTGAAGGCATGGGAACATTTCAGCACGTAGTCATAAGCCGGCAGGAACAGGTTGTGGTCCAGAAGTCTTTCGGCCTCCTTCTGGTACTGCACAAACAGCCCGCGCAGCATGTCAATGTCAGCCAGTTCAAAATTGTATATGGAAAACTGCCGCTCTTCCTCGAGTTTCAAGTGGGCATAGGAAATTTTGTTGCCCCAATCCAGTTCATAAAGATTGTTTTTGCCGTCAAGGAACATGGCCAGGCGCTCCACGCCATAGGTGATCTCCAGGGAATTGGGATTCAGCTCGATGCCGCCGGCCTGCTGGAAATAGGTAAACTGAGTGATCTCCAACCCGTCGCACATTACCTGCCAGCCGACTCCCCAGGCCCCCAGCGATGGCGATGCCCAGTTGTCATCATCGAATTTGATATCATGGATACGGATATCGACGCCGAGATAGATCAGACTGTCCAGGAACAGCAGCTGCCCGTCGACGGGCACGGGCTTGAGAATGACCTGGAACTGGTTGTGCTTCTGCACCCGGTTGGGATTCTGGCCGTAGCGGCCGTCGTCGGGACGGCGCGCCGGCTGCCAATAGGCCACCTGCCAGGGTTTTTTTCCTAAGACCCGGAAAAATGTGTCCGGGGACATGGTCCCGGCCCCGACCTCGCTGTCATAGCCGGAGGCGATATAACAGCCCCTTTCGGCCCAGAACTCCTGAAGTTTTAAAATGACATTTTGAACGCTCAAATGCTCTCTCCCCTGCTCCATTTCAAGACCGGCTTGCGGGCGGCCAGCGTTTCATCCAAGCGGCGCACCGGCGTCTGCACGGGCGCCTGCCTCAGCAACTCAGGATTTTCCCGGGCTTCGCGGAGTATGGTGCCCATGACGCTGACAAATTCGTCAAGGGTCTCTTTGCTCTCGGTCTCGGTCGGTTCGATCATCATGGCCCCGTGCACGATGAGCGGAAAATAAATGGTGAAAGGATGAATGCCGTAATCCAGCAGTCTCTTGGCGATGTCCAGCGTCTTGACCGGCAGGTCCTTGTCGGAAAAAACGACTTCATGAAGGGAGGATGCCGGATAAGGCAGGTCGAGAGATCCTTCCAGCCTTTTGCGAAGATAATTTGCATTCAATACGGCGTCTTCGGCCACGCGGCGGACGTTTTCCCGGCCCAGGGCGAGCAGGTAAGCCAGGGCCCGGACCATGACCAGGAACTGGCCGTAAAAATTCTTCACCCTGCCGATGCTGCATGGATCATCGTAAACCACTTCGTAACGGTCCTTGCTTTTTTTGATCCGCGGCACGGGCAGGAAGGGCAGCAGGTGGGCGGCCACCCCGACCGGCCCCGACCCCGGGCCGCCGCCACCGTGGGGAGTGGCGAAGGTCTTGTGCAGGTTAATATGCATGACATCGACGCCAAGGTCTCCCGGGCGGACAATACCCAGCAGGGCATTCAGGTTGGCGCCGTCCATGTAGAGCAAAGATCCATTGGCATGGAGCGCTTCGGCAATGGCGCTGATGTTGGACTCGAAGATTCCCAGGGTGTTGGGATTGGTCATCATCAGTGCGGCCACGTCGGGTTTGAGGTGGGCGCGCAGTTCCTCGATGCCGATGATGCCCTGGGCATTGGAAGGAATCTCCCGGATCTCGTAGCCGGCGAAATGGGCCGAAGCCGGATTGGTGCCATGGGCCGAATCGGGAATCAGCACCACCTTGCGCGCGTCGCCTTTTTCCTGCAGGTATTTGCGGATGATCAGCATGCCGGTGAATTCACCATGGGCGCCGGCGGCCGGAGTCAGGGTAAAACCGGCCAGTCCGGTCAGGGCCACCAGCCATTCCTCCAACCGGGCCATGATCTCCAGGTTGCCCTGCACCAGGTCGTGGGGCGCATAGGGATGGGCCTGCAATTCGTCGGCTGCGGCCAACTTCTCGTTGATCTTGGGATTGTATTTCATGGTGCACGATCCCAACGGATAAAAGCCGGCGTCGACCGAATAATTCAGCCGGGCCAGGGCCATGTAATGGCGGACGATCTCCACCTCGGACACTTCAGGAAAATCGCTGATGCCCGTACGACGAAAAGAGGCGTCGATGACGGCTTCCGCCGGCACATCGGCTTCATTCAAGCCGCAGCCGATCTTCCCTTCCCGGCTCAATTCAAAGATCAGTTTGGGCAAGGCGGTCATGAGCGTTCTCCCATCGCCGCCAGCAGGCGGTCGATGGCCTTGCGGTCATGGACCTCGCTGAAGGCGAGCAGCAGGCGGTTCTTTTGCTTGGGGTCGAACCAGGACACGGGGACGCCGGCCAGGACGCCCTTCTTCTTCAAGGAAGCATGAAAATCGGCAGCCGAGCCTTTTTTCACTTCGATCAGTACTTCGTTGTAAAAATTTTTCGGGTAAACGACTTGGATCTGTTTCAATGCGGCCGCGGCGGCCGCGAAATAGACGGCATTAAAATGGCAGGTCCTGGCAGCATTGGCCAGGCCGGTTTTGCCCATGGCGGCCAGGTACATGCCGGCACGCATGGCGCACCAGGCTTCGTTGGAGCAGATGTTCGAGGTCGCCTTTTCGCGCTTGATGTGCTGTTCCCGGGTCGAAAGGGTCAGGACATAGCCCCGCTTCCCTTCCAGATCCAGGGTTTGTCCAACCAGGCGTCCCGGCATCTGCCTGAGGAACTCCTCGCGCGCGGTCATGAACCCCAGGTAGGGACCGCCAAAAGCCAATGGCAGGCCGAAACTTTGGGCCTCGCCCACCACCAGGTCGACTCCGCAGTCGGCAGCCGGAACGAGGTAAGCCAGGGACATGGCTTCGCATACCACCTGCACGGCAAAAGCTTCCCGAGCGTGCGCTGCCGCGGCGATGGCGCGACTGTCTTCGACCACTCCGAGGAAATTGGGCGACTGGAAAACAAAAGCGGCCGTGGACCCGTCAAGTTTGGCGCGCAGGTCATGTTCATCGACCCGACCGTCCTTTTCATTGACGGCCACGGTGTGCAATTCAATGGGCAGGTTCTGGACGTAGGCGTGAACGACCGCCGCGTACTCGGGATGCAAGTTGGCGGCCAGCAGCACGCGGCGGCGTCCTGATTTGCGCACCGCAAGCAGAACGGCCTCCGCCGTGGCCGTGGCGCCGTCATAAAGCGAAGCGTTGGCCACGTCCAGGCCCGTGAGCATGGTCATCATGGTCTGGTATTCAAAAATGGCCTGCAAACTCCCCTGACTGACCTCGGGTTGATAGGGAGTATAGGGAGTCAGGAACTCACCCTTGGCGCTAAGATATGAAACCACTTCGGGAATGAAATGGGCATACGCCCCGGCTCCCATGAAGCTGAGATGATCGGAAAAGGAATTCTTCCGGCCCATCTCCTTGAAAGCAGCGATCAATTCCGGTTCGCTCAGTTCCGACGGGATCTCCGCAAGGGAAGGATAGCATTTCCCCGAAGGGATGCAATTGAAAAGCTCCTTGATATCGGAAATTCCGATCGTTGTTTTCATTTCCTTTCTTTCACGGTCGGTCAGAGGCAGATATCTCATCACTTATTCCCCGGCGATGCCTTTCAAGTATTCTTCATATTTTTTCGCGTCCATGAGTTCCTGCAATTCGGAAGCCTGGGTCATGCTGATCTTGAAGATCCAGCCGCCGGCAAACGGCTCCTGGTTGACCAGTTCGGGCGTGTTGTTCAAATTCAGGTTCACTTCGGTGATTTTTCCGGAAACCGGCGCATACACATCGGATACGGCCTTGACCGATTCGATATTGGCGGCAGGGTCACCTTTTTTTAATTCCTTGCCCACGGCCGGCAGGTCGACATAAACCACATCCCCCAGTTCATGCTGGGCGTAGTCGGTGACCCCGACCACCACCGTGCCGCCTTCCACTCTCAGCCACTCGTGATCCTTGCTGTAAAGAAGATTTTCCTGTGCCATTCGGTTCCTCCTACTTGTTTCTTTTATAAAATGGTGTTTCCACAACTTTTGCTAACGCCATTTTTTCACGGATGCCGACCTGGAACTCACTGCCCACATTGGAGTTTTCAATGGGCAGGTAGACCAAGCCGATGGGTTTTTTAAGGAAAGGCGCGAAGGTCCCGGAAGTGACGGCGCCAAATTCTTTGCCCTGGACAAAAACGGGATACCCATGGCGGGCGATCCCCTTGTCAACCAACTCGAAACCAACCAGCTTGCGGCGAATGCCCTCTTCCTTTTGCCGGGCCAGGGCTTCCTGTCCAATGAACGGCTGCCCTTTCTTGAGTTTCAATATCCAGGCCAGGTCGGCCTCCAGAACGGAATGGCTGTCGTCGATATCGTTGCCGTACAGGGCCATTTTGGCTTCCAGGCGCAATGTGTCGCGCGCACCCAGGCCGGCGGGCAGGGCGTCGTACTTCTCCCCTTTTTCAGCCAGATCCAAGAACAGTTTGCTGGCCGTTGCCGCATCCGAGCGGAAGTAGATCTCGAAACCATCCTCGCCGGTGTAGCCGGTGCGCGACACGATGGCTTCCAATCCCTGTACCCGGCCCATGGCGAAATGGTAATAGGCCATGGCCGACAGGTCACAATCGGTAAGCTCCTGCAAAAGTTTTTCGGCTACCGGGCCCTGGATGGCGATCTGGGAATATTCTTCGCTGCGGTTCTCGACCTGCACCGCGAAGCGGGCGGTGTGCTTCTTCATCCACTGGAAGTCCTTTTCGAGGTTGGCGGCGTTGACCACCAGCAGAAAATCGTTTTCATTCATCATATATACAAGCAGGTCATCAACAAAACAACCGTTTTCGGTCAGCAGTCCCGCGTACTGGATCTTGCCGGGCTGCAGCTTGGAAGCGTCGTTGGAGATCAGGTACTGCACGGCCGGCAACGCCTCGCGGCCTCGGAACCAGATCTCCCCCATGTGGCTGACGTCGAAAATGCCCCCGGTGGTGCGCACGGCCATATGTTCGGTATTCAACCCGGCATATTGGACCGGCAAGTCCCAGCCGCAGAACTCCACCATTTTCCCTTTGAGAATGTAATGGGCTTCATTGATTTTGGTTTTTTTCATTTTCGACTCCCAAAAGTGAATAATAAAAATAACACAGCCGCCGATAAAAAGCAAGTAAAAACCTGGGTTTGACAAGCCTTTGTTGGCGGTATATAGTGAAATTTCGCTGAAAAAAGAGAGAAAATGCATTTATCCCAATCCAAGGAATTCCTTGCCCAAACGGCCAGGTCGCTCGAGGAAGCACGCAATGCGCGATCATTTCTGATATCGTTCCCCATTCTGCTCAAAAAATTTTTCCCCAGTGTGCGCTGCATACTTTATTACAAGGAAGCCGAAGGCAATGTTTTCCGGCCCTATGATGGCGACAACCGGAAAAATGACCTGCCGCTGATCGGTGAAGAAGCCAATCTGATCGAAAGTTTCACCGGCCGCAGCGAATTCCTGCTGGCCGACGACCATAACCGGATGTATTTCGACCTGTTTAACCGCGACAGCGATGGGTTCTTTGCCAAGCATGCGCTGAACCTGGTCATTCCCCTGCACGCGCGCAGTTATTTCCGGGGCCTGCTGCTGGCCGCCGTGGATGCCAAGGACCGCAAAGCGGTTCACGCCCTGGCCGAAGCCGTGCAAACAGCCGCGCTCATGTTCATTCCCCAGATCGAAGCCGAGCAGATGGAATATGAAAATGACAAAAACTACTACCGGCTGTTCAAATTCGACCGCCTGGTCTTGCTGGGACAAATGGCGGCCTCCCTGGCCCATGAAATGAGAACGCCGCTGACCACCGTTCTTTTCGAACTCGCGGCCATGCAGAACCAGCTGCCGGCTGATGAAAAGATCGCCGCGGCCTATGAAACGATCAATCGTGAGATCGCCAGGGCCAATCAGATGATCGAATCCCTTCTGGTATTTTCCAAATTCAAGGATCTGCACATCGCCCCCATTTTCCTGCGCGAATTCATGGAGCGCACATTGCGGGAAATTCCGGCCAACAAAATTCCCTCCCGGGTCAGAGTGCAGGTGCAGGCGGAAAAGGAGATCCAGGTCTCCAGCGACGGCAACCGCCTTAAACAGGTTTTCATCAATGTCCTGTTCAATGCCCTGGAAGCCCTGGCCAACCAGAAAAACCCGCTCATCGATATCCGCATTTACAGCGAATACAAGGATTTGCCCAAGAACCTCCGCCACATCATCGCCATAACCGATAATGGTCCGGGCATACCCGACTCGATCAAAGACAGGGTGCTGGAACCCTTCTTTACAACCAAAAAAGAGGGCACCGGACTGGGATTGTACATTTCCTACAGCATCATGAAAACTTTAAAGGGAGACCTGGAAATCCACAGTTCCAGGCAAGGCACCCGAGTCAACCTGATCCTGCCCGCGAGGTGAGCATGGAAAAGAAAAAACACATCCTCCTGGTCGAAGACGACAAACCCCTGCGCGAAGCGCTTGGAAAATTTCTTGGCCAGAATGACTTTCAGGTCACGCCAAGCGCTTGCCTGGCCGACGCCATACGGCAGCTGGAAGAAAGACCATTTGACCTGGTCCTACTGGACCTGACCCTGCCCGACGGCAATGGCCTGGACATACTGGAACGATTTTCCCGGCAGTACCCCGACCGCATGGTGGTGCTGACCGGGACCGGCTCCATTGAGACCGCGGTGCTGGCAATGAAAAAAGGCGCTCACGATTTTCTGCAAAAGCCGGTAAACCCGGAATTGCTGCTGATCACGCTGCGGCGAGTTTTTCAATTCGCCCAGGCCCGCAGCGACTGCCTGGACCTCAAGAAGGAGATTGGCACCCTGGGCAATTTCGACAAATTCACTTTCAACAGCAGTATGATGGGCGAAGTCATCCGCCTGGCCCGCCATTACGCTGCCACAACCCACACCATCCTGATCAGCGGCGAAACCGGCACCGGCAAGGAACTGATGGCCCAGGCCATCCATGCCTGCTCCCAACGCAAAAACCAGCCGCTGCTGTCCGTCAACTGCGCCTCAATACCGGAAAACCTGGCCGAATCGGAATTGTTCGGATACAAAAAAGGCGCCTTCACGGGCGCTTACGCGGATTCGCCCGGCAAGTTCATCCTGGCCGACCACGGGACTATTTTCCTGGATGAGATCGGCGAACTGCCTGCCAATATTCAGGCCAAACTCTTGCGCGTCCTGGAAAACGGCGAGGTCACGCCGCTGAAAAGCAAAAATCCTGTACGCGTCGATATCCGCGTCCTGGCCGCCACCAATAAGGAATTGGAGGAGGAGGTCAGGCAAAAGCGCTTCCGCGCCGACCTCTTTTACCGCATTGACGAACTGAAGATCCAAATCCCTCCTTTGCGGGACAGAAAAACCGATATCATTCCCCTGGCGGAGCACTTCCTGCGCATCGCCAATCTGGCCGATTCAAGACGGATATCCGGGATCAGCGCTGAAGCGCAACGCCTGCTGGCCGACTATGCCTGGCCGGGCAATGTGCGCGAATTGAAAAACACCATCTTCAAGATTTCAGCTTCCGGCCACCAGAGCCAGATCCGGCCCGAGCATCTGCCGGTCAAGATCCTCCAGCCCGGGAAAAACTTCAGCGGCGATGAACGCGAACTCAGTCTGGCCGAAATTGAGATCGCCCATATCCAAAGAGTCCTGCGCCAGACCGCCCAAAACCATACGCTGGCGGCTGAGATCCTGGGCATCTCGCGCTCATCCCTGTACCGGAAAATTGTCGAATGGCAAAAAAAGAAAAAAAACCGGAAAAAAATATCAATTTAAAAATTTCAAATAAAGATCCTTGATATCCATGTCCTTCAGATCGACGGCAGCGGCTTCGAACATCAAACGGCCGTTTTTGATGAAACCTACCCGATCGGCGATCTCCGATGCGTAAAAAATATCATTGCCCAAGAACAGAATGGAACGGCCTGCGGCCTTTTTTTGCAGCAGCAGTTTGTTGAATTTCAGTTCGAAGCTTTTTTCCGCACCCTTGATGAAATCGTTGATCACGATATTGGCGCCGTCCGCGGCCAGACAGACGGCCAGGTAAGCCAGCTTGAAGGTTTCGGGAGCCAGGTCGCGCACCATTTTTTTCAAATGCCGTTCATGGAAATTGCCGACCAGCAATGTTTTATATATGTCTTCGCGGCTGAGGCCCTGAGCGCATAAAAAATCGAGCCAATGACCGAGGCGGGCTTCGGTATCGAAATCGGCGCGGTCATGGACACGATCGATGAAAACGGCGGTTTGCGGCCGCTCGACCCCGATGAGTCGCATGCCGTCGTAAGAGATTTCCCCGCTCTCAGCAGATTGGAATCCACTTAAGGTCCGGAACAGGAAATCGTTGCCCTGGTCCAGGCGGTTGAGCAAAAAATAGATTTCGCCCTGGCTGACTTCCAGGCAGAGATCGGACAGATAGAAATCGTCTTTTTCCAAGGTCAGGTTTTTCAGGGCGATCATGGCTGGAACACCAGGCAGCGCAGGCGCCAGTACGCCAGGGCCAGGAAAGCGGCGCCGTACAACACCGTGGCCAGCAGCCCGAGCCAGAAAGTTTTCGGCAAGCGGCTGCGGGCGCGAAAAAGATTCTCTTCATTTTTAACGAACGATTCCACGGCGGCATCGTTGCTTTCGTAGCGTTTTTTCAAGTAGAACTGCATGAAGCGGTTGCGCAGCTTCATGATATAGTCCATGAAGTCCAGGTAGCCGTAATAACCTTTCCCCGAAACCTCTCCGGTAAGGAAGTGATAAAATGTTGTGGGGAAAAGGACCGATTGCCGCTCATGGCCGGCGATTACTTTTTCCACGTCACGAAGATACTTGGTCTCAAGACCGGTGTTCACCAAATAGGTGCTGTTCAAAAATTGCACGGCGAATTTTTTCTGCATTTGCCGGATCTGGTCCAGGGGAGCGGCCGGGTTCACTTTCAGATAATCGCGGAATTTTTTTTCCAAGGCCATCAGGGTGCGGAACTTTTCCAGGTTGACCTTTTCAGCCGATTCCAGGACCAGCGATTGATTGAAGACGCTGATGCGGTTGATTTCGGGCAGCAGAAAGATGCAGACGAACCAGACGATGAAGAACCAAAGGAAAAATATCTTGCGAAAATAAACCAGCACCGAGGTCAATTGGCCCATCAGATACAGGAAGTCAAGCAGCAGCACCAGGAACAACAGATACCAAAAAAAAATCATCGTTTCCGATCGGGAAAAATCCACACCCCCGAGTTGGACCAGGAAAAACAGACCGGAACCCAGCGAAACAAAAAAAAGATCCAGCCAGAACAGGCGGGCGGCCGTGGTCAGGGCATAATACTTTTTCAATGTCATGCGGCCCGAGATGAAACGCAGATAGGCCGGGCTGACCAGGGCCATGTGGCCCAGGTAAAGCATGAACAGCGAGCCGAAAATGAAAGGGATGCCGGCAAAATCCTTGAAATATCCTCGCTTCAAGAATAACTTTTTACCCTTGAACGAACTCTCCACTTTAATGGCTTCCAGACTGTCAATATTGCTTTCCACGTCCTGCAGGACGCTGCTGTTGACAAAAAACAGGTTCAGGGACGACGTTTCATAGAGAAGGCGAAAACCGAAAGATCCATATTGCACATACGTGACAATCTGGTTGATTTTTTCCTTTTCAAACTTGATGAATATTTTTTTTTCAGCCTGGAATTGGCGGTGTTCGTTCAAACCCGACCAGACAAAGTACGCTGAAAGCAGGGAGATGAAGCCGAGAAAGATCAGGTTTTTTCTCTCACCGAAAATTCTCCGCCTTTCAAAGCGTAAAAATGCGAGCATGCCTTATCATAGCAAATCATTGGGAAAAAGCAACGGGCGGTTTTCAAGGCCGCCCCGCTTTGAGCAAACGTCAGATTTTGTAAAAAACCAGGGAAGCGTAGTTCCCGAACATCATGGTATTGTTGTACTGCTGAAGCAGCGACCACAGCACCTGGTTTTCCGAAAGCTTGCCCGCCAGCAGATCGGTTTTGATGATCTGCAAAGTATTCAAAAGGGTCTGCAGGTTGCGGGAGTGCCGCCGGTAAAAGCCCAGCACGTTGCCCCTGCCCAGGTAGGTGGAGACATCCTTCATGGTTTCCTCGCTCAGGCCGTTGTCCCTGGCAAACTGTTCATAAGAGAAATCCCTTAGTTTCCCAATGCGGTTTTTTTCATAGCCGGCCTCGCTGCCGACGGCGATGATGTCCTTGAACAAATTCAGGGCCTGCTCCACCTTGGCAGCGGCCAAATCCACCCGCTGCAGGGCGGCGCCGATATTCAATCCGTTCTTGCCGGCGATCTCGACCTCGTTCAGGAACAGGAAGGCCTCCGATGCCGATTGCAGCAATTCAGAAGCGCTATCCGTGATCATGTCCCCGACCTGGACGCTGGTCTTGGCTGGAAAGGGACTGTAGGGATCGTTCCCGACAATAACCGCATTCAGGCAAACGATGGAAATGCCGATCAAAACCATGCCCATGACCAATTTGATCATTCTCTTTTTCATGCAAAACCTCCTTTGGTTTTTTGATTTATTTAATTCATGCGCAAATCCATGTTAAGGCCAGAGGTATTCCATGGCGGAGTCAAGATCGTCGAGACCACTCTGGCCAGTTCCATATCGTTCCCGGTCTTGCCCAGAATGCAGACAGGATGGGTGAGCCAGGCGCGCTTCAGGGTTTCCGGATCGGAATAGGCGGTGATGTAAACGATCGGGATCGCATAGTGGCGGCGGATGATTTCCGCCACCTCAATGCCGTCAAGGTCACCCCTTAGCTTGATGTCGAGCAGCATCAATTTCGGCCGGCCCCTTTCCACCGCAAGCAAAGCATCTTCGCCGCTAAATACCAGACCCACGTCCTGGAACCCAAGCTCCCGCAATTGCTGCAAATAGACCATGGCCAGTACCGCCTCGTCTTCGACGATCAAAATATCCATTGCGGTTCCCTTTAAACAAGCTTGCTTTTCAAAAAACGCCGCCATTCATAATAAGGATTCTTCTTGATTCTAACCTCGCGGTCCAAAAGCAGCAAGCATTTTTTCCGTTCGCCGTATTCAGCAAAGCGCACGCTGGCTTCCAGGCGCAGGATGATCAACCCCAGGCCGGAAATTTCCGGCAGAATTTCCCATTCCCAGCCCAGGAAACAGGCTCTGTCGATGACAGCCTGAGGCGCACTCAGGAGCAAAACCTGACAACCCGCGATCTGAAGGTCCGCCTGCAGAGCCACCTCAACCTGGTCCCTGTCAAAACGGCAGATATTCCTTTCCAGCAGACGACGCATAACCTCATCCTTCAGGTTCTGGTAAACGCCGAGTTCGAAAGTGATCGAGCGTCCGATCTTGAGTACCGGCGGCGGATTGAACAGAACCCGATCCAAATTGAGGCAGGCCGTCACCTCGGTCAATTGCCCGGCCAGGTTCGACGGCACATCGGCCGCCGCAGCCGGCAGGGCGTCGTTGATGAATTCCAGCGACATGGCCCGCAGCTTGATGGTGCGGGAATCTTCCAGGAAATCCATTTTTAAATCCAGGCCGGTAATAGAGTGGTCACGAACGGCAATGCCTCGCTGAACCAGCTTGCTGAACCCGGAATAAATGACTTCCAGGGTATATGAACCCGGGGGAATTCGGTTGAACATGAAATGACCCTCTGTTCCGGTTACCGTGCACAACTTTTCAGCCAGTCTGGCGCCGGAAAGAACAACCTGAGCGGCAGGGACGGGATAGTCCAGCAAGTCAGCGATCTTGCCGCGGATCGCGGGTTGCAGGTATTGTTGTTCCATCTCCAGCCTCATCTTTGTTCTACCGCTCTTATGGTCATGATTATCCATAGCAATTTTGTTGCCATCTTTTTGATAAAAGCCTGAATCCCAGATCTGGCAAGGTTTTTCAAGAAAAAGGCGAACTTTTTCCCCCATTCACCGCAGGTCGCAATGTCCCAATTTGGGACGGCAAGCGGCGGGAAAGTGCCGCAGATCATTGACCAGGTTATGTTTCTGGCCATACCCCCCCGGCCGTCCCATTTTGGAACACCGGGGATATTTTTGCGAAAACCATCGTGCCGGCCTGCTTTCGGGGCTTTCCGACTGTCCCATTTTGGGACAATCGGGGTTTTGCCGGCCTTATTCTCCCAGATCCAGGATCTGGCGCAGTTTGGCCATCAACTGGTTGAACTCGTAGGGTTTCTGGATGAACCCCATAACCCCTTTGCTTAAAATTTCACTGACGCGCCCGTCCTGGCTATAGCCGGTGGAAAGCAGGACCTTGATGGCCGGGTTGACTTCTTTCATTTTCATAAAGGCTTCCTCGCCGCCCATTCCCGGCATGGCCATGTCCAGGATGACCAGAGCGATGTCTTGGCCGCGCATCTTGTAGATGTCGAACGCCTGGTCACCGCTGGCGGCCAGCAACACCTTATAGCCGTTACTTTGCAGCACGTCGCGTATGAAATTACGGATATCTTCTTCATCATCGACTACGAAGATCAGCTCGCCGCGGCCGCGCAAAGGCTCAACCGTCCATGCTTCAGGGGTTTCGGGCTTGCCGCTTATCGGGAAATAGACGCCAAACACAGTGCCTTGGCCGGGCTGGCTGCTGACCGTGACAAAACCCTCATGCCCCTTGACAATGCCGTACACCACCGATAGTCCCAGGCCACTGCCCTGCCCCTTGGCCTTGGTGGTGAAAAAGGGATCGAAAATCCTGGCCAGCACATCCGGGTCCATGCCGCTTCCCGAATCGGCCACGCTCATCTTCAAATAGGTGCCGGGTTTGGCACCGGCAGGGGCTTGCGGATCGGCGGCACCGATGACGGCCGTGGCGGTCGTGATGGACAGTTTCCCTCCACCGCTCATGGCGTCGCGGGCATTGACGCACAGGTTCATCACCACCTGCTGGATCTGTCCGGCGTCGCCTTCGATGGTGGGCAGTGATTCATCCAGCCGGGTCTCCACACCAATGGACTTGTCGATCGTATGACGGATAATCTCCAGTGTTTCCCGGATGAGTTTGTTGATATTCAACGGCTTGTAATTCACTTTGTCGCCGCGGGTGAAAGCCAGGAGCTTGGAAGTCAGATCGGCGGCGCGGACAGCGCTGCGCTCGATGGTATCCACATACTTGAAAAAAACATGGCCGGCGCTGATTTTGGACTTGAGGAACGAGGCGTAACCGAGGATGCCGGCCAGGATGTTGTTGAAATCGTGGGCAATGCCTCCGGCCAGCGTGCCCAGGCTTTCCATTTTCTGGGCATGCAGCACCTGCTGTTCCAGGCGGCGTTTTTCGGTGATGTTGCGGATGACCACCAGCACTTCGTCGCTGCCGCAAAGGACGCAGCGCGCCTCATAATATTGCAGCTGGCCGTTGATACTGATCTCATATTCATAGACTTGCAGGTTCCTGGTTTGCAGGGTGCGGCGGATGTTTTTCATGGTCAATTCCGCCAGCCACGGAGGCAGTACGTTGAGGACATTGCGGCCCAAAAACATTTCAGGCTTCATCAGGAGGTCGCTGTCCCTTTCAGCCTTGTAATCAAGAAACAGGCCCTCCCTGTCGAGCAGGAACATCAGGTCGGGCATGGCGCTGAGCACGGCCCGGTTCTTTTGTTCACTGCGGCGCAGGCTGGCTTCGGACCGTTTGCGTTCAATGGCCATGGCGACCTGGTTGGACACGAAAAGCAGAATATTCTTTTCATCCTGGCCGTAACGCAAGCCATGAGAATAGGTCTGCACAACCAGCACGCCGATGGTTTTTTCCCTGATCTTCAGCGGCACTCCCAGCCAGTCGATGGAGGGAGCGCCAATCAATTCGATCTCACCCTGCTCTTCAAGTTCGCTGAGAATTTCCGGCGAGGCCAGCAGGGGAACGCCAGTGCGCAGCACATATTCGGTCAAGCCTTTTTTCAGCCCGCGCGTCTGCGGCGGTGCATCGAATTCATCAACGAAATAGGGGAAACTCAACATGCCGCTGTCCTGGTCAAACAAGGCGATATAGAAATTTTCAGTGCACATCAGTCCGGAAATGATCTGATGGATGGATCGGTACAGCTCCGGCAGGTCATCGGCCATTTGGGCGGCTTCGGATATTTTGTACACCGTGTCCTGGATCCTTTCGGAACGTCTTTTATCGGTGATATCGCTCAGGACAGACAGAACGGCCGGCTCATTGTCGTAGATGATGTTTTTGGCCTGGACCACCACGGTGCGCCATTCACCCTTCCGGGTGGCGATGCGGGTTTCATAGCCCTGGGCCGCCTGGCGGTTGGCTGGGCGCTGGACCATGCTTTTACTGACGACCTCCCGGTCGGCGGGATGGACAAAATCCAAAACCGATTTGCCGAGTATTTCTTCCATAGTGCATTCGAGAACGGAGAGAATATTGTCGTTGACAAAAACGATGCGGCCTTTTTTGTGCACCAGCACCCCATTGGGCATATTGGCGACCAGTTCCCTGTATCTTTCCTCGCTCTCCTGCAGGGCACGGCTGACGGCGGCCCATTCCCGGTTGCGTTTCCGCACCCTGCTTTTCAGTTGTTCAAGTTTTTCCGCTTCCCCGACCGGGTTCTTCCTGCCCGGACTCCTGGCTTTCATCCGCACCCCGCCAACCTGCAAAGAGAGATCATTTGACCAGCTTGACCAGCTGGCCCGTTTGCGGGACGGCTTCCAGCTTGAGGGAGTTGAACACCGCCAGCTGCTTCCACAGCTTGCGGTCCACGCCGGCGTTGCTCATCAAGCCCTGCAGTGTCTGGCTGCCATTGGAGCGCTGCAGCGAAAGGTGCTGCGGGCCCCGGCTCAGGTAGCGCGGATCGCTCAGTTGTTGAAAAGAAAAGATGGCGCGCTCCAGGATCGGCTGGTAGAGATTGGCGGTGCTGTTGGCGCTCAAGCCGACAAACGAATAGATCATGCTGCCCTTGCGGATGCAGGAAAGCCTGACCGCCAGCGGCTCGCCCTGCTCCTGGGGCACGCGGAAATAGGCATGCCGGGACTGGAAGCGGCCGACCCGGTCGCTGGTCTCCTTCAGCAGCTCGGCCTGGCCGAATTCCTTGGCCTTGGCCTGCAGGTATTGCCCCAGGTCCTGGTTTGAAGATTCGGCCTGGAGGATCAGGGCCGCCTTGCCCTCCTTCTCGCCGACCACGACCTGCTTGGGAGTGTTGTCCACGGCCCAGCCGGAAGGGATCGCGAATTGGAAAGCCATTTCCGGGTGGTAAAAAACGCCGTCCTCGGCAAAGCCCTGTCGGGGGTTTTCGCCATAGATCATGCCGTCCACCTGGCGCAGGTAAGGTTCCTGCTTGACCGCCAGGCGGACATCCTGGCTGGAGACCATCGCCTTGACCTTGGCGATGCGGTCGCTGGTCATGGGGTGGGTGGAAAGGAAAGTGGGAATCTTGTGGCTCCCCGCATCCACGCTCATGTTCTCCAGGGCGGTGAAAAAGCGGAGCATTTCCCCGGGAGAGTACGCGGCCTGGCGCGCGTAGCGGATGCCCAGGGAATCGGCCTGGTACTCGTCGCTGCGGCTGAACTTCAAGAAAAGCAACTGCATGCCGACACTGGCCAGGCCGGCGAACTTGGCGATGTCCTTGCTCAGGACGCTGCCCAGCACAAGGCCGATGGATGCCAGCATCTGGCCGCTCAGCCGCTTCATCGAATGGCGGGCGGCAACGTGGCCCATTTCGTGGCCCAGAACGGCGGCCAACTCGGCCTCGCTGCCCATCAGGGCCAGGATGCCGCGCGTCACGTAAATAAAGCCACCTGGGGCGGCGAAAGCATTGACCACCGGCGTGTCCAGCACGGCAAAGTGGTACGGCAGGTTGGGGCGATGCGAGTGGCGCACCATGCTCTGTCCGATGCGGTTGACGTACTCGTTCAAGCCCTTGTCATCGTAGATCCCGAACTGCTGGCGTATCTGCTGGTCCGTTTCCTGCCCCATGGCAATCTCCTGCTTTTCCGAAAAGAACATCAGTTCCTTTTTACCGCTGACCGGGTTGACGGCGCAGGCGATGACGGCCAGGATCGCCGCCAGGGTTGAAACAATCCAGAATGTCCGATTTTTTTTTGTCATGCTATCCCTCCTCCGCCTATGGGCCACATCCGCCATTTTTATAACATAAATCAAATTATTTTTCTAATTTCATTTCGCCGTGGAAGCAAGGATTGCGCCGAACAAATCTGCGGCATATAATTCAACCATGTCAGGGAGGAAAAATGAAAAAATTGCTGGGCGCAGCTGTCGCCCTGATGTTTCTGCAGCTGCCCGGGAGTGATCGCTTGACCGGGCGCATGTTTGCCACCCGTTCCGAAGTCATCGCCCGTCAGGGTATGGTGGCGGCCAGCCAACCGCTGGCCGCGCAGGTCGGCATCGATATTTTAAAAAAAGGCGGCAGCGCCATCGATGCGGCCATCGCCGTCAATGCCACCCTGGGGTTGATGGAGCCATCGGGTTCGGGCATCGGCGGTGATCTTTTCGCCATCGTCTGGGATAGCCAAACGGCAAAACTCTACGGTCTTAATTCCAGCGGCCCGGCGCCGGCAGCCCTGACGCTGCAGTATTTTCGGGAAAAAGGCATCAGGAAAATGCCGGAAAAAGGGCCCTTGCCCTGGACGGTTCCCGGCTGCGTGTCTGGCTGGTTCGCCTTACACAAGAAATTCGGCAAACTGTCCATCCGCGAAGTGCTGGCCCCGGCCATCGCTTATGCCGAAGAGGGCTTCCCGCTGTCCGAGCTAATCGCTCATTATTGGCAGCGTTCGCTGAAAAGCTTCAGCGGCTATGAAAATTTTCAGAAGCTTTACGCCCCGCGGGGCAAGGTGCCACGCAAGGGCGACGTGTTCCGTAACCCCGAACTGGCCGCAACCTACCGTCTGCTTGCCCAGGGCGGCCGCACCATCTTCTACCGCGGCGAGCTGGCCAAAAAAATCATTGCCTATTCTGAGCAGGCCGGCGGTTTTTTTTCAGAAAGGGATTTTGCCGATTTTCAATCGGAGTGGGTCAATCCCATGAGCGTCAGCTATCGAGGCTACGATGTTTGGGAATTGCCGCCCAACGGCCAGGGTTTGGCCGTCCTGCAGATGCTGCAGATGCTCGAAAACTTCGACCTTAAAGCTATGGGCCACAACTCGGCCGCTTATCTGCATACCCTGATCGAAATAAAAAAGATCGTCTATGAGGACCGGGCCCGCTTCTACGCTGACCCGCGCTTCGCCGAGATCGACTATTCCACGCTCATCTCACCGGCCTACGCCCAGAAGCGCCTGGAGCTCTTCAACCGCGAGCGCAGCAACAATGCCATTCCGGCCGGCGATCCCCAACTGGCCAAGGGCGGAACGGTTTACTTGACCGTGGTCGACAAGGATTTCAATGCCGTTTCCCTGATCCAGAGCAACTATGTCGGCTTCGGCTCGGGCATGGTCCCGGACGGGCTGGGGTTCTGCTTGCAGGACCGCGGCGCCCTGTTCAATCTCGAACCAGGGCACGCCAACAGCCTGGCGCCTGGCAAAAGGCCGTTCCATACTATCATCCCGGGCTTCATCACCCGGGAAGGCCGACCGCTGTTTTCCTTCGGGGTCATGGGCGGCGACATGCAGCCTCAAGGGCATGTGCAGATTCTGTGCAACATCATCGATTTCGCCATGAATCTGCAGGAAGCCGGCGACGCACCGCGCTTCCGTCACGCCGGCTCGTCCGAGCCCGACGGCTCGCTGATGACCGACGGCGGTACGGTTTATCTGGAGAGCGGCATCGCACCCGAAGTGATCCGCGACCTGCTGAACCGCGGCCACAAGGTGAGCAAGAGCGCCAGCGAATTCGGCGGCTACCAGGGCATCTGGCTCGACCTGGAAAGAAGGATACTGATCGGGGCCAGCGAGTCGAGGAAAGACGGCTGCGCGATCGGATATTGACGAGCTTCCGTGACAAGTGACAAGTAACAAGTGACGAGGAACGGCATTCTCGGGGATTTTAAGCGAATTCAATGCGTTTTGCCTGTCACTCGTCACTCGTCACTCGTCACTTTTTTCATTGACATATATTACCTTATTTGTTAAGATTAGGTTTCTTTCAAGTTCGAAATCTCCCTGGAGGTGAAAATGATCAAAGGGAAATATCTATTCACGTCAGAATCGGTATGCGCGGGACACCCGGACAAGGTCTGCGACCAGATCTCCGACAGCATCCTCGACGCCTGCCTTGAGCAGGACCCGGATTCGCGCGTGGCCATCGAGACACTGACCAAGACGGGCATGGTCCTGGTAGCGGGTGAGCTGACGACCAAGGCCTACGTCAATATACCGACCATCGTCCGCCAGACCCTCAAGGAGATCGGCTACACTCATTCGCGCTACGGCATCGAGTACGAGACCTGCGCCGTGCTGGTGCACATCGAGGAACAGTCCCCGGACATCGCCCAGGGCGTGGACACCTCCAAGGGCCACGAACAGGGCGCCGGCGACCAGGGCATGATGTTCGGTTACGCGACCAGCGAGACCGCGAACTTCATGCCCCTGCCCATCGCCATGGCTCACAAGCTGACGGCGCGACTGGCCCAGGTGCGCAAGAACCGGACCATCCCCTACCTCGGACCTGACGGCAAGGCCCAGGTGACCGTGGAATACGAGAACGGCAAGCCCCGGCACATCACCGCCGTGGTGGTCTCCAACCAGCACGACGACAAGATCGGCCATGCCCGCATCGAGAAGGACATCATCCAGCACGTCGTCAAGCCGGTCTGCGGCAAGTGGCTCACCCCCGATACGAAGTTCTACATCAACCCCACCGGCAAGTTCGTCGTCGGCGGCCCCTATGCCGACGCCGGCCTGACCGGGCGCAAGATCATCGTCGACACCTACGGCGGCATGGGGCGTCACGGCGGCGGCGCTTTTTCCGGAAAAGACCCCAGCAAGGTCGATCGTTCCGGCGCCTACGTGGCCCGCTACATCGCCAAGAACGTCGTGGCCGCCGGCCTGGCGAGGAAATGCGAGGTGCAGCTGGCCTACGCCATCGGCGTGGCCGAACCGGTCTCGATCAACGTCAACCTTTTCGGCACCGGGACGCTCAGCGAGGAGAAGATCACGGCCATGATCCGCAAGGTCTTCCCGCTCAAGCCAGGAGACATCCTGAGGGAGCTCAAACTGAAGCGGCCCATCTACAAGCAGACGGCCTCCAACGGCCACTTTG
>JADFDP010000032.1 GCA_018262835.1 Candidatus Aminicenantota bacterium
AACCATCCCCGCGGGTCCTGGGGGTGAATCCATCCCTTCGCGATCCAGTAGGACAGCGGCTGGGAAGCGTTCACTCTGAAATAATTCAGTTCGGGGCTGCTGCGTTCCGGGGACAATTTCGCTTTCTCGTACCACGAGGCGGGAAACTCTTGACGGCAATCGGTCATGTACTTGCCGCCGAACACGCCCAATTCCAGCATTTGCCTTGGCGTAAGGTCCGGACAGAAATCCGGGTGAAAGCAGCGACCAATAGGTTGGGTCAGCAGGTAACTGTACCCGCGCTGCATCCGATCATTCACAATGATTTCTCTTGGTTTCATTTCTCTCACAGAACACAAACGTTCACGGGGAAGCGAACGTGTACGCCGATCTTGTGAAGCGAATTGTTAAATACTTTTTTACCCACGGTTAACATTAGTGGCTGCGCTCGTCCTGTGTCCTCTTCATTTTTCAATCAGTTTTTTCTTGATCACCATTGTCGTGCTGACCACTTTGTTTTCGAGAACATCATTTTCTATCTCTTGTTTTTTTATGTAATCGAGGAACAAATTCTCCTTGTCAGGATGTTTTTCGATCAACTCAAAACATCTCTTTTTAAGATTATTGAAAATCAAATCGTCCGCATCCTTGATTTCATCCCTGTCCATCACATCATTTTCTGCCAGTTCCATGCCCGCCTGGTCTATCTGTTGCAATAGGACGGACTTTTTTACCATCAACGGATGACTGTAGTCACTATCATCGTCTATGTGGCCGTCGTCAATGATGACTATGCCGTTTTCATTCAGGCATTTTCCAAGAATTGTCAACGTCTCGAAATAGTCGCCAAAAACAGGCCCGATCGCTCCCAGGATCACGATATCGTAACCAGTCAGATCTCCGACTTTTTCCCTGATATCGCCGGTTGCAAATGCGCACAGATGATCCACTTTGAATTCCCCGGCTTTTTGCCGGGCAAAGGCAATAAATTCGGGAATGGCGTCTATCCCATAGCAAGCGCAGCCCAGTGTATGCGCCAACTTCACCGAAACGGCTCCCTTGCCGCAGCCCAAATCAAGGACTTTCAGGCCGGCGCATTTTTCGAAATAGTTGCCGATCAAGCGAATGATTGCGTCCGGGTCCGCGCCGATTTCCCAAATGTCCTGCAGGATGTATGGCAAAAAAGGGAAGAGCTCTTTGTCCACGCCATCCATGGCCATGACCGCGCTTTCTTCCAATGTTTTCATTAACTCAACATGGCAGGCAGGGAAAGCAAGAATTCTTTAATGGGTATGATCTCGATGTTGTCATCCCATAATCTGCGTTCGCCGCCATAGATCAGACAGGCTTTGGCCATGGGATAGGCTTTGAGAAATGCCCTGAGCCCGCGGGTCATTTCCCTGGATACCTTTGCGGTTCTTTTTACCTCAAAAGCCAGGATGCCTTTGCCGCCGTACAGAACAAAATCCACTTCCATGTCATCCGCGGTCCGCCAATAAAATATCTTGTAGCCGGATTCCAAATATGAATTGATGGCGTTCAACTCCTGAAATACAAGCGTCTCGTAAGCAATTCCTTCCACTTCTTCCGGCCTGTCCAGCGGCCCCATCGGCCTGATGGTGCGGTAAACCCCGGTATCAAAAAAATAAAACTTCGGATGAGCGATCATCCGCCTTTTGGCTCTTTCCGAAAAAACAGGAATGCGATAAGCGATCAGCAAATCCTCAAGGATTGAAAAATAGTTTTCCACGACCTTTCTTTCCACCGCGCAATCCCTGGCAACCGCGGAAATATTCAAGACACTTCCCTGGGAAAAAGAGGCCGCCTCCAGGAATCTTGAAAAAGCGCCGAGATTTCTGGTCAATCCTTCAAATTGTATTTCCTCTTGCAGATAGGTTTTAACATAACTGGCAAGATATTTTTTTGCCTCATTCCCGGCATAGACGCTTGGCAGGCCGCCATAATTCAGCAGATATTCAAGATCAACGGATTTTCCAAGCTCGGTTGCAGTCAGCGGATGCATGGAATAGGTCAATGCTCGTCCAGCCAACAAGTTGAAACCTTTTCTTTTTATCTTCCTGGCGCTCGAGCCGGTCAAAATGAACTTGGTTTTGTATCTTTCTATCAAACGGTGCACTTCATTCAGCAATTCCGGAATTCTTTGTATTTCATCAATGATGATCCAATTATCGAAATCCCTGGGAATATACATTTCCAATCTTTGCGGATTGGCAAGCAGGCCAATAAAAAGCTCGGATTCCAGCAGATCAATAAAAACGGCATCGGGAAAGGTTGTTTTAACCCAAGTGGTTTTCCCGGTTCCTCTGGGTCCAAACAGATAAAAACTCTTGTTTAGCGGATGTTTTATTATTCTGGAATACATAATTCCATTTTACGCATATATTTGGAGTTGTCAAGTCCAAAAACCAAAGGCGGTCATTAAATGAGAAAAAGGAACTTTTTACCGTGAAGTTCTTCTTTTTTAAATTTTACTAAACACAGCTCACCCCTTGATGACCAGCAGCGGCCGCAGCCTGGCCACTTTTTCGGAAATGCCGCTGGCCACGGTGACCTCCACCACATCGTCGATGTCTTTGTAGGCTTCGGGGATCTCTTCCCGCAATCCGTGCTCGGAGTGGCTGAAAACCAGGATGCCGTTTTTTTTCAGGCGCTCCCGGACATCGGTTTGGGCGGAAAGCTTGACGGCCTGGTGCCGGCTGAGGCGGCGGCCGGCCCCATGGGCCGAGGAGGCAAAGGTCAGTTCCGCACCCTGCGCCGTGCCGCGCAGGATATAGGAGCAGCTGCCCATGCTGCCCGGAATGAGCACCGGCTGTCCCACCTCACGATACTTTTCCGCCACGTCGGGATGCCCGGGAGGAAAAGCCCGGGTGGCCCCCTTGCGGTGCACCAGCAGGCGGGTCTCATCTTTGCCGACGAGGTGCTTTTCAAATTTGGCGATATTGTGAGCTTGGTCGTAAACGAGCGCCAGTCCCAGCTTTTCCCGCCCCATGCGGAAAACCCTCTCCAAAATAGCCACGATGTCTTCCTGGAGCAGCTGGCGGTTGGCCCAGGCGAAATTGCTGGCCGCGTTGAGCGCCTGCAGGTAATTCCGGCCTTCCGGGGAGCGGATGGCGGCGTGGACCAGCTGCGGGTCTTTCAATTTCAAGCGGGCAAGATTTTTTTTGCGGAATGTTTCAATATAATCGGAGGCGATCTGGTGGCCGAAGCCGCGCGAGCCGGTATGGATCATGACGGCGATGCGGTCTTTTTCCAGGCCGAAAACAAGGGCGGCCCGGGGGTCGTATATTTCTTCCACCACCTGGATCTCGATGAAATGGTTGCCCGAACCCAGCGAACCCACCTGCGGAGCGCCGCGCTCATAAGCCTTGGCGCTGATGACCCCAGCCGCGTCGAACGGCAGGCACCCCCCGGACTCGATGAAAGCCAGGTCGGCGGCCTGGCCGGCGAAACTGCGGACGATCTCCCGGGCGCCGCCGCTGATGACGCGCAAAAATTCCTTCTTGCCGAGTTTATAATTGCTGCGCGGCGTCAGGCCGGTGGGAACGCGCTGCAATATCGCATAACCGACGCTTTCGGCCGCGGCGGTGAATTCGCCTGCCGGTATGGAACTCGTCAGCAGGCGCACGCCGCAGTTGATGTCATAGCCCACGCCGCCCGGAAGCACCAGTCCGTCCTCGGCCGGGAAAGCGGCCACGCCACCGATGCAGAAACCGTATCCATAATGGATGTCGGGCATGGCCAGCGAGCTGCCGACCAGACCAGGAAGGCAGGCCACGTTGACCACCTGCTCGATGGAAGCGTCGAGCTGCGCCTGCAGCAAAATTTCCTCCGAGGCGAATACTTCGGCGTCGGCGGCCATGGCCCGGTCCTGGGCTTTGCTCAAGCGCCAGCGCCAGGGGGAAATTTTTTCAAAATTCCTGGACATGGGCGTTCAAATATCGAAAACAATGGCCGCGCTTTTCATGCCGTCCCTGTCCACCACGCGCAAATTGTGATAGGTGACCGATTTGATGTCGACCCGCGGCATCGACCGGCAGGGGGCCAGCTGCAGCCGCACGTCCAGCCGGCGACCGTCGGCATGGACGAAGTCGAGCGCCACCACCTGCCTTTTTTTCTGGTAGGCCAGGGACAGCACCTCGGCCAAAAAGTTCACCAGAACGCTCTCCGGTCCGTCGCCGCGGTAGCTGAAGCGAGAGGATTCGTCCCCGCGCAATTTCCGGCGGCGGGAACAGAAAAGCAGGAGATTCAACCCCCGCAGGGCATTTTCATAAAGACTGTAAAAATCCCGGCCCTTGAACCGGATCCCCGTGTCGGCCGTGGTGGCAAAGATTTCATAATTTCTCATTTTCTGCCAGGTCACGCAGGATGCGGCGAGTGAAATCGCGCGTGTCTTCGCGACGCAAGGCGACATGGATCAGGGTTTCAATGTACCCCAGAGTGGTGCCGGCGTCAAAGCGCCGCCCCTCGAAAAAATAGCCCAGCACCCGGCGCTTTTTCATCAACTGGATGACGGCATCGGTCAGCTGGATCTCGGCACCGGCGCCATGGGCGGTTGCCTGCAAAAGCGGAAAAATGTCGGGCGTCATGATGTAGCGCCCGATCACGGCGAAATTGGACGGGGCATCGGCAATGGCCGGCTTTTCCACCAGTTTTTCGATCTGGAACACGCGATCGGCGATGAACTTGCCCGCGGCGATGCCGTAACGGGGAATATCGGCGCTGGGGACCTCCATGAAAGCGATAACAGGGGACTTGTATTTTTCATACACTTCAAGCAGCTGGGCCATGGCCGGCTGCCGGGAAATGATCAGGTCGTCGGGAAGAGAAATGGCGAACGGCTCGCCGCCGACGACTTTTTCGGCCAGGGCGATGGCATGGCCGAAGCCCAGCGCCTGTTTCTGGCGGATATAGGTGAAGTTTTTTGTGTAAAATTCCCGCAACCCATCCAGCAGGTGCGACTTCTGATGGCGCTTGAGGAAATCGTCCAGATCGGGGTTGGGGGTGAAATAATTTTCCAGGGCTTCCTTGCCGCGGGCGGTGATAAAGACGAAATCGCTTAGCCCGCTCTGCACCGCCTCTTCCACGGCGTATTGGATCAGGGGCTTGTCGATGACCGGCAGGATCTCCTTGGGAATCTCTTTGGTTGCGGGTAGAAAGCGCGTTCCCACCCCGGCGACCGGAAATACGATTTTCATGGCCATGTCCCTATTTTAACCCGATTCATGCCGTCTTTCAACCGCTGCCCCTGTCCGCGCTGCCGCGGCCCTGAAGGTCGTCAAACAGGGGATAATTTTTCTTGACAGTTTTTGGGAAATGGAGTATAAGTAGGGCTCACCGGTCAATGCAAATTTAAAAAAAAGGAGTGTGATCGCAATTGGCTTTTGTAGAAGTTCAGCAGGGTGAATCGTTTGAAAGCGCCCTGCGTAGGTTCAAAAGAAAAGTGCAGATGGAAGCCATTATCAAGGAGATCAAGAAGCACACCGTCTATTTGAAACCAGGCGAACGCAAACGCTTGAAGGCCGCCCAGGCCAAAAAGCGCATGCGCAAGCGGATGAGAAGAGACATTTCCGAGCTTTAGAAATCGAGGCAAACGGGGCGTAGCGCAGCCTGGTTAGCGCGCCTGCCTTGGGAGCAGGAGGTCGGTAGTTCAAATCTACTCGCCCCGATAATCAGGCAGGCACCCGTAGCTCAAAGGATAGAGCAGTTGACTTCTAATCAACAGGCTGCAGGTTCGAGTCCTGCCGGGTGCGCGGATAAAGCATCAGCCACCGGGTTTTCTGCAAAATCAGAATTTTAGCAGCAAAAAAAATCATGGCAAAAAATAGTTGAAAATTCGCATCTTGCATTGCATTAGCATTTTGCCTGTGGTAACTTGAAGGCCGTGTAAATCAGGAGGACAGAGATGAAAACCAAAAAATTCAATGCGAACTGGCAAGGCGTGTTGTTGGGCATGGTGTTGTGCCTGGTATTGGTGGTATTTTTAGGCAGCAAGCCCGCCAATCCCCAGGACAACGGCACCTTGCAGCAGCAGCGTGTCTTGCAAAGGGCGGCGAACGTAACCGATGTGTGGGACAAAACCGTCGCCCTGGAGGACCGGCTTGTCCGCATGGAGCAGAAAATTGACCGCTTGCGAGAGCAAATGGACTATCTTTTGAAGAATATGGAAAAAATGTGGAGAGGAAACAAATAGCCATCCGCTAAAAAAAATTCCGCCGGCTTTTTATGCTCCGTTGTAAACCTTTAAAGCTTCCTCCACTGACTTGCCGTAAACGGTAATGGCGGTAATGGCGTTGGTCAGGCGAATGGCTTCTTCCAGGGGTTTCTGGTGGATGTTGCGGCCGGTGGCGTTGCCCGAGGCGCCGGAGATGAAGATCTGGTCATGCAGCTGCTGCAGGAACGCCTTGGGTTCCATGCTGGAGCCGCCGGCGCAGACCACTTTGGTCCGTCCCGCCGCCTGGATAGCCTGCTTGAAGATCTCGGCCGATTTCTGGCCCTCTTTTTTCGGGTAATTCACCTTTACGAAATCGGTTCCCAAGGTGGCGGCCACGCCCGTGGCGCCGGCGATCAGCTCGGGTGATTTCTCATCCTTGACCGCCTTGCCGCGCGGATAGATCCACAGCACCGTGACCAACCCGTGCCGATGGGCCCAATAGACCGCCTGGGCCGCTTCACGGATCATGGCGTTTTCATGCTCGCTGCCCAAATACACGGTGTAGCCGACCCCCAGGATGTTCAGGCCGGTGTTTTTCTTGAATTCCGTCACCTGGCGCACATCGACCATCTGGGTGGAAAGAGGATCCTGCTGGGCCGTTTTCACCAGGTTGGTCTTGGAATTCAGCTTGACCAGGTAGGGAATATCCGGGTAGTCGTTGGCATAGAGCGAGATCAGCCCAAGCTGGGTGGCGAACACCCCGATCTCCGCCTGGCTGGCGATCTTGAAAAGATGTTCGGGATCGCTGTCATCGGCGGCAATGCCCTCGCCGTAAAAGTCATCGTTCAGATGCTCGATCTTCTGGTCTCCGGCAAACAACATCAAACGCCCAGATCCCAAGGTTATTTCATCGTAATTGCTCAGATATTCATTGAGAACATCATTGGGAACATCGGCGGGAATATAGATTTTTTCTTCCATGCGCACCTCCATGCCGCCATCTTATAAAAAAACGGAAACAATATCAACCCCTCAGATCCCTCCGGCGCGCCAGGCAGGTTCTGTGGCCGAGGCGCCGATCACGGAAAAGCGGTTCATTCAATCACTGCTGAAAATTTTCAGCCACTGTTCCACTTCATTCTGCGAAACCCGGGTGTTCACCCGTTTCAATGTTTCCTCTTTTTTCCCCTGCGACACAAAAGTTTTTTTCAAGGTAAAATAGAATTCGATGGAATTGATGGTTTTGGCGCCTTTTTCCTTGGCAAAGGATTTCAGCTCACGGTCGGTTGTTACCAGGACGGTCTCCTTCAAATTCTGGTAATTTTCCAGAATCCTTTTGATCTCATCGTCGGCGCTGAGGCCGTAACGGGGATAGATCACGGTCATTTTGGAGTTGATGGGATTGCGCAGCTCACTGCCCTGCGGCTGGCCGTCAAAGACGACCGTGATCTTGGTATTCTTGCTTTCCTGGAATTTCTTGATGATGGAGACCATCTTGCCGCGTGCTTCAGGGTCGGAGAGGGAAAATTCTGGGGCGCAGCCGATCAGGTTGTTGCCGTCAATAATATATGGCATTTAGATTTCGAGCGACCCTCCCGGCTGCAGAATCGTCACGACGCTTCTGCTCCCAACCAAATTCACAAACTCCTGAGGCGAAGAATGGATCTGCGCGAAAGTATCGTAATGGATGGGGACGACCCGCGGCACGCGCAGCAGTTCGACAGCTTTGGCGGCCAGGCGCGGGGTCATGTTGTAGCGGCCGTCGATGGGCAGGAAAGCGATGTCCGGGCGGTACATCTCTCCGATCAACTGCATCTCCAAGGTCAGCCCGGTGTCGCCTGCGTGGTAGACGGTCTTGCCGTCCATGGCCACGATGATGCCCGCGGCCGTGCCGCCCAATCCGGCGCTGTGAAAAGCCGGCACCAGGGAAATATCCACTCCGGACACATTGACGGTTCCGCCGATGCCCATGCCCTCGGACTTGACTTTTTTCTCGGCGGCGGCCAATGCGATTTCATGCAATGCCACCAGCGTGGCCCCGGTTTTCTGGCAGATGGCGAAACTGTCACCCAAATGATCGCCATGGTCATGGCTGACCACCACCACATCGGCCCGGGTGATATCCTGCGCCCGCAGGGACGCCTTGGGATTGCCGCTTAAAAAAGGATCGATGAAAACCGTGCGGCTTCCTTCGAGTCTCAGGGCCGCGTGCCCAAGCCAGGTGATGTTCATGGTCACTCCTCAGCCCGGCGGCCAGTTCATCAGGCGCCCGCCCAAAACATGCACGTGCAGGTGAAAAACCGACTGCCCGGCGTCCGGCCCGGTATTGATCACCAGGCGGTATTGGCTGAGCCCGATCTTTTCAGCCGTCTTTCTGGCTGTCAGCAGCAAATGACCCAGCAGCTGCGGATCGTGCGCTTCGTTCAAGGAGGCGATATGCCGGCGCGGGATCACCAGAACATGAGTGGGAGCCTGGGGCTGCAGGTCCAGAAAAGCGACGGCCAGATCATCCTCATGAACGAAAGGGGTTTCGATCTGGCCGCTGGCAATCTTGCAAAAAACGCATGAATCCATTTTTACCCCTGGATGATTTTAATATCGGCGCCCAATTTTTGCAATTTATCGGGCATATTCTCGTAACCACGGAACAATTGGTAGGAATTTTGGATGATGGTTTTGCCTTCGGCGATCAGGCCGCCGAGGACCAGGGCGGCCGAAGCCCGTAGGTCGGTAGTTTTCAAGGCCGCGCCCCGCAGCCGGGCCTGCCCCTTGATTACCGCCGTGTCCCCTTCAATCTTGATCTCGGCTCCCAGACGGTTCAATTCTCCCGCGTGGTGGAACCGGTCGTTGAATATCGTTTCCCTTACCCGGGAAACTCCGGAAGCCTGGGTCAGCAGCGTGGTCAGCTGGGCCTGCAGGTCGGTGGGGAAGCCTGGATACGGCGAGGTGGTCACTTCGGCCGGCGCCAGCGATTTCCCGCCTTTTATATGGAACTCTCGGGCGGAGACAGTGATGTCGGCGCCCATGCCCCGGAGGATCTCCAGCAGGCTGCCCAGGTGCTCGGGTTCCACCCCCAGCACATGGATGTCATTGCCGGCGAAACAACCGGCGATCAGATAAGTCCCGGCTTCGATGCGGTCGGGGATGACCCGGTGGCTGGCGCCATGAAGCCCTGTCTGGCCGCGAACGACGATGGTTTCGCTGCCGGACCCGGAGATATCGGCGCCCATTTCCTTCAGCAGGTCGATCAGGTCGGTCACCTCGGGCTCCAGGGCGCAATTGCCCAAGACCGTGGTGCCTTCAGCCAGTGTTGCGGCCATGAGCAGGTTCTCGGTCCCGGTCACGGTCTTGCCCGGGAAATCATATTCGATGCCCTTCAGGCGCCGGCAACGGGCAACAATGTATTCATCCTCGGCATGGATTTCCGCCCCCATGCGCTCGAGTCCCTGCAAATGAAAATTGATTTTCCTCTCACCGATGGGACAGCCGCCGGGAAAGGAGACCTTGGCGTAGCCATGGCGGGCCAGCAGGGGGCCGAGCAGCAGGACCGATGCCCGCGTGGTCCTGGCGGTCTGCAGGGAAACCAGGGGCGAACGCAAAACCGGCATGGCCACGCGTATGGAATTGTCGCCGATTTCCCCCTGGGCACCGATTTCACCGAGAGCGGCATGCATGACCTTGACATCCTCCACCAGGGGAACGTTAAGAAATTCAATCGTTTCGGCACTGAGGCATACGGCGGCCAGTTCAGGCAGGGTGGCGTTCTTGGCGCCGGAGATGGCGACATTCCCCCTTAATGGCTTGCCCCCCCGAATAGAAATTGTTATGTTTTGCATATGGTGAAAATTCGGTCTCGCAACGGGCTCGACGGCTCTAGCCGCGGGCATCAATATACAACCTTCGCCGGGCAAAGTCAAGGAAACCCTGGCTCCGGGCGGCCTTGCCAGGCGCGGGCAAATCTTTTACAATGGTGCCAATGGCATTCCCAAAATCGGATATTGAAAAAATGCGCGGCGCTTTCCGGGTTCTGTTTTTGACCGGACTTCTCTGCTGCGTCACTTCCTGTTTCAGCTTCCGGGTCATCGTGCCACTGGACCCGGAATGCGAGGTCGGCAGCCTGGCCATTGTCCACTCCGAACCGGCGGCCATGGACTTTGAAAAGCCCATCGGCGACGAGCCGGTCGCCGCCGGCGACCCGGCGGTTTACGCGTTGATCAAGGTCCTGCAGGTGAGCAAGCCACTGAAGCTGCAATGGCACTGGTACTCGCCCGACAACCAGCTGATCCGCCGGTCCAAGACCGTGGAGATCAATGCCAGGAGCAAATACCTGGCCTATTTTGCGGCCTGGGACATGCTGTCCCAATCATATTATTCCGATAAAAAAGGCGCCTGGACGGTGGTGATCACCATGGACGGCAATTTTCTGTCCAAAAAAGAATTTTTCGTCAATTAGGCGAAGAAGCGGAAACGAATATTCTGGCCCGGCGCGATTTGTTTTCGGAAACGGAAAACAGCAATTTCCTGGCCGCTTTTTCGGCTTTGTCCGCCACAGGCTGGTCCCACTGTCCGACCGTCATCACCTGGGTCACACTTCCCGCCGAATCGATCGCCAGCTCCAGGATCATGCCTTTCTTGAACCAGTACCAGTCGTCCAGAAGCTCGGGCTGGCGTAGATCGGCCCAAGCCACTTCGCCTTCGATACGAAAATATGCCTGCGGTCCCGAATCCGCCATTTTTATTCCAATCGGCGCGGCGGCGCGCCCCGTAGCCGCCAGGAACAGCTGTACCGCCCCGGCGACGGCTGCCATTTTCGCGGATCGTGAACGGTACGGTGCTTCATCACCCATCCCGTATTCATTGTAATGAGTCGCCGGCAGCGCATCCGCCTTTCCTTTTCCTGCGGGTGGAGCGGCCTGGACTTTGGCTGCCAAAGCCGGCCGCACCGTTCCAGCGGTTGCCGTTGTCTCTGCGTAACGGGAACGAAGTGACTCCGCTTCGTTTCTTTTATCTCTTTCGGCTTGGGCCACCGGCGCCGCCGCCTCTTCCAGCTTTTGCTCCCCTTCCTGAATGAATTTCTCATCGGTCGGGGAAAAATCACCGTCCTTGAACGCGGCGGCCGGTTCCGGCTTTCCTTCTGACGGTTGCTCCGGGACGGGGGCGGCCGTGGCGCTTTTTTCAACCGGCCGTTTTTTTGCTCCGCTGCCTGGCGAAGAATCCGCCCTGCCGGCGAGCACGGGGATGGTTTTGTCGACCTCAGAAGGCGATGACGATACCGGTTTGTCGGCAGTCACTGCATTTTCTTCCATGGGAGTGCGCCCGGCCTGCCAGAAACGGCTGCCGCCAAGAAAAAAATAGCCAATGACGACCACGACCAGAAAGGCGGCGGCGATCTCGAAAACCAGGCGCATGGGCAAAGCCGGTTTTCGGGCAACATGCTTTTCGCCCAGGCCCCCCTCAGCGGGGACTCCAGAGGCCCCATGGATGGGGACATTGAGGGCCCGGCGCAAAAATTCGCCCGGGATCTTCACCCGGCCGCTCTGGATATCGACGATCTCGGCCAGCGCTTCCAGGCAATCTGAGCACCGGGAAAAATGGGACTCCAGCTCCGCTTTCTTCCCGTCCGGCAGGGCGCCATCCACATAGGCTGCCAGATCTTCGCCGGCAATATGGTCATTCATGGACTTCCCCCTCCAACGCATCCCGTACCTGGGCCTTGCTGAACCGGGTCCGCTTTTTCATCTCAGCCTGGACCTTTTGCAGGGCATGGCCCAGAAACTTGTAGGCCGATGGCAGCTTGAGCAGCTTGCCGACCTCTTTAATCTTCAATCCCTGGAAATAAACCAGTTGCATGGCCATTCGTTCCTGGTCGGAAAGAGCACCCATGGCCAGCTGCAGGTCGCTTTCCAGCTGCTCCCGCTGTTCCTGCTGTTCGTTTGCGGCCATTTCTTTTTCCGGGGTCGTCCTATCGGCCAAGAGTTTCAGGTAACCGGGTTCGGCATCGATGGAGACAACGTGGATCTTTTTTAACCGGAAATCGCGTCCGTATCGGCTCCTCAAGAAATCCAGAGCCAGGCGACGGGAGACCACGGTCAGCCAGGTGGAAAGCTTGGCCTGAAAAGCGAAACGACGCAGTCGTTCAAAGCGGTTTTCATGCAGTTTTTCAAGGATGTGCAGGTAGACGGCCATCTTTTCATCATAGTCGTCGGTATATTTAATGGTGGCGCGGTAGATGAAATTCGAATATTTCAAAATGAATGCCTGCCAGGCGGCGACATCACCCCCAAGTATCGCCTTCAGCAGACGGGCTTCGCTGTCCAAAAACCCATTCATGAACCCGATTATAACCAATAAAACGGGATCATTGTCAAGTTTCCGGGCATTTATCCTGCCCCGGTCGCAACGAATAAATAAAGTACTTGCCAAAATGGTCTGCATGCCGTCCCTCTTCTTTGCCGCAGCCAATGAGACGGAAAATAATGAAAAATTTCCCGACCGGGAAGAATTCCCGATTGACTTTCGCCGTTTTTTTTTTAATAATCAAGACTGGCGAAATCCTTATCACCGGAGACCTTCAGGGCCAGAAAGGAGACATCATGGAATATGCGGAGATCGGAATAATAGGCGGCAGCGGCTTTTATGACCTGGACGGCCTGGAAGGCGCGCATAGCGTCCGGTTGAAGACCCCGTTCGGCGCACCGTCGGAAAAGATTATGCTGGGCAAGTTGCACGGCCGCTCGGTGGCCTTCCTCTCCCGGCATGGCCACGGTCATCGCCTGAATCCCTCCGAGGTGAATTACCGGGCCAACCTCTTTGCCCTGAAGATGCTGAAAGTGGAATACCTGTTTTCCATCACCGCCGTGGGCTCGCTAAAGGAAGAGCTGCGGCCCGGTGAACTGGTTATCCCGGACCAATACTTCGACCTGACCTTCAAGAGAGAAAAAACATTCTTCGAAAACGGCGTGGTGGCTCACGTCCCCCTGGCCGACCCCACCTGTCCGCCGCTGGGGCAGCTGGCTTTCCGTCTGGCCCAAAAAGCGGGCCTGGCCGCCCATCGGGGTGGAACCTACTGCAACATGGAGGGACCACAGTTTTCCAGCCGCGCCGAATCCATGGCTTACCGGCAATTGGGCTTTTCCCTGATCGGCATGACCCAAGCCGTGGAAGCCAAGCTGGCCAGGGAACTGGAAATGTGCTTTCTCCCCCTGGCCTTTGTCACCGACTACGATTGCTGGCACCAAAGCGAGGAATCGGTCACCGTGGAAATGGTCATCGCCAATCTGAACAAAGGCGTAGCCCAGATCAAAAAACTTCTGCCCATGATCATCCAGGAACTCCCAGCAAAAAGGGACGCCTGCCCGTGCGCCGGCGCCCTGGCCGGTTCCATCATCACGGCACCGCCCTTGATCCCGGAAAAGACCTACAAAAAACTCGAGCTCATCATCGGCAAATACATCAAATCCCGCATATGAGGAAGCCATGCCCCAAGAATTGATACTGGTCATCAACCCCGGCAATACTTCCACCAAGGTCGCGATTTACGACGGAGTGACGCCTCTGCACATCGAATCCATAAAGCACAGCGATACAGAGCTGTCCCGTTTCCATGACATCAACGCCCAGAAGGATTTCCGCGAAAACCTGATCAACGGATTCCTGCAAAAAAAGGGCATCGACCCGGCCAAAATCCGCGCCGTGGCGGCCCGGGGCGGCCTGCTCAGGCCCCTGGCCAGCGGCACCTATGCGGTCAACCAGGAGATGGTCGCTGACCTTGCCGAAGCCCGCCTGGGGTCGCACGCCTCCAACCTGGCCGCCCAGATCGGCCATTCACTGGCCGTCAAGCTAGGGATCACCTGCTATATCGTGGACCCGGTCTCCGTGGACGAAGCCGAACCATTGGCCCGTTATTCCGGCCATCCCCTTTTCAGCCGGGTGATGCTTACCCACGCCCTGAATATGAAGGCCGTGGCCAAGCGCTTTTGCCGGGAAAAGGGGCTGATTTACCCGCAGGTCACGCTGCTGGTCATTCATTTGGGCACGGGCAATTCCCTCTCCCTGCACCGGAATGGACGCATGATCGATGCCGTCAATCCTTCCGAAGAAGGGGCGTTTTCGGCCGACCGCAGCGGCGGCTTGCCCATCCTGCAAGTGGCAAGGCACATTTGTGACCAAAACCTGAAATACAAGGAATTCGAAAAAATGGTTTTCGGCAGCAGCGGTTTGTTCGCCTATCTCGGTTCCAAGGATTTTCTGAAGATAAAGGACAAGTACCTGGAAGGAGAGGCGCGCACCATGGAAGTGGTGCAGGCCATGGCCTACCAGGTGGCCAAGGAGGCGGGGGCGCTGGCCACCGTGGTGGACGGCCGGGTCGATGCCATCCTTATCACCGGCGGCATCGCTTTCAACGAATTCTTTACCGAACTGGTTCGCCAACGCATCCAATTCATTGCCCCGGTGCACGTGTATCCCGGTGAAGACGAAATGCAGGCCCTGGCCGAAGGCGTATTCCGCATCATCAGCGGGGAAGAGGCGGCCAAAAACTATTAAGCGCTGCCCATTTGACAGAAAAACAATGCCCAACACAGCGTTGAATGGAGCCAAGGGGAAAAAATGCCGATCGACGACCGCCTGAACCCTGCCTCGACCGCCACGGAAAAACAAATAGCCGATCTGGAAAAAAAGATCGATGAATTGAAATCCAAATACATCCTTTTTTTCGCCGGTGAATCCAAACAGCCGCCGGAAAAGGAGCGCGAGTACATTGAAGCATCGGTCAGGAAATTGATCTATGGCGGCGCTAAAACCCCTAGAATGGACATGATTATCCAGAACCTGGCCTCCCGCTTCAGCCTCTACAACAACCTCTGGCTAAAAAAACTCAATGAATTGGAATCCGGGGCTCAGATCATCCATAAGAAAAAAACTTCCCCGACGCCGCCTCCGTCCCGGCGTGAAAAGGAGCACCGGGAAATTTCTTTGAATTTGAATGACGAAAACAGTTTTGAGGCCTTATATGCGGCTTACAGAGAATTGCTGCCAGCCAGCGTCAAGACGGATCGGGATAAAAACAAAATCATCGACAGCATCAAGACCAAGATGCTGACCAACAACCTGGTCGAAGCCAGGGTCAGCGTGGCCATACAAAACGGCAAGTTGAGCATCAAGATCAAAAAGTAAAATCAAAAAAATGAGGCAGGGTTTGATGGGTTGAACCCCTTGGCATCAAAAAAGCAATCCTTTTTTCAAAACAGGTCAGTGGGTATAGAGGTAGCGCTTGATCTTGCTGGTGGCGGTTTTCTGAAACGGTTCCTTGTGCTCGACGAAGCGCGCGATCTGGGCAAAAGCGGAAAGCTGGGGATTGATGGTCTCTTTCAGCCGCGACAGCAACCCGTCGATATACTCCAGTTTCTGCTGCTGGCTCCGGCTCCTGGTTTCCTCATCAATCAAGTCATAATCCAGATAAACCCAAGCCTCCAATCGTCCGTTTTCCTCAACCACCAGGGATTCGGCCACATGCATGCAGGAATTGATTTTATCCTCAATGGCTTCCGGATAGATGTTCTCGCCATTGGACATCAGGATCATGTTCTTGGAACGGCCGCGGATGAAAAGATTGTTCAATTTGTCGAAATAGCCCAGGTCACCGGTGTGCAGCCAGCCATCCTCGTCCACCGTTTCCCGCGTGGCCTGGGGATTCTTGTAATATCCCTTCATGATGTTGTCGCCGCGGGCATAGATTTCCCCGATGCCAGTCCGGGGATCGGGATCCACGATCCTGATCTCCACCCCCGGGATGGGTTTGCCGGTGGAGCCAACGGCAATGGTCTCGTCGCCCCAGGGGCCTCCGGCCAGCAGCGGCGCCGATTCGGTCAGGCCATAGCCGATCAGGTAGGGGAATCCCGATTTTTTGAGAAAAACCTCGGCTTCGCGGTTGATCGCCGCGCCGCCGATGGCCATGGTCTTCAATTCGCCGCCGAAAAAATCAACCAATTTATCAGCGATCTTCCGGTATATTTTCATTTTCAGTCCCGGGACTTTGGTGATGATCTTGAGGAAGAATTTCTTTTCAAAAGCGGCCAGGACCTTTTTTTTGTAGATCTTTTCCATGATCAACGGTACGGCCGGGATGACCTGCGGTTTTTCCACCCGGCAGATTTTTTCCAATAGGCTCGGTGTCGGCGTTTTCCCGACATAAACGATCCTTGATCCGTTCAGCAGCGGGAACAAGAATCCCAAGGTGAATTCATACGTATGGGAGAGGGGCAAAATGGACAGGAAGGTCCATTCGGGATGAATTTCCAGCAAATGGTTGGAAGTAGTCAGCACGTTGGAGATGAAATTCTTATGGGTGAGCATGACCGCCTTGGAATGCCCCGATGTCCCCGAGGTGTAAATTATGGAAGCGACATCGTCCTCACTGACCGCCGTGGATTTCAGGCCGATCCTATCCGGGATCTGGCGGAAAAAGCTCCGCGCTTTCTCAATGAAATTGGAAATGGGTTCGACCGGCAATATGTCGGTTTCGGCCTTGAAGTCATCGAGGGTAATCACGGTCAGCAGTTTGTGGTCGCGGATGCCCAGCACTTTCTCCATCTGTTTCTGGGTGGTGAAAAGGATCTTGGCTTCCGAATCATTCAAAATGTGATGGATGTCAGTTTCGGGAAAATCGGGCAAAATCGGCACCACGATGGCCCCGATATGCATGGCGGCCAGGCAGGCAATGCCCCAATTGGGAGAATTTTCGCCCAGGATGGCAATTTTGTCCCCTTTGATCACGCCTTGCCTTTTCAGCATGGCGGCCATGCCGCTGACCGACCTGAAAAGCTCGTTATAGGTCAGGGGATTTTCCAGGGCCATACACACTGCCGGACGGGCGCCGTATTTCTCGACGCTGGTCTCCAGCAGGCAATTGATGGTGTTTTCTTTCAAAAAAGTGTTTCGCGCCATGCAAATACTATAACCAAAAAAAATAAAATTTCAACTTTTTCCGAAAAACTACACAACACGGCTTCGCCGGGATAATTTTATCGGCAGCACTTGACATTATTTAATTTCTCTGTTAAATTACGCTTTTCATCGAGGAGGTCCGTTATGAGTGTTGACATTGGTGCGAGCAAACAAAAATCCGAACCCAACGTTGTCCCCCTTTGCGATATTCTGCTAGTCCTGCTGATCATTTTCATGGTCATTACCCCGGTCATGCAGAAGGGAATCGATGTCAAGCTCCCAGAGACCCAGCAGCAGGGTGAAGGCCAGGGTCCTCAGGGCACCAGTGCCATCGTTTTGACCTTGGAAAGCGATCAGAAAATCAAATTAAACCAGGATTTCGTCGATTTGAACCTCCTGGAAAACACGCTGCGCGACTTGTACCAGACCCGCACCGACAAAACCATTTTCATCCGCGCCGATGAAGGCCTCTACTATAAAGACGTGCTGCGCATTATCGATATCGCCAAGGGGGCAGGCATTGAAGTGCTCGGCGTGATCCCGGAACGCTACAAGACCGGCAATTAGTTTATTTCGGACAAAATTCAATTTATTCAAATAAAACGGTTTTTGAGGATTTTTTTCCAATTTTCCCGGCCGGGTCGGCTGCAGTTGAAAAATGCTCCCAAAAGATGTAGAATAGACCCTCGGAGGTTTTAAAAGCCATGAAACTCAAAGAAGAAAAAGAAATGCAGGCCATCACGGAAGAATACGAAAAGGCGCTGCAGTCATTTCATAAAAAAAGCTACAGCAAGGCCGGTGAAGCCTTTAAAAAAATCATTGAAACCTACAAGGATTCCGAATTTTACAGCGTTCTGGAGATCCAGACCCGCGCCAAAGTATACCAGAGCATGGCCAATGCGCAAACCCATCCCGTGACCATCAAGCTGGAAAGCGCTCAGGATTACGTCTGGGAAGGCGTTTTCCAACTCAATGCCGGCAATGTCGACAAAGCCCTGGAACTTTTCATCCACGCTGAAAAAATCAATTATCGGGACGCTTACCTCTACTTCCTCATGGCCGCCGCCTACCTAAAAAAAGAAGACACGGCCAACGCGCTGCGTTACGTGGAAAAATGCCTGAAAAAGGACGAGCAATACAAAGTCATCGTTTATAATGAGCCCGATTTCGAGCCGCTGCTGCAAAACCAGGATTTCTTAAAACTGGTCGAATGATCGCAGCCGTTGCCGACTGCAGCCAACCCGCCGGAGAGCGTTTCACTTGCCGCGGCCGCGACCTGCGTTTCTGGCTGGCCCGGTTTTTTCCCTTTTGCCGCTTCGTTTCCCTGCCCCATGCCGAGTCCGATTTCGACCTCCTCTTTGTATTTGACACGGTCATTTTCCCCAATATCAGCGATGAGTTCGGACGGGAGCTGCGGCAATGGCTGAAACTCCATGGCCATTCACTTGCCGGCCTGTTCACGCCGGCGGGCAAGCCATTTTTCATTGTCAGCAAATCTTTTCTTAAAAGCGAGCGTCTTGTCCTTAAGCCGGGCATTTTCAGATCGCTGCGCGCTCAAAACCAGGCCGAATGCCTGGAATTCAAGAATGCCATCGCCGTTTGCCATCCGCTGCAGGAACCGCAAAAAGCCGAAGCCGCCCTGGTGGCCTGGCAGATCCGCCAGTTGCAGAAGCACGGCGTCGCGGTCGAAAACTTCGCCAATTTCTGCCTGGAAGGGCTTCCTCTTGTCGGCCGGGGCTCCCTGATCGGCTCCGGGGTCACGATCAAGGGCGATTGCCGGATCGGCAGGAACGTCACGATCGCCGCCAACAGTTATATAGAAAATTCCCGCATCGGGGACCGCTGCGTTATTCTGCCCGGAACGGTCATTCGTGATTCCGTGGTGGAGGCCGACGCGCAACTCGGCCCCTACTGCCACCTGCGCAACGGCGCCCTGGTGAAAAAAGGGGCGAAGATGGGAAATTTCGTGGAAATGAAAAAGAGCGTTCTGGGCCGGGGATCCAAAGCCATGCACCTGACCTATATCGGCGATGCCCGCATCGGCAAGAAAGTCAACATCGGCGCCGGCACCATCACCTGCAACTACGACGGCGAAAAAAAGAACCCCACCACGATCGGCGACAATGTGTTCATCGGCTCGGGTACGGAGCTGGTGGCCCCGGTCACGATCCACAGCGACAGCTACATCGGGGCGGGTTCGACCATCACCGAGGACGTTCCCCGCAACGCCCTGGCCGTTGCCCGCCAGCGCCAGAAGAATATCCCCGGCTGGGTATTGCGCAAAAGAAAAAAGAAAAAACCGTCCCGACCCTGAATCGCCCGTTCAAAAAGGATTTCCACCCGCGGCTTCAATGTTGGCATTGGAAATGGCAGCGGCCATTTCCTTGACTTGAAGGATCTCTTCAACGCTGAATCCCGATTTCTGATAGAGAAAGTAAATCTTGTTCGTTTCCAGCAGGTCCAGCGGCGTCGCCAGCACGCCCTGCCGCTGCAATGCAAAAAAATCAATTGTGCCCGGGACCGGAGAAAAAACCGATAGGTGCGGCACCAGCCCCAGATCCCTGATGAAACCAAGCGAATCTTTCATGTCTTCCATGGTCTGTCCCGGATAGCCGAAGAGTATATAGGCGCCCAATTGGCCGCGGCGATAACCGGCCTGCTCCAGGTGGCTGACCGCATTTTCCATTTGCTTCCTTTTCACTTTTCCGTCACTGCGACGCAAAATATCGGCCGCCAGCGATTCAAAACTCAAACGCAGGGTGACAAAACCGGCCGCATGCAAAACTACCGCGCTTTCCCTGTCAATCTCTCGGGTATGCAAGCCGTTGGGAGTATGGAAGCGCAATGGGATTTTCCTGTTCCGGGCCAGCCGGGAAAAAACCGGCAGGAATCGTTTTTTTTTATTGATCAGCAGGGCATCGTCAAAAATGATGAAATGCCCGCTGTGAAAAACCTGCTGCCGCTGGTCGATCTCAGCCAAAATGTCATCCGGGCGCCGCTCCAAAAAATCGGGATTCAGGAGCCGCGAGGCGCAGTAGCTGCAATGCAGGGGGCAGCCGCGCGCCGTCAGCAGGGGGACATATTTCTGCGTCCCGGCCAAGTCGATGGCCGGCAAGGGAAATTCAATATCGTCACCCATAGCGTGAGCGGCCGATACCCCGGCCCCCAAATCGGCCAGAAGGCGCAGCACGGCGGTTTCGCCGAATCCCTTAACATAATGATCGACGGGCAGGAGAGATCGCGCCTCCGTTGGCGCCAGAGTGGGCAAAACGCCACCCAATACCACTTTGGCTCGGGGAAATCTCTGCTTCAGTATTTTCAGGGTGAATTGCAGCCCTTCCAGCCAATAGGTCATCAGCGAAGTGACCAGGATCACGTCCATTTCAGGCAAAGCGGCGACTTTACTCCGAAAAAGTTCCAAAGGAATGCCGTAGCGGGAATAATTCCGCGGTACATTTCTGTAGATCCTGGGTTTTTCGACGAACTCGCGCGGGTATTTGCCGCGGCCGTCGGCTCGGCCGCGAATCACCAGTCCGTCCTGAAAGCGGTCCAGGGCATCCAGCCAATGGATCTCGACATCGCTGTGGCGCCGGACTGCCGCCGCCAGGTAGTACAGCCCGAGCGGCCGCAGCCACATGTCATAAGCGGTGAAATCGCAGATGTAGGGGTTGACGAAAAGGACCTTCATCGGCAGGCAATGATTACCCTGGCAATTCCCCTGTAATCACGGACATGCTCCGTTTCCTTCAGCCCCGCGGCTTTGAGGAAGGCGCGGACCGCCCGCAGCTGCCCCTGGCCAATTTCCAGCAGCAGGTGCCCGCCGGGAAGCAAATATTCCGGAGCACGGGCGACGATCTTTTTTAACGCCTCGGTCCCTTCCGTACCGGCCAGCAGGGCGGTTCGCGGCTCAAAGCATTTGATGCCCGGCGGCAAGGCGTCCCAGTCTTTACGCGAAAGGTAGGGCGGATTGGCGACGATGGCATGAAAAGACCTAGTTTTTTTGGGGAAAAAGTCGGCCGCAAGCGGCCGGACCCTTTCTTGCATCCCAAAGCGGGCTATGTTTTTTTTCAATACCCTCATGGCCGGCCCGCTCGCTTCCACAGCCGTGATACGTGCCCGGGATTTCAATGCCACAACAATGGAAATATTGCCGCTGCCCGCCCCGATATCCAGGATCCGCGCCGGTTTTTTCCCAAGGATATCCAGGGTTTTTTCGACCAGCAATTCGGTTTCCGGACGCGGGATCAAAACCGCGGGGGTGACCATGAATTTTTCGCCGAAAAATTCCTTTTCCTTCAGAATATACGCCAACGGCTCATCGGCGAGCAGCCGCCTGAAATACCGCCTGAATTTTCTCAAGCCGCCGGCATCGCGGATGGGCTGGTTTTTCCTGATCCAGAACTGGGTGCGGCTGACGGCGAAGGCTTTTTCAATCAGGACCTCAACCGCAGTGGACAATTCGCCGGTTTTCAATTGTTTCAGGTGGGCGGTGAAAAGTTCAGAGTAAAGCACTAGGCGATCATGCTCTTGATTTTCTGCTCGATCTGGGCGCGGACATGGCTTTCGGTCAACTCGGCCACCAGGTCATCCAGGTCGCCGTCGATGATGAAGCCGATGTTGAAATTGCGCCCGTTGATGCGGTGGTCGGTCACGCGGCTCTGGGGAAAATTATAAGTGCGGATTTTTTCCGAGCGTTCGCCTGATCCGACTTGGGACTTGCGGCTCTGGGCGATCGATTCTTCCTGCTTGCTTTTTTCGTGCTCGAACAACCTCGCCTTCAGCACCTTGAGCGCCTTGTCCTTGTTCTTGTGCTGCGACTTCTCGTCCTGGCAGGTGACCACGATGCCGGAGGGAATATGGGTGACGCGGATGGCCGACTCGGTCTTGTTCACATGCTGCCCGCCGGGTCCCGAAGCCGCATAGGTGTCGATGCGGATATCCTTGGGATTGAAATCCACTTCCACATCTTCAACCTCAGGCAGTACGGCCACGGTCACCGTCGAAGTGTGGATGCGGCCGCTGGCCTCGGTCGCTGGCACGCGCTGCACCCGGTGCACGCCGCTTTCGAATTTCAGAAACTTGTTCACTTCCGTACCCTTGATATAAAGAATCACTTCCTTGATGCCGCCGATCCCGGAAATCGTAGTGGAAATAATTTCGGCCTGCCATTTTTTTCTTTCCGCCACCCGGGTGTACATGCGCAGCAGGTCGGAAGCGAAAAGCGACGCTTCGTCGCCCCCGGCGCCGGCCCGGATCTCTAGAAAAGCATTGCGGCTGTCTTCGCTGCGGTCCGAAACCATGAGGATTTCGACTGCCGCGATCAACGCCTCTTTTTCCTGATTCAGTACGGCCAGTTCTTCCTGAACCAGATCGGTCATTTCCTTTTCCTCGGCCGCGGCCAGCATGCCCGCGGCGTCGTGCAGGCGCAGCAGGTTTTTTTTAAGCGGGTAGTATTTTTCTTCCAGAGGCTTGAGCGCGAACAACTCCTTGGAAAGCTCGCGGAATTTTTTCTGCTGGTGGACGGTCTCGGCTAAGCTCAGCTCAGCGCTGATCTGTTCAAAGCGGGCATGAATCTTTTCAAGATAGGAAAATATCTTTTCACTGTTCCTTGTATCCATACTTCTTCTTGAATTTCTCTATTCTTCCCTCGGTATCGACATATTTCTGCTTGCCGGTAAAAAAGGGGTGGCAGGAAGAACAGATCTCCACTTCGATCTTGGGCATGGTGGAACGGGTCTTGAAGGTATTGCCGCAGGCGCAGATAACGGTGCATTCCATATATTTGGGGTGAATGTCTTTTTTCATACTTCCTCCGAAACAGGATTTTAACATTATTCCGCCGCGCTTGTCAACTTTGTCCCGCCCCGTTTCGCCCCCGAATTGTTGCTTTTGCGGCGGCTTTTAGAATTACGGACGGATCTTTTCTTCGCCGGTTCCGTTTTTGACCGGAAGGGAACCCCCATATTCGTACAGGACCTCGACCGCCTTCTCAAGGGAAAGGCGGCGATCATGACATAAAGCAGCAGCAAGGCCAGGAATTTTGCTCTTTAACTATTCATGGGCCCATTGAAGGAGCAATTGAATCCACTTCATTTGCCCGTGCCTTCCGCCGGCAGAAGATGATCAGGGGCCGTTCCAGGCCTGCAAAAGTAGCTGCCGGGGAATAATCCTTTTTAAAACGGGGATCGGCTATAATATGGTACTGAAAACCGCTTCCTTCATAGACCACCAGGTAATCCGGGCGATAGGACCAGAAGACCGAAGAAAAATCACGGCGGGCGATATCGGGAGTGGCGCCCGGGGTCACCAATCCCATCTGGTCCACGATCGGGTTCCGGGTATAATACCCGAGATAGCCCACTTCAAAAAAAGCAATGCTCTCCCGGGGGGATGCGTTCTGTTCAAACCAACGGCAAATTTTGAGATAGATCCGGTATTTAGGGTGCGGACGATAGGTCTTGATGCCGGTCAGCGCCGGGCTCATGATCGCGGCAACAAAGACCAGGCAGAGAGCCAAACCGGCCCAGCCGCCCCGAAAGAATCTTGGTTGGCGGCTGTCCAATACCGAGGCCAGGGTCGACACGGCTTCGGCCACAGCGAGACCGATGATCCAGGCTATCGGCAGCATGTACCACGGATAGGCGGCGACACCCAACAAGGAATAGCCGGCAAAGTAAATTCCCAACCAGGCGGTGGCCAAACCCAGCGGGCGCCGGTTGCGGACCATGAGCGCCAGCCCCAGCAGGGCAAGAGCAATCCAGCCATTAAGCCAGGAGGCGCCCAGCCGCCAGCCGCTCTTCCAGCTGGGGAGCCACAAACGCCAAAAATTGTCCCAGAATGAAGGCCACAAGCCCGAGTTCGCTTGCGCGATCTTGGCAGCCAGCGTGTTGGGAAGAATTTGCCGGAAGGTTGGCAGGGCATACGCAACCCAGACGACAAAAGGGAAAGCGAATCCCGACAGAAGCCTTAAAAATCCCGACAGGCCGATTCGCCCTTGATTACGGCGCTGGCGAAGCAGCAGAAAACCCAGCAGGACAGCCAGGAGAAGAATCCCTTCGCCGCGAGTCAGAAAGAGAAGGGATGAAGAAAAACCGCTCCAGAAAAAATGCCCCCGATAAAACAAACCCATGGCCAGCAACATCAGAAACATGAACAAATAGCCTTCCATCCCCAATGTTTCCGGCCAATTCAAGCCCGCGATGATGGCAGAAGAAGCCAGAACCATCCATGGTTTTATGGAAAAATCATGACGAAAGAACCAAATCAGCCAAATGGACGAAATCCAAAAAAAACCGGAGAGCAAAACGGCGATTAGGGTCAAGGGAATATCGGGAACGAGAAAATGCCAAAAAGCACAAAGCAAGGCCCATAGCGGTGTGGTCGTTCCCAGAATCACCGGAGGAGCATTAAAGACAAACCCCTTGCCTTCGCCCAAATTCCGGGAATAGGTCAGGGTGATCAAGGCATCGTCAACCAGCAGGGAATCGCGCAAATTCCAGGTTTGCATCAGGGGCAGAACGCTCAGCAATACAAGCAATGGAACAAGCAGTTTGTGCGCTGCCCGGATGTCCAAGCCGGGCTTTGGGATCGCAGCGGATGGAATGCGTTTCATTATTGCCAATTATACAACATTTTTATCTCTTCCGGGATTTTCAGGACGGCGGCAGACTGAGGGAAATACGATTTTTGCAATTTGAGATTTAAAGAAATATCTTGAAATGGCGCCAAACGAATGCGGAGTGTGTGTGAAAAACGAATGAAAACTGATGCCGGTATCTCATCTTTTTCACTTTCATTCCACTCAGGCCGGTCAGAGGGCTATTGATTTTGTAACGCCGATCATTTATAATTTCCTCTTTAACAAAAGGAGCGCAACATGAATTTCCTGGAAAAATTGACGGCCGTTATCGACAAAAAGGACAACGTTCACATCAACCCCAAACGCCGCGACCTGATCAAGGCCGCAGTAAAAAACAAGGAAGTTCTGGTCAGCAAGAACGGCGC
>JADFDP010000033.1 GCA_018262835.1 Candidatus Aminicenantota bacterium
TTCTCCTGTTGAGAGGCACATCCCTTTGACGCCGCATTGCCGATTTTTGTTGACAGAAAATCGAATTAAAAAAGTGCCGTCCCGAAAAAACAGACAGGTTAGAAACCTGTCGGCATGTTCAAAAAGGGCGGGTACCCCCTTACATGCGAAAAGGTTTCGGGCGCGATGACCGCGCCCCTACGATTTCGATCATGCCAAGAAGGGCGGGTCCCCCCATTCGGGGACGCAAAAATCAGATCCGCCAAAGTCGGCGGATGATTTTCGCAGCCGAACCGCCCCTACGTCTTGTCCTCGTTTGGTTCATTGGGATTTGGAATTTGGGATTTGTTTGGATTTTGGTGCTTGGGATTTGCGATTTTAAGAAAGGGCGGGTTTTAAACCCGCCCCTACGATATCCCGGATGGATTGAGAACCCGCCCCTACGATTTTTCTGTTGCCTTATTCTTCAACATCGAACTTCGAACGTCGAACTTCGAACCTCGTCCTCAGTTTTTAGAACTGAACGCTATGTCCCACCCAGATCAAGATGGCTATGGCAATGATATGAATCACCCACCACAGCGGCTTGAACCATTTGATCTTGTTCATTGTCTCACCTCCAGAAATAATTCCCCAGGAAATAGACCAGCGACCATGCGACCAGGTGGACGTACCAGAAGCCCATGTTCGGGTAGCGGATCAGCCACAGCCCCTTGACCTTGGGGTTGCTGTCGATCGGGTAGACCTCGAGGCAGAAGATGGCGCGGCCGATGACGAACTTGGAGAGCAGGGTCACGATGTTGGCCCAGAGCGGCGCCACTTCGAACGAAAAATGGGCCATGGTGATGATGCCGATGATCACCGAGAAGCCGTTGATCAGGTAGGCCCAGTGGACCGTCTTCTTGAAGTAAAACAGCACCGGCACGACGACCAGGCTTAGTATTCCTATTATGAACGGCACCCAGCCGAACCCCGTGGCGTCATAGGGGTGGTACTTGTAGTGCAACCAGCCCCCGCCCAAGGAAACAAAAAACAATCCGAAAATCAGCAGAATCTTGATCTTTTTCTTCATCATTCTTCCCCTCCGGTTTTGATTCTGAAATGATTATATCAAAAAAAATATTTAAGCGGACCCCGATTACCGCGACTTCGGGCTCAGGGAGTATTTTTCTGAGGTGGCGGCGTTCGTCGCCGCCATCGAGTGCCGGATGATCTTCAGCGCCAACCATGCTTCCAATCCCATCGCCCTAGAAGGAGTGCTGCCGCGTGACCGCGAGCGCATCCTGGCGCAAATTCAAACGGCTCTGGCCCGCCGGCCTAAACCACAGCCAATTGGACGAATGTGAATCAGTTCTTGAATTATCAGATCAACCTTGGTTAAATACAATTCAGTCTGTTTTTGGCTTGGATCGTAAATGCCGTTATTTCAAGATCCGATTGTCCCCGATTCTCTTGTGAGCAAAGTCACAAGGTCCAGCATCGTTCCGAGTGCCCCCTTAATAAAATGTTCTATGCCACATACAAAGAATATGCCAAAAAATATAAAATAGTGCCCCGGTTAATAAAAAAATGAACTGGAGTTTTGAATATCGACTGGCTCGTGAAGATTGCTTCTCTAAAGCGCTTTTAATTACCTCAAGTGCTACAGGTTTTAAATGAGATTTATCGCTAATGATAGGATGTTCCCCCAATTCGATTTTTAAAAGATCATAATTATTATAAAGACTAGCAGTGAGATAACTGATGTGACGGCAGCCTGAAATGAAGCTTGCGGCCCACATGAGTGCCGCTAGGCCTAAGGGAATTTGGTGCAAAGTGAACCTTGCATTATTGGTCTGATTAATTGTAAGAGCGATACAAGCACCTGCGACTGTAAGTAAGAAATATGCATATTTATCCTGAGCAGCTCGAAACTGTCTGTATACTTCATTAAGTCTATCAAAGCTCATTTTATATTTCCTTCCAATCTCATTTCTATCACTTTAGAAATAATATTAGCATAAATAAACCACTTCAACAAAAGCAAATTTATTATTCATGAAAAATGGAATCTAGGTGTTCGAATAAGGAACAGCGGGGTCAGGTCTTTCATTATTACTTATTAATTTTGGGAATTTAAGGGACGGTGATAGTAATTATGCATGGATCAGAATTTTTTTTTTTAGGACATTCTTGTTGAGGCTCTGACAGATAATTGCATCGGTCGGCAAAGACGGCTATGATGTGGCATGCTCTATTCGGAACCGCTGTTCCGGCCGCCGGCCGAAGCCCATTCGCTGATCGTCCAGGTCACCGAGGGCTGCGCCTACAACCGCTGCCTTTTCTGCCCCATGTACAAGGGAAAAGAGTTCCGCGTCCATTCGCCTGCCGAGATCGCCGCCCATTTGCGCGACCTGGGCTCGGTGTACGGACCCGACCAGCCCCGTGTTTTCCTGGCCGACGGCGACGCCCTGGTCATGGAAACCGATGCCTTGCTGGCGGCCATGGCCAAGGTGCGCAGCGCTTTTCCAACAGCAAGGCGCTTCGCCGCCTACGGATCGGTCTTTTCCCTGGCCGCCAAGAGCGTGGAAGACCTGCTCCGGCTGAAGGCGGCGGGACTGCGCACGGTCTACTTAGGGCTAGAGTCGGGTGACGAGGAGACACTGCGGCGCGTGGGGAAATACATGGAAGCGCCGCGCATGGTCGAGATCTGCCGCCGCGTGGTCGCCGCAGGCCTGAACCTGTCGGTGATGGTGGTCATCGGCCTGGGCGGCCGTTCGCGTTCGCGCATTCACGCCGAGGCCTCGGCCCGGCTGGTCAACGAGATCGGGCCCAGCCACACCTCGCTGCTCAACCTGCTGCTGGCCCACACGCCGCTGGCCGCCGAGCCCGATTACCGCGATTTCGGGCTCGGGGATTATTTTTCCGAAACCGCGGCGTTCGTCGCCGCCATCGAGTGCCGGACGATTTTCCGCGCCAACCACGCCTCCAATCCCGTCGCCCTGGAAGGAGTGCTGCCGCGCGACCGCGGGCGCATCCTGGCGCAAATTCAAGCGGCCCTGGCCCGCTGTGCCGGGGCGTGACCAAAAAATCACGGCTGCCGGGAAACTCTATCAAGATGCCCGCCGGCGGCTCCAGCAAAGAAGTCAAGAAGTCAAGCACCGAGTAGAATGACTGCAAGGGCTGAAAAAAAGAAATTAAGTTATGTTCATTGTTGAGACGCGACCCCGGAGGTTTAGATAGGTGGGATGAGACGCGGGGCGTGCAAACGGGAGCCAGAACTAATCCCGCACGCAACGGACCGAGAAGGCGACTTTCTTGGGATAGGTGCCGCGAAAGATGGCGGCGCGGTTGTAAAGCAGGAGATAAAAATGGGCACTGCGTGGTGAACTCTCCGTCGAGGTCCACCAGTGGCCGATGTCGTGCAGATCGTTGAAGATATCGTCGCCTACATGGCCGCGATGGCCGCCGGGCCGGGCGGCGAAGCCCGCATCATCCCCGGCGACCGTGTTCGGCGCCCGCCAGTGAGCCGTACCCCTTTCTTTCAGCTTGCCGCCGGCGACCGCGTCGCCTCCCAGATGGGCGATCAGTGTCTGCCACTCGCCGTCGCTGGGCAGGTGCCAGCCCGGGGGAGAGGCCTGGCAGGCGGACTCCCAATCATACAAGTAGCCATAGGTCGAGACATTCCCGGAGTCGTTGTCAAAGGCCCAGTTTTTTCCCGACGCGGGCTTGAAGGCAAGGTTTTCGGCCAGCCAAGTCTGCCTGCCGATGGTCACGATCCGGTACTCCTTGCCGTCGCGGGGGTCGGTGAAGGTGGTCCGGCTTGCGGAAAAGGCCGCCAGCCACGACAGCGCCGAAAGTAAAAGGAAAGGGAAGCACATTTTTCGCATGCGGGAATTGTAGTCCGATCGGGGCCGCTTGGCAAACTGAGGGATCGGTCGAACAGCGGGGTCAGGTCTTTCATTATTATTTTTAATTTCGGGATGGAGTCTAAGTTGCAATTCCGCTTCCTTTGCCAAACATCCTCTGTTATAATTGCATTTTTTTAATGGAGAAAAAAAATGAAAAAAAATAAAATAATCGCCTATTGCGGGATCGACTGCGGCGCCTGCCCGGCCTATGCGGCAACACAGAATGACGACGACGCCCTGCGCGCCAAGACGGCGAAGGAATGGTCGGAGATGTTCAAGACCGAGATCAAGGCCGCCGGCATCGACTGCGACGGCTGCCCGAATGACACCGCGCGCATGTTCAATTACTGCGGCGTCTGCGGGATACGCCAGTGCGCCCGCGAAAGGAATATAGCCAACTGCGCCTACTGCCCGGAATATTCGTGCGAAAAACTGGACAAGGGCCTGCTCCATTTCCCCGAGGCCCGGGCGCTGCTCGAAACGCTGCGCGGGAAGAAATAGCGATCATATATCAATGACCGTTCAATAATGTGGAGGCGAACATGAAAACGCAACGAACGCTGAAAAACAATTTGCCGCTCGCAGCAACGATCTTGTGTCTGCTGGCGCTGGCCGGCAGCGGTAGCAAATTGCCCGCCCAGACGCAGACCCATTTCAAGGGCAGCGTCCAGGTCAAAGACCTGCAATTTGAATACGAAGCGATTGGCAGTGGCATTCCGCTGGTGATGATCCACGGCTTCGGAGTGGACCGCGAGACCATGCGCGGCTGCATGGAACCCCTGTTCAAGAACAGGACGGGCTGGAAACGGATTTATTTCGACCTGCCGGGCATGGGCGCGACCAAGGGGCCGAAATGGATCCAGACCTCGGATCACATGCTGGAGGCGGTCCGCGAATTCATCCGCATGGTGATCCCCGGTCAGAAATTCGCGCTGGTGGGTGAATCGTACGGCGGCTATCTCTGCCGCGGTATCGTCCACCAGGACGCGGCGAACGTCCTGGGCATGTGCCTGATCGCCCCGATGGCCGTGGCCGCCGACGCCGAGCGCGACGTGCCGCCGCAGACCATCTTCAAAAGGGACATGGCGGTATACAACGATCTCGATGAGGGCGAAAAAGCTTTCCTCGACCACCTGGTCGCCGTGCAAACCAAGGAGGTCTGGGACCGCTTCCTGGCCGAAATGTGCAGCGGCTGGGCCAAGGGCGACAGGGCTTTCCAGGGAGCTTTGCGCTACCAGGTCAAGAATTACGCCTTTTCCTTCGCGGTGGACCGGCTGCCGCAGCCTTTTTCCGGGCCGTCGCTCATCCTCACCGGCCGCCAGGATTCGGGGGCCGGCTATCGCGACCAGTACAAGTTCCTCGAACAGTATCCCCGGGCCAGCTTCGTGATATTGGACATGTGCGGCCACATTTTGCAGATCGAGCAGGCCGGGCTGTTCAACGCCCTGGTCGGCGAGTGGCTGGAGCGGCTGGCCGAATCGACGCCGGGCCGGTGATAAAGGATTCTTCTCGGCTAAAGAAATTGAAGCTACGAAGTCAAGCGAAGTCCCCAATATGGAAATCCGCCCCGTACCGGCGGGAGCAAACGGAAACCTTTTTACCCTGATTTCCGTCTAAGGTGAGGATGGCGATCATCACAGGCGGATAGTTGCAGACGGTCACCTTTTGCTCCTGAGGGCAGTTGCCACCAGGCTTGGACAGCGTGACAAGGGAGGCGATTTGTGAAGCGGATTCTCTTGGCAACGGCACTGATTCTGTCTTGCCTGTGCGTCCCGGCACAGGAAACCAAAAAACTGGTGGGCGAGGGGGTCACCCTGCACCCGCCGGCCATCACACAGGCCCCGGTCATCGACGGCCGACTCGACGACGCGGCCTGGTCCGGAAAACCGCTGGTGGACGGGTACTTCATCACCAACGATCCGGTCTACGGCCTCCAATCGGAGCAGAAGACCCGGGTGTGGATGGCCTATGACCCGCACAACCTCTACCTGGCCTTCTACTGCCATGACAGCGACCCCGGGAAGATCAAGGCCTCCATCACCCGCCGCGACAACCCTTTCGGCGACGACTGGGTGGGGGTGGACATCGACACCCTGGGCACGCGGCAGACGGTCCATGAAATCATCTGCAATCCCCTGGGCATGCAGGCCGACCTGATCAACACCAATACCGGAGGCGAATCTGCCGATCCGGACTGGGTCTGGTACAGCGCCGGGCGGGTTGTCGAAGACGGTTACATCGTCGAAATAAAGCTGCCCGTAAAGAGCTTCAAGTTCCGCAACGCCGAGAGCATCGCCGTCAACGTGGCCTTCTATCGCTTCATCAGCCGCACCGGCACCAACTCCTCCTGGCCCCAGATCAACCAGGAGAAAGGGTATTTCAACTCCCTTGTCCCCGTCGTCCTGACCGGCCTGAGCCGGCAGCTGCGCCTGGAAACCCTGCCCTCCTTCACCTACGGCAGCATCTGGGACCGGCTGCGCCCGCAGACATGGTCCGCGGCCGACGACTCGGCCCAGTTGGGCATCGGCGTCAAATACGGCGTCACCTCCTCCCTGGACGCCGAGATCACCATCAATCCCGACTTCAGCCAGGTGGAAAGCGACCAGTTCCAGGTGGAGGCCAACCAGCGCTATCCGCTGTTCTACAATGAGAAACGGCCCTTCTTCATGGATGTGGCCAGCCAGTTCAGCCTGGGCGGTCTGAACAGCGAAGGCAATTTCTGGACCTCCATCCACACCCGCAACATCGTCGACCCGGCCTGGGGCGGCAAAATCGCCGGCAATGTGGGCGACACCTTCGTCGGTTTCCTGGCCGCCGGGGATGAGTGGCCCCAAGATCTCGATGCCGGCCGCGGCGAACAGGCGGGCACTTATATCGGGCGGATCAAGCACAGCCTCAATGGAGACAACTATGTCGGACTCCTCTACAGCGGCCATTTTTTCGCCGGCGCCCGCAACCAGGTGATCGCCGCCGACACGCACCTGCGCCTCTGGGGGAGGCACAGCCTGGCAATGGCCGGCCTGTTCAGCTTCAGCCATGACGGCGCCGGCAACACCGACCGGCAGGGGGGCGCGGCTTCCCTGCTCTACCAGTACGGCCAGAAGCCCCTGGACCTGTTCGGCATGCTGGAATTCATGGACCGGGACTTCGAGATGGAGAGCGCCTTCTACCAGCGCACCGGCATCACCAAGCTCACCGCATATATCGGCCCCAAGTTCTACCCCCGCAGCAAGGGCCTGTCCTGGCTGAAAAGCTTCAATCCGTTCGTGTACGGCTTCGCCATCCACGATTATCGGACCGGCGGCGACGATATCCTCTTTTTCCCCGCCCTGCGATTCTTTTTTGCCCGGCAATCCTGGATCCGCTTCGATTTCCGCTACCTGACCGAAAACTGGGCGGGCCGCGATTTCAGCCAGCGGGAGCTGGTGATCATGGGGCTGGCCCAGCCCAACCGCTGGTTCAGCCTGGAAGGACGGTTCCGCGCCGGCAGGCGCCTCTACTACGATCCCGAGGACCCCTTCCTGGGCAACCAGTTGAGCTGGACCCTCAGCGCCACCTTCCAGCCGAATTCCCAGCTTACCCAGGACCTGGAGCACACCTACCAGCGTTTTTCCCGACTCGCCGGCGGCGGCCTGGTCTACGACCTCAACCTGCTGGTCTCGCGCACCACCTACCAGATCAACCGTCATCTGTTCCTGCGGGCGCTGGTCCAGTACGACAGCTACAGCCGGCGCATCCTGAGCGACCTCCTGGCCTCCTTCACCCTGATCCCCGGCACGGTGCTGCATCTGGGCTACGGCTCGCTGCACCAGAAACGGACCTGGCACGAGGAGTTGCAGGAGTGGCGGGAGCTGCCCGGCAGCGGCCGCTTCTATCAGACCACCCAGAGCCTCTTCTTCAAGGCCAGCTATCTCCTGAGGTTTTAGCCCGCACTTCTCACAAATAGTTGCTGCAATTGCGGATATGAGCATGTCTACGGCGTCAGGCTCGGTCGGATACCTCCATCGTACCAACCGTACGTCTCCGGTCTCCTCGGTCGCCTTCCTTGGTTCCATGCCCATCTGCGCAATTTCGCGACACTATCTGTGAGAAATGCGGGCTAGTTCCGCTATTGCGGGATCGACTGCGGCGCCTGCCCGGCCTATGCGGCAACACAGAATGACGACGACGCCCTGCGCGCCAAGACGGCGAAGGAATGGTCGGAGATGTTCAAGACCGAGATCAAGGCCGCCGACATCGACTGCGACGGCTGCCCGAATGACACCGCGCGCATGTTCAATTACTGCGGCGTCTGCGGGATACGCCAGTGCGCCCGCGAAAAGAAACTGGCCAACTGCGCCTTCTGCTCGGAATATTCGTGCGCAAAACTGGACAAGGGCCTGCTCCATTTCCCCGAGGCCCGGGCGCTTCTCGAGTCGCTGAGGAAAGGGTAGGAATCGGAGGTCCCGGGGATCGGGGCTCCTCAATTCAGGTCGGCGTCGAATTCGATCCGCTGCCCTGGCACCAGGCGGTCGCACTCGATCGTCAGCAGCGGGGAGCCTCCTCCGGAATCGACGGCGAACGTTTTCCGCTGCCCCGGGCCAAGCCCTTGCAGCGATTCGGCCGAGCGTATTCCGTTCACGACGATCCGGGCGTCGTAGTAGATCGGCGCCAGCCCGGTGTTCTCCACCGTCACCAGGGAGTCCGTTGGCGAAGCCCTGAAGGCGGTTACGCGAAAACGGTAGCCGACCGCCATGCCGGCCTGGCGGATGCGCTCCGCCGGCTGGAAGTCGGGCTGGTCGTTGCCGATCATATAGCTCACCTGGTACTGCGCCGCCATTTTCTCGAATGAAATTCCGTACGGTCCGGCCGGATCCAGGGCGTGCTTCTGGTCATAGTCGGAATAGTAGCTCAATTCGCCGCCAACCGGCGCTTGGAGCCGTTTCCCGTCTCCGAAAAAGACGAAGCAGCGATGGTTGTAGCCGCCATGGTCGCGGCAGAGGAAGGAGTCGTCGAACAACCCGAACCCCGCCTGCTTCAGTTCCGGGATCTCGGCGAAAGGGGTGTTGGATGCGTCGGCGGCGTCGATCGAAATGCTCCAGCGCAGCGTCCGGAACCATGAATCCAATTTCCGGATGAACTCGGCCTGGAATGCCTTGGCAGGAAAATTGATCCCGGGATTCTCGCCCGGATCGTAAATATGATATTCGGCCCACAGCCCGAAACCTACCTGCAGAAAGGCCAGGCGCGGGTCGTTGTCGTAGCGCAAGGCGAAGCGCTGAAAAAACTCCAGGATGAAGGATGGCAGGGCGGGGTGCGACCAGTCCGGGAAGTGAGTTTTCTCGCCTTCGGAGAACGCCTTGGTTTCTTTGTAGTCGGGCATGCTCTTGATGTAGGCGGGAACCGTCGTCGCCTTTCCAGGATAGGTGTCGTAGAAACGCAGGATCGCCTGGTGGCCGTGAGCGGCGGCACGGTTGAGAAGGTATTCCACGCGGGACCAGTTCCAGCTTTCCGGGGCGGGTTTTGTCACCACCTCGTCATAGCCGATATAAGTGAATTCCAGCTGGATCAGGTCGCTGCTGCAGAGCCTGTTGTCGCTCCAGAAAACGATCCCGGTCATGGGCTGCACGCTGCCGACCGCCGCTTTCAGGGGAATGTCGCTGTAGATCGGCTCCGGATCGGGATCCTGGCCATTGTCGCCCGTATTTTCCGAGCAGGCGCTCAAAAAAGAGAGTGCGGCGGCAAGCAGCGCCATGGTCATGAAATGCCCGATCTCCCTTGCCCTCATGCCCCAATGATAGCACGAATAATTCCAGAGCGAAAACAATCCGCTTCAATATTTCATCATCCTGATTGATTTTGGGATCGAGTTATTGGTCTTGGTGTCAGGTCTAACATTATGAAATTTAAATTGCGATCTCAACCCGACACAAGGCTGGGGGACGGTTCTTGTATTCTTGACCTCGATTTGAAGAATGCAAGGACTGTCCCTGAACTGAGTTTGTTCAACTAATCCGGATCGGAGCTGACCATCAATATCACCAGCCGCGACTTGTTTTTGGCGCGGGCGGTCGTGCCGTTCTGGAAGTCGACGGCCCAGGACTCGGATTCCGTGAAGCCGTCCCCGGTCCAGATCACCTGGATGCCTTCCCCGAAAACGGCATCCAGGAAAATTTTTCCGCCATCCTTCTTTAAAAGAGATGCGGCTTCTTCGATTGTCGGCAGGCGCCATTTTTTGCTGCCCCCGTACCCGGCGTTGTTCAGGGATGCGATCCATTCCATGGATTTTTTCAGGTTCATCTTGATCAGGTTCTGCTGCCGCGTCCAGGCGAGATGGGTGGCGCGGTCAAAAATCAGGCGCAGTCCCCCGGCGTTTCTGATCTCATAGCGATGCTGGAAATTCCCTTCGGGATTCCTCTCCGCATCGAATATGTTTTTGGCCGCCAGCATCTTGGAAAGATCCGCTTCATCCAGGAACTTGTATTCCCGCCTCAGCCGAAGCACGACAGGCTCGATCTTGACGGTGGCCTGCTCCGCTTCAACGGCGGGCAAGGGTTTTTTTCCGCTTTTTTTGCGGGAGGATTTATCGGCATTGATTCTTTTTAAAATTTCGCCGGGTGGCAGCAGAATTATTGGGGGGATCAGCTGGGGGTCGGGCCGGGGCAAGTCTGTGATCTCCGCGGCTTTCAGCTCCAGGCTTTCCAGGGTCGGAGCGGCTTTATTTCCCAAGCCGATGAACACGAGGGCGAGCGACACGACGATCATCCCGATCGCGGCAAACAAATAAAGCAACTTTCCCGGAGCGTGAGCTTTCTTCGCTTGCTTGATCTTTTTGGGAACGGCTTTTTGGATCGTTTTTTCGGGAATTTTTTTCTCGATTTGAGGCGGGTCACTTTGCGGCTGTCGCACCGGCCGCAGCCTGCCGCGCGCGGGCAAATTCGCGTCTTCAACGGTTTTATTGAGCCCCGCCCGGACCTTTTCCTTGTTTTTTTCAACGCCCGCTGCCGCCGGCTGCCTGTCCGCTTCGGCCATGGCCCGCGCATCTCCCTTGCCTGCCGGCGCCGGATCGGTCCTGGCTTTCTTTGGCGCGCTTTCCTCCAGCTGCAGCTTCAGCAGCTCGGTTTTTGCGTACGGGTCTCCCTCATCGGCCGCTTTTTTGTACCACTTGATGGCTTCCGGGATATTTTTCTCGACGATCAATCCGTCCCTGTATATGTCCCCCATGGCGCGATTGGACGGGGCTTTGTTTTTTTGGGCCGATTTCTGAAACCATTCGAGCGCTTTCTTATGGTCGCGCTCGACCCCCACGCCGTCTTCGTACATCGCGCCTACGCAAAACTGGGCCTCGGCATTGTCCAGCCTGGCCGATCTTTCATAAAACTCGAACCCCTTCTTTAAATCCTTCTCCACGCCGTTTCCCTGGCAGTACATGGCTCCCAGTCTTTGCTGGGCCTGGGCGGCAATTTCCGGATCCTTGTCCTGCGCGGCGGCTTTCTGATACCAGGCAAACGCCTTCCGGGGATTTTGCTCAACGCCCAATCCGTTCAGATAAAAGTCCCCCAATCTCAGTTGCCCGAGGACGTTGTCCTGCTCCGCCGATTTTTTATACAAATCCGCGGCCTTGTGAATATCCCGATTGGCTCCCAGGCCTTTTTCGTATATGTGTCCCAAATGGGCTTGCGCTTCGTCGTTGCCCTGCTCGGCCGATCTCTGGTACCAGGCAGCCGCTTGGCGGAGATTTTGCTCGACACCCGATCCGGCCATATAGAGGCCTGCCAATCTTGCCTGTCCGAGAGCATTGCCTTGCGCGGCCGATTTTTTATACAGTTCCAAAGCCTTCTGAATATCCCGGTCCACTCCCAGGCCTTGCTCATGCATATGTCCCAAATAAGCCTGCGCTTCGCCGTTGCCCTGTTCGGCCGATTTCTGGTGCCATTCAAGCGCCGCTTTGTAATCCCGGTCGACTCCGACTCCCAGCAAAAACATTTTTCCCAGTTGCAGCTGGCTGAACGCATTGCCCTTTTCAGCGGATTCGTAATACAATTCCAGCGCTTTCTGGTAATTTTCCTTGATCTTCACGGCATTCAAACGAATCTCTCCCGCTGGCGCTTTGTTTTAAGCATTATCTTGTTCAATATCATTATAAATATAATCATTTTTTAACACAAATCAAGTGAATATGAAACAGGCGCATAAAATATTAAAAAGCGGGCGTGAGGGACGGTGCCTGACTTAATGCTTTGCTAGATGAACCTGCGATGTGGCGGTGGGATTCAATTCCTTGAGCCAGGTTTAAAAAAGTAAATTTATTGGAAAAATGGCCTTGCCGGGGAGAATGAGGATGCCGACTCCTGGAACCTGGAGGCTTGACCCGCGTCAGAATGCTTTCAGGTGATAAATAGCGGCCCAGTTTTGATAGACCGAGAAATACAGTTCTTTTGTCGGCAGGGAGTAGACGACCGACCAGGTCGTGCCTTTCTGGGATACGTCCTTGAGTATCTGCATCCCGGCCTGCCAGTCGATTTTGCCGTCGGTTTTTTCGAGTGCTTCGGCCATGCTTTTATAGCGCCAGCACTTCTCCCTCAGGGTCGCATCCGGCACCAGGTATACGGGCTTGTTGCTGAGCGCCTGCCAGGACTTCTCCCTGTAGATCTTGCGCCACTGGTCCTGCTCGTATTCCAGGACGACCGACCGTCCCGATGCATCGGCGATGAACAGGTGGGCGTTCACTGAATTCTTATCGATATCGAAGGGGACGTGCTTTTCGGCTAGGCTCACGGCCTCTTCGATGTTTTTCGCCTGGTCGAGGATTTTTCGTATCAGGAAGGTCTGGAACACCAACTCCCTGCCGCTCATCGGCTTGACGGCCGTCGGCCTGACGCCGGGATTCTCGATTGCCAGGCCGTGCTCGTTGATGCCGCCCATGACATAAAAAGGAGCCAACAGGAGTCTTTCCCCCCAGGGACTTTCCTTGATCTGCTCCAAGTCCATGTTCAGTGGGAAGCCCAGGTCGATGGCCCGGGAAAATGAAACCGAAGCGTATCCCCCGGATGGATGGTAGAGGTTGAGGATGATGGAGCCCACGTTCTGGTTGTCCCAGTTTCTGCCCATGACGGCGCCCTGGCCGCCGGCGGCGCAGAAAGCGCTGCAAAACCGCCAGGTATCGTTGATCCAGGCATGGTCCATGGTCTTTTGGTTTTCTTTTTGAAAAAGTTCCCCGCGATCGCCGAAGTGCGTGATCAGGTACAGGCCTCCGGTGGCGTACTGCTCGCCTATGTCCCTGACCTTGACCAGGCTCTGCAAGGTCCTGTCCGCATCCGTGCCCGACGCCGGGGGCTGGCCGAACTTCAACTCGACCAGACTGTCCTGGGCCGCAGCCGGTCCCGAAAGCAGGAAGAGAAAAACTGCGGCCAGCAAAACGATTTTTTGTTTCTTGATCATAATTTGCATAAGGTCATCTCCTCAAAATATATTTTGATCAACCCAATCAAATAAACGGAACAGAACGGAAAAAGTTCCTGGCCATGACATGAATGGGCTTGCGCAAGATCGTTGACTATCCGGGGCTGCATGATTCAGGCATCTGCCTGGCCTGATGGAAATATGAAAAAAAACCAATGATCAACCTGCTGTTTCATGAATGAATTCTCGAACCCTCGGAACGCAGGCCGGCCTGTTGGCATTGACACCCGTGAGGGAATCCCTGCCGTTCCCGCCGCCTTGCTGAAAACCGGCTCTCGGCGGCGGTCTTAAAAAAATGCCGGTTTACATTACTATTTTTTTCTGGCCTTGATGGAGAACAGGTAGGGGATGGTATCCCTCAGGTTCTTGAATACCCATTTGTGCTCGCCGACCTTTTCCAGGTTCGGGAAGCAGTCGTATACGCTGAAGGGGAATTCGTGGAGAAACTCGATTGCCAGGCCGTTGGCGATCAGTGAGTTCACAACATCCCCCAGCGCGTGGATCCAGTTGAAATCCTTGTAACGGATATCGGCGGCCCTGTCGGTGTACGTTCCCTTCTGGTCAAACTCCAGGGGGCTTTCGCTGTGGAAATAGCTGTAGGCGAATTTTTCATGTTTTTCGTCCATCATCCATACAAAGGGGTGGAATTCGACTATGTAAAATACTCCCCCGGGCTTTAATGATTCCGAAATAATTCTTCCCCACTCCTGCAGATCCGGCAGCCAGCCGATCACTCCATAAGAAGTATAAACAATATCAAACCGGCCGCTGACGCATTTCCTGGTGTCGTAAAGATTGCAGCAATGGAATTCGGTTTCGGAACCGATCTTCCGGGCGAGGCTTCTTGCCGATTCGATGGCTTGGTCCGAAAAATCGATCCCCGTCACCTTGGCGCCCATTCTGGCCAAGGACAGGGTGTCCTGGCCGAAATGACACATGAGGTGAAGAAGGGTCTTGCCGGTGATGTTTCCCAGCTCTTCCATTTCAATAAACCGCAGCGAGGTCGCCCCGGCAATAAAGTTTTTAACATCGTAAAAATCCGATTTTACATGGTGCGGGGTCCGTAAATTCCAGCCGTCACGGTTGGCGTTGAACTGATTTATGAATTTTTCCATTTTTCCCCCAAACGATGAGAACAAAGTCAATTAAATTTGCTGAAAAAACCCAAGGGACGATCCTTTGCCCCAAGCTTGGCATTTTGATGATAATTGTCTGTAATGTCAATAGAAGATGGTGAAATTCCTGCATGGGGTCGGGGATGGTGCCGGCAATTTTTCATGGATCAAGGATTTCATCGGACACCGCCTGTCTCTCCCTGGTGATTTTTTGCATATTCCCTTAAAATGACCGCCTTAGGAGTTGCAAATGAAAAGATATATTCTGTCTGGCATGCTGGCGATCCCGATGCTCCTGAGTCTGAATGCCCAGGAAAAGATCGAAGTGAGCAAGGACGTCGAGGTCCATGCCCTGACCCCCGGGATCTGGCGGCACGTGACCTACAGGAAGATGGCGGAATGGGGCAATGTGCCGGCCAACGGGTTGATTGTAATCGACCAGGGACATGCCGTCATGATCGATACGCCGTGGACGCCCGAACAGACAGCCGTGCTGCTGGATTGGGTGGAAAAGACGCTTAAGGCAAGGGTGGAAATAGTCATCGTCGGCCATTCCCACCTGGACTGCCTGGGCGGCCTGCCCGAGATCCACCGCCGCGGCATCGCCTCGATCGGTTCGGAAAAAACGAGCGAGCTCGCCCTGGCCGCCAAGGTCGAAGCTCCGCAAAAAACCTTTGCGGGCGAGCGCAAGCTCAAGGCCGGCAGGCGCGAGCTGGAGCTTTTTTATCCCGGGGCCGGGCATACGGTCGACAACATCGTCACCTGGATCGCGGACGAGCGGGTGCTCTTCGGCGGTTGCCTGGTCAAGGCCGGCGATGCCAGGACGCTGGGCTATACGGCCGAAGCCGACCTGGCCGCCTGGCCCGCCACCCTGGCCAAGGTGAAAAGCAGGTACCCGGCGGCCCGCCTGATCGTGCCCGGCCACGGCGACCCCGGGGGATGGGAGCTGATCGAGAGAACCTTGAATCTTTTAAAGGAAAATTCCGAAATAAAAAGGTAAAAGTAAGAGAAGACAATGGCCGCATCCTGACCCAAATGCAAGCGGCCCTGGCCCGCTCCTCCGGGGCCGACGGTCAAATCGTTAAAACTAAAATTGCCTTCGGAGTTTTTTCTGTTTTATTTCGCCGTGCGCTCCAGTATCCAATCGCCGATCAGCTGCAGGGCGGCCGGGGCGATCGTCTCCTCGATCTTGGCGTACTCGCTCGGTGATCCGTTCAGCGAGGTCTGGAAGAGATGATTGAGCCCGGGAAGCTTTTTGACCGTGAAATCGCCGTTGCCGCCGGTCTGCAGGGCCCCGGCAATGGCCTTCAGGTTTTCCTCGGCCGGAACCTGCAGGTCCTTTTCGCCGTTGACGGCCAGCAGCGGGCAGGCGACCTTTTGCAGGGTCGGCCGCGGGTCATAGGTCAGGAAAAAGCGGAACCAGGGCGACATGATCATTTTTATTGAAGCGTCCTGGATGGCGGGCGGGAGTTTTTTTTGCTCTTCCGCGCTCATTTGTGCCGTGGCGTCCTTCCAGGCCTGGCGCAGCCTGGCCTCGAGCGCGGCCGCATCCTTTTCTTCCATGAGCAGGCGGAACATGGTTTTCTGCTGGGCGCTGTCCCGGGCCACAACGGCGTCGCTGGCGCCGTTCGCCTTGTTGATCAGCCTGCCTTGCATGAGAAGGATCTCCTCGCCGATCAGCCCCGGCCCGGCCATGAGCACGATGAAAGCGACGTCTTTTGCGTTTTTCACGGCCGCCAGCGGCGCGATCAATCCGCCTTCGCTGTGGCCGATGAGCCCGATGCGGCCGGGGTCGATCTCCTTGCGGTTTTTGAGATAAGCGATTCCGGCCAGGACATCGCCGCTGAAATCGAGGGTGGTGGCCAGGGAGGGATCGCCGCCTGAGCCGCCCACGCCCCGGTCATCGACGCGAAGAACCGCGATCCCCCGGCGGGTCAGGTAGTCGGCAAGCACCAGGAAGGGCTTGTGGCCCATCACGGTTTCGTCGCGGTCCTGCTGTCCCGAACCGGTGATGAGCAGGACGGCCGGGAAAGGCGCGCTTCCGGAAGGCAGCGTCAGCGTGCCGGCCAGCCTGATTCCCGCCGCCGGGTTTTCGTAGCCGACTTCTTCTTCGCGGTAAGGATAGGGTTTTTTCGGTTCCTGCGGCCGGTTCGGTCCTTCCACCCGGTCCGTTTTTTTCAATGCCAGGGGGATTTCCATGCCGGCCTGCTTCCATTGGCCGTCGATTTCGCTGAAATCGGCCTTGATTTTCCCCTCAAAGCCGCCGGCGACAACTTGCACGCCGATGACCAGGCGATCGTTTTCCACGACGACGCTGCTGGTGGGAATATCCCTGGCCCCCTGGTCCGGGCTGTCCAGCAGCGCCTTCCACGTGCCGTCGGGATTTTGCGAGATGCGAAAGACGATCCGCAGCTCCGCTCCGGGAAACTTCAGCAATCCCTGCCAGGTTCCGGCAAGCCCGTTCCCATGAGGCCGCGCCTGGCCAAAAACCGATCCGATAAGTACCAGCCATAAAGCCAAGCTGGAAATGCTTCTCTTTTTCATCGCCTCACCTCGAGTCCTTTTCTTGATTTGCATCGCCTGCCGACAGGAACGATGGGAAAACCAATTTTATTCATACGGGGATTTTAAAAAATAGTTGCTGAAACCGCAATCGGCGTCCCGGGAATTGTTTGGCATGAGCCCAAAGTAAAGGCATAAGTAAAAAGGTAAAAGTAAGAGAAGTTCGAAGTTCGAGGTTCGAAGTTCGATGTTGAAGATAAAGGCATGGAAAATGTAAAAGTAAGAAAAGAACGAGCGCTAGTTTATGGGTAAAGGCAAAGGGTGAAAGGTAAAAGTAAGAGAAGAACGAAGTTCGAAGTTCGAGGTTCGAAGTTCGATGTTGAAGATAAAGGCATGGAAAATGTAAAAGTAAGAAAAGAACGAGCGCTAGTTTATGGGTAAAGGCAAAGGGCAAAAGGTAAAAGTAAGAGAAGAACGAAGTTCGAGGTTCGAAGTTCGACGTTGAAGAGTTAAAGAGTTGAAGAGTTCGAGAGTTAAAAGGTTAGCGGCAATAGGGCGAACCTATGGCCCATGACCCATAGCCTTTTAATCCGCCTTCGATTTTTATTTTGATTTCTGGTAAAATAACAAGCTGGATGAGCGGGGATCGACCCGTTCTTCATGGGGAGCCTGCCCGATAAAAAGCATGGCGTCCAAACCCAAGGAGTCTTAAACGTGCCTATGAACAAACCCTGGCTGAAGCACTACGAAAAGGGAGTGCCCCACCACGTGGAACCTCCGCCGCTGGCCTTGCCCCACCTGCTGCCCGCGGCGGCCGGACGCTATCCCGACCGGGCCGCGGTCATACTGGCGGTAGCCGCTGCCGGCCGGCTGTTCAGCCACTCGATCTCCTATGCCAGGCTTGCCCGGGATGTCTCCCGCTTCGCCGCCTCGCTGCAAGAGCTCGGCATGCAAAAGGGAGACCGCCTGGCCATATTCCTGCCGAATTGTCCGCAGTTCGTCATCGCTTTCCTGGCCGCGGCCCAGATCGGCGCCATCGCGGTGCCTTTCAATCCACTCTACTCGGCGCGTGAGACCGAGTACCAGCTCAAGGACTGCGGCGCCAGCGTGATGGTCGTCCTTGACCGCTTCTTCCCCATCATCCGGCAGGTCCGGTCCAAAACGGAGCTCAAGCACGTCATCGTCACGCGCATCAAGGAATATTTCCCGCCAATGCTCTGGACGCTCTACACGCTCACCCAGGAGCGCAAGCTGCCCCGGGTCAGGCTCCAACCCGAAGATCGCTGGTTCCCGGCGCTGCTGGGGGAGGGAACCCCGCGCCCGGCAGCGGTCGAAGCCGAAGAAACCGCCGTACTGCTTTATACCGGCGGCACCACCGGCGTTTCCAAGGGGGTCGAGCTGTCACATCGCAACCTGCTGGTCAACGCCGAACAGAACCGCGTCTGGGCCGGCATTGGCGACGGCTGTGAAATCACCCTGGCGGCCATGCCGCTGTTCCACGGCTTCGGCTTGACCTGCTGCCTGAATTTAGGCATGCTTACCGGCGCCACGCTGGTGCTGATTCCCAATCCCACCGATACCCGGGGGCTGATCCAGGCCATCGAATGCCACCAGCCGACCATCTTCCCGGTGGTGCCGACCCTGCTGGTGGCCATCAGCCATTTTCCGGGCATCGCCGAGCGCAACCTGCGCTCGGTCCGCGTCTGTCCTTGCGCCGGCAGTGCGCTGGCGCCCGCGGTGCAGCGGACGTTCATCGAGCGCACCGGCGTGCGCCCGGTTGAGGGCTACGGGCTGACCGAGGCCGCGCCGGTCACCCACGGCAACCCGCCCTTCGGCGACGACCGCCACGGGACCATCGGCCTGCCTTATCCCGGCACCCTGGCCCGGGTGGTGGATTTCGAAACGGGAAAACTGGACATGCCGTTCGAGGGGGACTGGACCCGGACCGGCGAGATCATCATCAAGGGCCCGCAGATCATGAAAGGCTACTGGAACCGGCCCGAGGAGACCGCCGTCCAGCTTCGTGACGGCTGGCTGCATACCGGCGATATCGGCCAGATGCACCGCGACGGCTATTTTCGCGTCGTCGACCGCTTGAAGGACATGATCATCCGCAGCGGCATGAATATCTACCCGGCCGAAGTGGAGGCCGTGCTGCACGAACACCCCAAGGTGCTGGAGGCGCTGGTGATCGGCATCCCCGATGCCGCCCGCGGCGAACTGGTCAAGGCCTTTGTCGTGCCCCGCGACGGGGTCGAGGTCAGCGAGGAAGAGATCCTGGTTTTCTGTCGGCAGAACATGGCCAAATACAAAGTTCCGGCGGCCGTCGAGATCCGCGCCGGCCTGTGCAAATCGGCAGTGGGCAAGCCGCTGCGCCGGGCTTTGCGCGAGGAGCTGAACCTGGTGTCGGTATGACCGCGGCTGCGGAGCCGGCCAGCGTTCTGGTCACCGGGATCAGCACCCTGGTTTCCGGGGCCACCGGTTTTCTCGGGGGCCACTTGCTCGCCCGGCTGCGCGAAAGGGGGTTTCAGGTCCGGGCGTTGGCCCGGCCGGCCAGCGACATCGCCGGCCTGGCCGCTTCAGGAGTCGATATCCGCGCCGGGGATATCGGCGACCGGCCGTCGCTGCGGCGGGCCATGGCCGGCCGGCAATTCGTGTTTCACACCGCCGGCAAGGTTTCCGACTGGGGGTCGCGCCGCCAATTCTGGCAGGCCAATGTCCAAGGCACGGCCAACGTCATCGCGGCCTGCCGGGAAGCCGGGGTGAGGCGGCTGGTCCACGTGAGCTCCCTGACCGTGCTCGGCCTGCCCCGCTCCGGGGCGCGGGTGGATGAGAAAACCCCGCTTGCCGATTCGAGCCGGGACTTCTATACCGCCAGCAAAATCGCCGGAGAAAAACTGGTGCGTGCGGCCCATGGTGGGGGCGGGCTGGAGACCGTCGTGGTCCGCCCCGGCGTGATCTGGGGGCCGGGCGACACAACCATTCTTCCCCGGCTGGCCGCGCTGCTGAGCCGGGGGCGCTTGGTTTTCATCGGCCGCGGCCACAACCACCTCGGGCTCTCCCACGTGGAGAACCTCAGCCAGGGCCTCATCCTGGCCGCGCTGGCGCCCGCGGCCGCGGGACAAACCTACCACCTGACCGACGGCGAGGAGATCACGGCCCGCGAGGCAATTTGCGCTCTCGCCGCCGCCCTGGGCGCGGCGCCGCCGCGCCTGGCCCTGCCCTTTCCGCTGGTGTACGCGCTGGCGGCATGGCTGGAGTGGGCCGCCCGCTTGCGGCATGCCGCCGTTCCGCCCGCGCTCACCCGTTACGGCGTCCGCCTGGTCGCCTGCGACAGCCGCTACGACATCAGCAAAGCGCAAAATGAACTCGGCTACCGGCCCTTGCTGACATTTCGCCAGGGAATGGCCGCCCTGATCCCGCCAGGCCGGCAGCCATGAAGCAAGCCGCCTCCACTTCTGCTGACGCGGCCGGCAATATCCGCATCGAGAGCCTGGGCGTCTATCTCCCCGAAAAGATCCTCACCATGGAAGAGCTGCTCTCTTCCTGCCGCCGCCGGCCGCGCTGGGACCTGGAACGCATCACCGGCATCCGCGAGCGCCGGGTGGCGGTGGGCGAGTACGCGGTTGACCTGGGCATCCAGGCCGCCAGGCGGGCGCTGGCCATGTCATGCTACCGCGCCGAAGAATTGGACGTCATTATCTGCTCCAGCATTTCCAAGCACAACCGGAAAAACGAATTCCACCTGGAACCGGCCAGCGCGGTGCGCATCCGCGCCGCCCTCGGCGCCGGGAACGCCCGCGTGTTCGACGTGGTCAACGCCTGCGCCGGCATGTTCACCGGCATTTATGTTTTGCGGGGGATGATCCGTTCGGGCATGGCCCGCCGCGGGCTGGTGGTCAGCGGCGAACAGAACATGCCCCTGGCCGAGACCGCGGCCCGCGAGCTGCGCCACAGCTTCGACGGCCAGCTCGCCGCCCTGACCCTGGGCGACGGCGGCGCGGCGCTGGTCCTCGACCGCGCCCCCGACCCTCGCTCCGGCTTCCACCTCATCGAACTGGTCACCGGGGCCAAGCACGATCATTATTGCTATTCACGACCATCGCGGCGCGGCCCCGGCGGCATCCTGGTGACCCAGGCCCGCGGCCTGCAGCGCAAAGGCAACGAGCATTTCCCCGCCTACTTTAAAAGGGCCCTGGACGCCAGCGGCTGGACCCTGGATGATCTGCAGCACATTATCCCGCACCAGGTATCCGTGCGGGCCATCGAAAACGGCGTCAGGGCCGTCAGCCGGCACCTGGGCGGCGCCCTGCCCGACATCACCCTGTGCAGCGTCGAACATTACGGCAATACGTCGACCACCAGCCACTTCCTGGCCATCCATGACGCCATGCGGCAGGGGCGCATCCAGGACGGAGACAACGCCATGCTGGTGAGCGGCGCCTCGGGGATCGTCATCGCCCACGCCACCTATACCTTCGATGATCTGCCGCGGCGCTACCGGGCGCGGCTGGCGGGAGAGAGCTGACATGCGCCGCTGCCGCATTGAAAGCCTGGGAGTCAGCCTGCCGCGCCGGCATTTCCGGCGCTGGGGCTCGCTCCGCCACGCCGTGGAAGCCGGGCGCCGGTGTTTGCAGGAGTCCCGGCACCATAAGTCCGCCGTAGGCCTGCTGATCAACGCCGGCATCCACCGCGACCGGCACATCTGCGAGCCGGCCATGGCCGTCTTCATCCAGCACCGGCTCGGCATCAATATCGAGTTTCAGGGCCGCAGCACGCTGTCCTTCGACCTGCAGAACGGAGGGTGCGGCATGCTCGATGCCGCGCAGGTGGCTTGCGCCCTTTTGCAGGACGGGGAGATCGAGGCCGGCCTGGTGATGGCCAGCGAAGCCAACCCCGATTGTCACCCCGATCCGCGCTTTGTTTACCCGGCCAGCGGCGCCGCCCTGCTGCTGGATCTTGCGCCGTGGCCTGACAGGGGATTCGGCGAGTTCGCCTTTCATACCCGGGACGACCATGCCGACTTGTATACTTCGCTGGTGAGCCTGGCTGAAAAGCGGGGGCGGATCGTGTTGCAGCGCCGCGCCGAACTGGAAGATGCGTATCTGTCCATGGCCGGGGCGGTGGTCGAGGATGCGCTGGCCCGCGATCGCCTGCGCCGCCAGGAGATCGATTTTGTCGTTCCCGCGCAGATATCGGCCGGCTTTTTATCCCGACTGCCGGCGGCCATCGGCTTTCCCGGGGAAAAAGTGATCGATCTTTCAGACCGGCTGCCGGACACGCTCTCCACTTCATTGTTCCTGGCCTGGAAGCTGGCCCTGGCCTGTCGTCCGCCCGTTTCCGGCCGGAATGCCCTGCTGCTGGCTTGCGGCTCCGGGGTCACCGTGGCCGCGGCCACCTACCGCTTTTAAGGCGGAACCAGAAGGATGACCCGGGGAAAGGAAAAATTCCAAATCGCCAGCGCCAAATAAGGAAAGTGTTAGTGTGAGTGATAGTGTTAGAAAGAAAGCTGCCATGACTCCGGAACATCTCGGATAAAATCCAAGCTTCGAATTTCAATGACCCAAACGATGAAACTCGGGCGATGGCATCTTGTCTTTAAAGGAAGACCAGGGTTGGCAGGGTAGCCATGGCATTGATTTCGTCGGTCGCGGGACGTATAATTCAGGCATGAAAAAAAACTTTTTTATCCCGGCGATCCTGATCGTCATCGCCTGCCTGGCGTTTGTCTCCTGCGGCTGCGGCTGCGGCGCCGCGAACCCGGCCAGCGAGCCGGCCCTCGGCGTCGATCTGCAGGAGATCACCGTCCGGCAGCTGCAGCAGGGCTACAGGGAAGGGCGGTTCACGATCGGCGCTGTTGTGCAGGGCTACCTGCAGCGCATCGAGGCCATCGACAAAAGCGGCCCCAGGCTCAACTCGATCCTCCGCGTCAATCCCGACGCCCTGAAGATCGCGGCGGAGCTTGACGCCGAGCTGAAAGCCGGAAGGCCGAGGGGCCCGCTGCACGGCATCCCCGTCGTCTTGAAGGACAACATCGATTCCCGGGACCCCATGCCCACGACCGCCGGCGCCATCGTGCTCAAGGATTCGTATGCGCAGAAGGACAGCATGGTGGCCCGGAAGCTGCGCCAGGCCGGGGCGGTCATTCTGGCCAAGGCCAACATGAGCGAGTGGGCCAATTTCCGCGCCAATTTTTCCTCGAGCGGCTGGAGCGGGGTGGGCGGCCAGACCCGCAACCCCTACGTGCTGGACCGCAACCCCTGCGGCTCGAGCTCCGGCTCCGGGGTTGCCGTGGCCGCCAGCCTCTGCGCCCTGGCCATCGGCACCGAGACCAACGGCTCCATCGTCTGCCCGGCGAACAACAACGGCATCGTCGGCCTCAAGCCCACCGTCGGGCTGGTCAGCCGCGCCGGCATCATCCCCATCTCCGCGACCCAGGACACGGCCGGCCCCATGGGGCGCACGGTCGAGGACGTGGCCCTCTGCCTGGGCGTGCTGGCGGGCGTCGACCCAGCCGATGAAAAGACCCTGGCCGCGCCGGGGGAGACCCCTGCCGATTACTCGCGGTTCCTGAAAGCCGACGGCCTGAAGGGGAAACGCATCGGGCTGCTGAAGGGCTCGGGCGAATACCATTTCCGGGTGGACGCCCTGCTGCAACAGGCGGCGGCCCGCCTGCAAAGCCAGGGCGCCGAGGTCATCGAGGTCGAGCCCCTGTCCGGGCGCGCCATGGGAGACGACTCCTTCCAGGTCATGCTCTACGAATTCAAGGACGGGCTCAACCGCTACTTCGCCGGGCTGCCAGGCGCCGCGCCGGTGCAGGATCTAGCCGGGCTGATCGAGTTCAACAAGTCCGACCCGATCGAATTGAGGACCTTCGACCAGAAACTGCTGGAAATGGCCCAGGAGAAGGGCGGGCTGGACTCGGCGGAGTATAAAAAGGCCCTGGCCGCGATGCTGAAGGCGGCGCGGCAGGAGGGCATCGACAAGCTGATGGACGCGCACCGGCTGGACGCCCTCATGGCTCCCACCGGCGCCCCGGCCTGGAAGACCGACCTGGTCGACGGCGATCATTTCCTGGGCGGCAGCTCATCGCTGGCGGCCATCGCCGGCTACCCGAGCATCACCGTGCCCATGGGCTTCGTGGACGAGCTGCCGGTGGGAGTCTCCTTTTTCGGCCGGGCCTGGAGCGAGCCGCTGCTGCTGGAGATCGCCTACGGTTACGAGCAGGCTACCCGGCACCGCAGGGCGCCCAAATACCTTACTGCCGACTGATAAAAAAAACGGGAGCGGCACGGGCCGCTCCCGCTCGCTGTCGATCTATGGCTGGGCCCTAGTCCGGGAAGCGGAAGGTGAACGAACCCGAGTCGTTGCCCGGGTTCACGTCATAGAAATCATTGCCGGGGTCGGTGATGCCGTAGGAGACGCGGTAGGTGACCCCCTCGCGCAGCTTCGGGAAGTGGGCGTTCGCCCTCCCCTGCTTGCCGAATTTCTCGTCCACGTGCCAGACGGTATCCCAGCGTGGGGGGACCTCCTCGATGATGTGGTTGTAGTCCATGATCGCCCCGTCGGGACCGGAGAGCGTCCAGTGCACGTGGACGTTACGCAAGGTCGCAAACATGT
>JADFDP010000034.1 GCA_018262835.1 Candidatus Aminicenantota bacterium
AACAGCAGCTCGGACTTGGACAGATTCTCCTGCCGGTAATACAACACTGCCAGCTTATTCAAGGTAGCAGCCACTTCGTTGTCGGGTGTGCCCGGGTTTTTCCGCTGGATCTCGAGCAGGCGCTGGTACAACGCCTCCGTTTCCCCAATCCTGCCTTTGCGCGAGGCGATCGCGGCCAGATGGTCCAGTAGTATCGTCAGTTGCGGGGCGGTCGCGCCGAAGACTTTTTCGTAAATGGCCAAGGTGCGGCGAAGATAGGGTTCGGCTTCAACGAACTTTCCCTGCTGCAGGAGCGTCAAGGCGACATGGAATGAGTACTTGCCGACATAGGAATGCAGGGCGTCCCCCCGCCTCTCTTCGATCGCCAGCGCGCGCCGGAACAACTGTTCCGCTTCGGCGAGGCGGCTCTGGCGGCTGTAGATTTCGGCCAGGTTGTATGCCGAGGATGCGACATTGAAATGGAGTGGGCCGAATATCTTTTCCGCCAGAAGCAGGGATTCATTCCCCAGGCGGGCTGCTTGGTCAAGCTTTCCCTGGCGGTACAATTCAAGCACACGGTCACTTTTGGATTTCCAGTTTTCCAGGTCCGGGGCTGACTGGGGAAGGGGCATCCCCTCGCTGCTGAAAAGAGCGAGGTAAAGAAGAATGATGCCGGCCGCCAGATATGTTTTCATATTGCTCAATGCTTTATACGCATCCAGTGGAATTGGGTTACCGGAGAAGGTTCAGCCGCGAGTGGCTCACCAGATTCCTGGGATCAGTCGGTATTTGACTTGCCGCGTATACTGCGCATAGCCTTCGAGTTCCTTGACCAGGACCTTTTCTTCATTGCCAATCCTGGCGATGATGACCAACGGCATGAAAGCGATCGGGATCAGGGCCCAGTACGACCCCAGGGCCAGGGGGCTGAACAGGTACAGCGGCAGGATGCCGGCGTACATGGGATGGCGCACCACGGCGTAAGGGCCGGAGCTGACGACCCTCTGTTTTTGGTCCACCTCCACCACCCGTGACAAATAGCGGTTCACCTGCATGACCCGGAAGAATAGCCCGTAGCCGGCCAGGACGATGAGGTCCGCCGCCAGGACCAGCCACACCGGGACCGTTGACCAGCCGAAACGGCGGTCGAATCCCGGCAGCAGGAAAGCGGCCAGAAAAACGGGGTAGGACAATTTGATGATGAATTTTTGTTCCGGCTCTTTTTCTTTTGTGCGCATCCGCCGCTCCAGCAGTTCCGGATCTTTTTTTAGGAAATAGGCCAGCACCAGGCCCATGGGCACAAGCAGGAGGGCCATGTAGACCCAGGCCTGCCAGTAGTTCAGGGTGCCGGCCGGGAGAAAGAACAAGGCCGCCAAGATGGGGCCAGCCAGCCCGAAGCGCAGAAAAATTTTTTTGCGCAGCTTCCCATGCCCACTCTGGCTTGGCCAATCCGCGGGATTTCCCATTTTCACCTCCGCAGGCATGATCTTACAAATCCAATGCCATTTCGTACTGGCGGGCATAGAGTTCGAACCCGGCCTTTCCGGCCCAGGCCAGCATGGCTTGATCGTTGTGCGCGACGTTGATCAGTTTGACCGTGGCCGTCCGTCCGCCAAGATCCCGAGCCAGCCGGGCCAGCAGCCGGGTGGCCATGCCCCGGCGCCGTTGTCCGGGCGCAACGGCGATTTGCATGATCCAATTCAGGCCGGGATAATAAGCCAGAAAGCCCGCCCACCGGCCGCCCAGGCGCAGGCCGTACAGCCGGACCTCATCGGGAATGCGGGCGATGGCGGCGGAGCTGTTTTCCCAGGACGGCTGCCAGTCGAAGAAGGATTGGAACTCCGGCAGGAGCGCCGCTTCCACGGATTCGATGGTGATGCCCTCGTCCGCTGGCGGGGCGTCCAACCGCGCCTGCTCCCAGGCGAGCTGGAAGCAATCGAATTCCCGAATAATGTTAAAACCGGCCTTTTTGTAGGTTTTGACGGCGGGTTTGTTTTCCTGCAGGACTTCGAGCAGGAATTTTTTTATCTCCTTTTCGCGCAGCCCGGCCAGCGCCAGGTCGAACAGGCCCGGCGCCACGCCGAAGCCCCGGAAACCCTTGACGACCCCGGTCCCGGCATCGAAGGCCGCCGCTTTGCCCTGCCAGCGGTCGAGCCCGATGACCATGAACCCGACCAGGCGCTCGCCGGCGAAGGCGCCGACCGACGATGCGAAATCGACGCCGTTCTTGATCCAGCGGTTCCGCAGGTTTTCCTCCCGCAAGTAACTCATGTCGAGGGCGTAGTCGGAGAACGCCTCTTTGAAGGCCGCAAACAGCTGGGGGAAGTGACCGGGCGACAGGTATCGATAACTCATGTTTTCCATGTGGCCTCCTTCCGCAGCCGCAGCCGGCGTGGCTGCCACTTTTATAACTTCGAAACCGCCGCCCTGCAATAGGGAAAAAGTAATATTTTCAATTTTTGTTTAAATCATTAGTTGCCGAGGGATTTCAGGCAGGCTGGCAGCCGACCAGGCAAAGCATTTTTTCATCCAGCTTGTCGCGGACCGGCGGCAGGACGCCGGGGCTCTCGCTGAACAGCGACTGGCATGATTTCAGAGGCGGCGGGAAGCACGAGGACCGCTCAAGGTGCGCCTGTTCAGAGCCAAAGCCAAAAAATAAAGACAGTCAATTTTCGGGATTTTAAAACGGATGGGAAAAATAACGAATGCAGGGGTTCAACGGTATCCCGGTTGATCTCGCGTTGAGCCCCTGCATCCGATTTGTCAATTGAATCTGTTTACCAGATGCTCGGCCGCTGCTCGGGAGCGCGGTAGAGTTTGTCGCCGGGCTTGATGTCAAACGTTTTGTAGAATTCGGCTACGTTGAATGGGGCGCCGTTGACGCGGAATTCGCCCCAGGGGTGGACGTCCTCCTGGATCTTCTTCTTCAGGGCCTCGGGGCGGATCTTGCCGCGCCACACCTGGGCGAAGGAGAGGAAAAAGCGCTGGTCGCCGCTGAAGCCATCGATGGCCGCAGGCGTCTTTTTACCGGCGAGGGAAAGATGATAGCCGGCCAGCGACATGGTCAGCCCGGCGTAGTCGGCGATGTTCTCGCCCAGGCTGAGCTCGCCGTTGACGTGCACGCCGTCCTCGGTGGTGAAGGCGCCGTACTGCTCGACCAGCAGCCGGGTCTGCTGCTTGAACTTCTCGCTGTCCTCTGCCGTCCACCAGTCGCGCATGTTGCCGTCCTTGTCGAACCAGCGCCCCTGGTCGTCGAAGCCGTGGCTCATCTCGTGGCCGATGGCCATGCCGATGGCGCCGTAATTGACCGCGTCGTCAGCGTCGGCGAAAAAGAACGGGGGCTGCAGGATGCCGGCCGGGAAGATCATCTTATTGTAGACGGGATTGTAGCCGGCGTTGACGATTTGCGGCGGCATGTCCCACTTGGTTGCGTCCACCGGCTTGCCCAGTTGGTCCAGGTTCTTCTGGAAGGCGAAGCGACCGGAGCGGCGCAGGTTGTCCACCAATGAGTCGCGGCCGATCTCCAGCTTGCCGTAATCCTCCCACTTGGCGGGATAGCCGACCTCGATCCTCATGGCCAGCAGCTTTTCCAGGGCCTGCCGGCGCGTTTCCTCGCTCATCCAGGGCAGTTGGCGCAAGCGCGTCTCGAACGCTTTCTTGACATTGACGCAGAGTTCCTCCATGCGCTGCTTGCAGGCGGGAGGAAAATATTTTTCCACGTACATCTGCCCGACGAGCTGGTCAAGGCTGCCGCTGGTCAGCGAGGTCATGCGCTTCCAGCGCTCCTCGATTTCCTGGGTCCCCTCCATTACCCGGGAAAAGAAGTTAAAGTTCTCGTCGACAAAGGCCGAGCTCAGGTAGGGGGCGTAACCGGTGAGCACGTGCCAGCGCAGGTAGGTTTTCCATTCCGGCAGGGAGACCTCTTTCAGCATGAGCCCCATTTCCTTGAAGAACGCGGGCGCGGTGACGATGAAATCGCCGATATCCTGCCTGCCGATATTGGCAAGGTAGCGTTTCCAGTCAAAACCAGGGCTAAGTTCCTGCAACTGCGCCAGGGACATCTTGTTGTACAGGGCGGGGATGTTGCGCATTTCCACCCGCGTTTTGGAGGCCTTGGCCAGGCGTGTTTCAATGGCCATGACCGTCTGGGCCGCGGCCGCGGCCTGCTCGGTGCCGTCCCCAAGCAGCTTCAGCATGGCGGCCACGTGGGCCAGGTATTGCTCGCGCAGCTTCTGCGAGTCCGCGTCGTCGCGGGTGTAATAATCACGGTCGGGCATGCCCAGGCCGGATTGGGCCAGGTAGTACCCGTAGGCCTTCGAATTCATCAGGTCGACCTCGACGCCGGCGCCGAAAAGGACCGGAAAGCTTTCGCGGTGCAGAATGGCCAACAGGTCCTGGATATCGGCCGTGGTCGCGGCGTTGGCGATGCGCTCGAAATTCTCCTTCAGCGGGGTGGCGCCCAGGGCCTCAATCTTGGCGGTTTCCATGGCGGTGGCGTAAAAGTCGCCGACTTTTTGCGCCGCAGTGCTCTTGACCGCGGTGCCCGCGGCGGCGGCCAGGGCTTCGAAAAGATCGTGCAGCCTGGCGCGGTTCTGCTCGCGCACCTGGTCGAAAGCGTCATATTCGCTTTTATCGGCGGGCATGGCCAGGTTGCGGATCCAGGCGCCGTTGGCGTAGCGGAAGAAATCGTCGCCGGGACGAAGCGCCAGGTCCATGTTTTTTTTATCCAGCGCCGGTTCGCTCGCAGCGGCGGCGAAAAGCAGCGATGCGGGGATGAATGAGAACATTGCCAGAACCGCCAGCAGTGTTTTTCGGCAGTCAAAAAAATTATTTTTCATTGATTCCTCCTTTACATCTAGTCATGGCGGAGATATTCAAGGTTTTATATACGCCGGCAGCCGGGAAAAGTTACCCGAATGATTTTATTTTCGTCCGCCATCCGGTCGATCAGCGGCCAGGCGCAGGCCGATGAGGTCGGTGCGGTAATCGGGGCCGCTGCCGTCGCGGCGGCCGGGCCGCACAATATCCGGGCCGTATCCCCAGCCGCCGCCCCGATCCACTCGGTGAATTCCGGAAGCGGGACCGGCGGGATCGGTCAACGGCGAATGCGAATAATAGTTTTTATCGTACCAGTCGGCGCACCATTCCCATACATTGCCCAGCATGTCGGACAATCCGAAAGCATTGGCTCGTTTCAGCCCCACCGGGTGGGTGGATCCGCCCGAGTTGCGATCGTACCAGGCGATGGCGCCGAGATCAACCGGGCGTTCACCGCCTTCCCCGGCCCGGCAGGCAAACTCCCACTCGGCTTCTGTGGGCAGGCGAAAAGTGAAGCCGCCGCGGCCGCTCAATTTGCGTATGAACTGCTGGCAGTCCTGCCAGCTCACTCCCTCTACCGGGTAGTTGTCCCCGTTGCGGAAAGCGGAGGGATTGGCTCCCATGACCGCTTTCCAGAGCCCCTGCGTGACTTCGGTCCTTCCCAGCCAGAACCCATGGCTGATTCGTACGCGGTGCGCCGGCCGCTCGTCATCCCAGCCCTTCTCCGATCCCATGCGGAATTCCCCAGGTGCAATAAAAACCATCTCCATGGAGACGCGATCGACGCGGATGGTCCTGACCTTTTCGGCAGAAGGCGATGCTGCCAGGAACAACAGCGGGAATATGACTGCCGGCAGCAGCAGCCGGATTGTCACTGGAACCTTGTATAGACGCCGGCCTTTTTTATTCATGTTTACAATCCTCCACACCCAGGCTGACAATATCATACATAATTCATCCGGACAACCGTCCCTTTTTCGACTCAGAACTGGTAGCGGTAGCTCACCTTGAAAAAGAAGCTCTGGCGCGTCTGGAAGTAGCTTTCGCCGGTCACGTCCCGCTGCCAGCGGTTGTCGGACCATGCCCGGCTCTCGTTCAGCGATCCGTAGCCCAGGTAGATCACCGTGCCGGGGATGTAGGTGAACGAGGCCAGAAAATCGCCTAGGACCATTTTCTTGAACGTGTCGTACTGGGCCAGGGCGCGCACGAAGAGGTTCTTGTTGAACTGGTAGGTCAGGCGGCCGCGCCAGATGCCTTGGCTGTAGACATGTTCCCCGCTGTCGAGGCGGCGGAAGCGGCTGATGGAATGCTCGGCAAAAAAATTCACGTTCTTGCTCGGTTGCAGGGTGCAGTTGAGGTGAAGCTGGGTGCGGTTGCCCAGGAACGGGTCGACCGGGTCATAGTAGATGGCGTCGCCGAAGCTGTAACAGGAATGGAGATTGAACCATTTGAACGGCTGCAAGTTGATGTACATCTGGCCGAGGGTGCGTTTGAAAGTTTGGCCGGCCCAGCTTTCCTGCGCCAGGTAAATGCTGCCTCCGGCGCTGCCTTTGAGAACAAAATTCGTATTCAGTTCGAACATGAGTTCCTTGTCGTCCAGACCGGAAACCTTGTCGCGGATGTAGGCAGCCCAGAAAGAAGGCGCCACGCCGAAAAGCCAGGGAATCTTTTTGCTGTCGGGCGCGAACTGCCGCTGCAGGTAGAATTTGAATGTGGAGATGCCGCTGCGCTGATAGTACGCCGTGTCCATCTGGAAACCGGGATCGACATTTTCCACCATGGCGCCGAGAAAGGTCTTGTCATTTGAAAAAGTATATTCGGCGGTCAGAGCCCCACCCTTGAATTCATCCCCCGCAGCGGACCGGTTGGAAAACGACTGAATGTAATTGCCCATGACCTGGTGGTTTTTCAAGAAACGCATGGAAAAGTCGGCGGCCAGGGAACGGTTGTATTCGGCACCGAACTCGCGGCCGCTGTAGAGCATGCCAATGAAATTGTCATTGCCCAGTCCCAGCTTGCCGCGGCCGATCCAGAACGTGGCCTTGCGGCCCAGGTCGGGGTTCTCGCCACCGTCGTCCCAGGGGTTGCCCGGGGAGCGGTCGGCGGCGGTCATGAGGGCGAACGATCCTTTGCCATGTTCTCCGGTGAGGCGCAGCCCCCACTGGGGATCGACGATCAAACGCGTGTGCACCGGCACGGACATGTTGGCCATGCCATCGCCGATCCCGCCCAGGTCGAACAGGTTGCCCGCTTCCATGAAGAAGGGGCGCTTTTCCGAATAGAATATCGGGTAGCGCTGATTGACCGTGACTTGCAGCGAATCGCTTTCCACCTGGCTGAAGTCGGGGTTCAGCGTGGCTTCGGCCACGATCGAGGAGGTGAGGCCGTACTTGACGCCTATGCCCAGGTCGCGGGTCTGGTCGGCTCCCGACCAGGAGGATGGCGATGTGCGGTTCCAGCCCGAACTGTAGGTGACTGAAGGCAATGCTTCCAGGACCAGGGGCCGCGGCAGTTCGGCGATGCGTATTTCGACCTGCGAGCCGGCGATGCCCTTGCCCGGGACCAACTCGGGCCAGGAGCCGCTCATGCCCAGACGGCTGATGCGGCGCCAGAAGACCACGCCCATGCGGATATCCTTGCCGCTGGCGAAGCGGATGTTCTTCAGCGGCTGGCGGATCTCGACGATGTAGCCGTCGGCCACGACCTTGCCGGCGCTGTACCACACCCAGTCGGTGGACGAATCCTCTTTTTCGCCGGTGCGGAAAATATCCCCCTGGGCGCCGCTGGGGTTGACGAACATTTCATATCCGTATTTTTTGCCACCCACGGTGTCGAGCGACAATCCAACCCAGTCGTCCTCGAAAATGCCGTCGCGCTTGGTCAGCGAGGTCTTGATCTGGTCGGGGTTGCTGTCGAGGCAATGGAAGGCGATATAGATGTTCTCGTCGTCATAGGCCAGGTAAGCCCGCGTGCGCTGGGGCAGCTCGTTGCCGTTGACCGGGTTGTAGGTGATCCATACATCGTCGACCATGGCGGCTTTCTTCCAGACCTCATCGTCCAGCGAACCATCCAGTATGGGCGGAATCGTTGTTTTTACCGGCTCCAGAGTGCGCAAGTTCTGGCTGAGCTTGCCGTTTGCCGCCCCCGCCGCTCCGGCCAGCAGCAACATAAGGATTATCAAAAAGAATTGTTTTTTCATACTACCGCTTACCTCCGGCTTTTTTTCTTTACGCCTTCTGACGTAAAAGCGGAGGCGGAGGTTATCAAAAAAAATGAAATTAAAAAAAATGTGACTTAAGTTCTACGGCTTTTTTGGCGTTTTTGAAAAAGTGGCGGCGGAGATTCGTCCCGAAGAACTCTTCCCCGCCGCCTATGGGGGGAGGGATTAGAATTTTTTCTGCTTTTTCAGCCGGGCCACGATCTTTTCCATTTCGCCGACCAGCTGGTCGAAGCGTTTCAATGCCGCGGCATACGGCTCGGGCCGGGTCATGTCCACGCCGGCTTTTTTCAGGATGGCCAGCGGGTAGTCGCTGCCGCCGGCTTTCAGGAATTCCAGGTAGCGGGTTTGCTCGTCTTTCCCGCCGTTGAGCACCAGGTCGCTTAAGGCCATGGAAGCAATGAGGCCGGTGCTGTACTGGAACACATAGTAGTTGAGATAGAAATGGGATATCCGGTTCCATTCGACCTCGATATAATCGTCGACCTGGCAAACACCCTGGTCATGGCCGTAGTACAGGCGGGTCAGCTCCAGGTATTTCTGGTTCAGCCAGTCGGCGGTCAGGGTCTGGCCCTGCTCCACGCGGTCGTGCATGGCCAGCTCGAATTCGGCGAACAGGGTCTGGCGGTACAGGGTGCCGCGGAAACCCTCCAGGTAGCTGTCCAGGATATACAGCTTGAACAGGTCGTCCTTTTCGCGTTTCAGCAAGGTGTTCATCAGCAGGTGCTCGTTGAAGGTCGAGGCGATCTCGGCCAGGAAGGTCGTGTAGTTGGAAGTGGCGTAAGGCTGGGTCAGGCCGGACAAATGGGAATGCATGGCATGGCCGAGTTCGTGGGCCATGGTGGCGACGGCGCGGTAATCGCCGTTGTAGTTGAGCTTGATGTAGGGGTGCAGGCCGTAGACGCCGCCCGAATACGCGCCGCTTTCCTTGCCCTTGTTGGGATACAGGTCCATCCAGCGGTTGTCGAAGGCCTGCTTCAGCCCGGCCGCGTATTCCATGCCCAGCGGCTTCAGGGATTCCATCATCAGCTTCCTGGCTTCAGCGAACGTAAAGGTCTTGTTCACGGCCTGGACCGCCGAGGCATAGGCGTCCTCGTAGCGAAACTTGGGCAGGCCCAGCATCTTTTGCTTCAGGGACAGGTAGCGCTGCAGGGCCGGCAAAAATTCGTGCACCGAACGGATCAGCTGATGGTAGACCTCGGGCGATATGTTTTCGCCGAACAGGCGGGCGGAGAGGCAGTCGGGATAGTTGTGAATCTGGGCATCGAACCAATGCTGCTTGATGGCGCCGTCCTGGAGGATGGCCAGGGTATTTTCGAATTTTTTCTGGTTTTTCCAGAAAGCGGTCATGGCCAGTGTGCGGTCGGCGGCATTCTTCGAGGCGCGCAAGCGCAGGTAGGCGGGATAATTGAGTATGATCTTCTGTCCGTCGCTGGTGGTGATCTCGGCCGGGGGTAATTCCACGTCGTTTAATTGCCCGGATGCGCGCCCGGGGGCTCCGGCGAAAAGTCCGGTAAGCGAGGCGATGCGCTGCTGTTCCCCGGGCAGGACGTGGTCCTTTTCGCGCAGGACGCTCTCGATGCCGAAGCGGTACACGGCCAATTTGGGTTCGGCCAGGAGGTAGGCGGCGAATTTTTCGGCGCCCAGGGCCAGGATGTCGGGCTGCAGGAAGGCGAGTTTGGAATTCATTTGCACGAAAATGGTGCGGATGTCCCCTTGCATGCTCTGGAACCGGGTGTTGCCCATGTCGGTGTTGCTCTGGTGGCTGGCGTAGGACATCAGGCGGCTGCCCTTCATTTCGATGTCGCTGATCAGGTCGAGCAGAGCCAGCATGGCCTGGGCCGAAGATGTCCAGCCCTTGACTTTTTCATCGATTTGGGCGATCCGCCCGGTCACGGCTTCTTTTTCGGCTTGCCATTCATTGACCGATGCGAACAAGTCCTCGATCCTCCAGGTGTATTCCACCGGGACATCCTTGCGGTCGTTCAGCGAATAATCGGGGATCATTTTTTTCACTTTGTCTTCCTGGCCGGCCATCAGCAGCGGCAACAGCAGGATAGCGCTTAGCGACAAAAAAACCAAGGGGGTATTTTTGCTCATTTAAATATCTCCTTCAAGTCAATTAAAAGGGTTATACGGGAAAATAAGCTATTTGGTTTTGCCAGCCTAGATTCCCAGGGCATAGCCCAGTTTTAGGAAAAAAGTACGGCCGGAACGGGTCAGGTCGATGTCCTGGCTGCCGAGCAATTGTCCGGAATAGCCCAGGAAAAGGACGGTCTTGGCGTTGAGCTTGTAGGATAGCAGTAGCTGGGTGAAAAGGCCGCGCGAGACCCTTTCGACCGGGAACGAATAGCGCTCCGGGTCGCGGTTGACGGCGCGGAACTGCAGGATGGCGCGCGCGAAGGCGCGGACATTGAAATTGTAGATCAATTTGGCTTGGACCAGGTTGGCCGTGTAGGTGCGGAAACCTCCGCTGGCCAGGCGTTCGAGGTCTTGGCTCAGGTTGAGGTTGAGGTGGCGCCCCAGGCTGGCCTCCAGGTAGGGGCCGAAAAGCAAGCGGCGCGCGGGCCGGACGTTGGCGTAATCCACGGCGTTGGCCGGGTTGACATAGATGCCGCAGCGCAGGCCGTTAAGCGGTTTCAAGTATATTTCGGCGTACACGTCGTCGACGTTGTACAAAGTGCCGGCGTAATATTCCCGGTTCAGGCGGCCGACCACCGAGGCCGAGCTCTGCAGCGGCCCCTCGTACGTGCCCCCCAGCGCGACGCGCGAGTCGGTCAGCCGCCCATCGTGGTCGCCGATGCGATAGGCGCGCAGCCAGAAGAAGACGCGGTTGAACCAGCCGCCGGGCTTGCCCCAGAAAGTGTAATTGAGTTGGAAATCAAGCATGCGCGTGTCGACGCGGTTGAGAAAGCCGGCGTCGGAGCGGAAACCGCTTCCCATGTCGTTGTAAGAGCCGAAAATGATCCAGTTTCGGGTCTGGTGCTGGTACTCGGCGTAGAGGGCGTCGCCCGGGAAAGCGTCGGTCTTCTGCCCGAATGCTTCTGCCGTTTCTTCCGGGTAGCGGGTCTGCGAATGCAGGTATTGGAAGCGGATGGTGTCGTTTTTTCCCAGGCGGAAAAAGCCGTCGATGCCGCCGACATGGTTGTAATAGTCGCCGCCGCTGCGGCCGGTGTACAGCAGGCCGAGGGTGGATGAATTTCCGATGTCGCGGCGATAGCGGAATACGCCGCCAAGGACATTTTCGTCCAGGCTGGCGTCTTCGGATCCCTGGTTGGAAGGGATGATCAGGTTGTTGATGCGGTCCTGGGCCACGAAGAATCCCAGGGCGTTTTTTCCGACCTTGCCGGTCATTTTGGCGCCCCAGATGGGATCGGCTACGGTGCGGGTGAAGACCGCTTCGACCGGGGTCAGGAAGAAGTCGGCCCCTTCAAGGAAAAAGGGCCTTTTTTCGGGGTAGTAGAGGGCATAGCGGGTGTTGACATCCAATTGGGCGGCGTCGGCCTCGATCTGCGAAAAGTCGGGATTGACGGCGGCGTTGAGGATCAGGTTGGGGGTGACGCCCCACTTGGCGGTCAGGCCCGGCTCGGCCTTGATCTTTCCGGTTTTCATATCGCCCACGGGGAAATCCTCGCGGCTGTCGCTGCGCTGCACGGTCAGGGTAGGGTCAAATTCAAGGTTGTTGCCCGGGGTAATGTCGATCAGGCCGCTGATTTTATTGCACTGGCACAGAAGGCAGTTGCTGTTGCGGTCGCGGGGATGCGATTCCATGCGGTGGCGGTCCTGGCGCGGCCAGGAGCGTTCCACCGAAAAGCCCCAGGTCTGTTTTCCCGGGGACCTTTTGAAGCGCAGCTGGTGGAAGGGTATGGCGATCTCCACGTCGAAGCCGGAGGCGGTGATCTTGGCGGCCGAACTCCATATGGCGTCCCAGGAAAAATCCTCGAATCCGTCCTGCTCGCTGAAGACGGCGTCGGCCTGGACGCCCAGCGGGTTGACGCGGAACTCGAAGGCGCGGCGCTGGTCATTGAAAGTATCGAGCCAGACGCTGACGTTGTCGTCCTGGATGAACGTGTCGATGACGTCGCGGTCCATTAAATGGGCGCGGATCTTCTGCGGCTCGGGATCGAGGCAGCGGAAGGCTATATAAATATTGGCCCGGTCATAGGCCACCAGGCAGTCGGTGTCCACGGGAGCGGGCGTGTTGTCTCCCGGAGTCCACTCGGTCGGCAGCTTGATCGCCTGGCAGTTCTTCCAGGCCCCCTCGTCCAGGACACCGTCGATCTTGATCTTGCCCGTGGCCGGGGATATTTCGAATGGGGCGGCCGGCTGCGGCGGCGGTTGCTTTTCCTGGGCAGGCAGGACGATGGCCGCGGCCCAGAGAATCCACAGCGCGAGGACGATCGTTCTTGGTTTCATACAAAATTTCTCCATGTCATATCAAACCCAAAACTTACAGGAATTTTAGTACGCGCGGGCCAATGCCTATGTTTTAAATCAGAATTGTTTTCCCTGGGAATGCAGGCATTTTGTTTGTTTGGTTCGTCAGAGGAGGGGTTTAACGAATCAAACGCTGCACCCTCCCGGTCAATAAAACAAGCCGGAATTTTTTTTTATGGTTTTGCTGGCGCGAAGACCCGGCGCCGCCGCGCTCGGGCTGCTTGCTGCAGAAGGGGGGAAATGAGGCTTAGAAATAATGGGGCCGCTTCCAGGGGGAGCGGCCCCATTCTGAGGTCGAATACCTTTCTTAGCGGAGCTGTTCCTGCTGAGCGCCCTGCTGCAATTCGCTCTCGTTCAGGATCGAGCCGTTGCTGTCAAGGATGGCAATGGAAAATTTGGCGCCACCATTTTTCAGCAAATTGAAATCCTGCCGGCTCAAGTTGGCTTTCACTGAACCGGGAAGGGTCCTTTTCCCGCCGAATTGGGCGAGTTCCTGCAGCTTGGCGCCGTTTTTCATCAGCACGATGCTGCCCCCGAATCTCGAGCCGAGGAATTCGCGGAAATCATCAAAAACGGGTATCTTCCATTCCGGGCACAGGCAGGGATCGGGATCCGGCGGCCATTTGATCTCCCAATAGCGTCTTTGTTTCAGCTTTTCCTTGAGGCCGGGGATGATGCCTCCCTCCTTAATATGGAATTTTGCGCTATCGTCGCTCACATCAGGAGCAATCGTTGTCCTGACCCTGACGAAATAATCGCCCACCGGTACGGAAGGAACAATCCAAGGATCGCTGGTTCCGTCATTGGGAGTGCTGTCCGCGATATCGGCAACGGATGCTTCACTTTCCGGGGCGCCCCACCGGCGCAGACGAATCTTTACCGTATCCGGCATGGTGCCCGATTTCGTCCAGGTGATCGCGTGGGAGCTGCCAATCGCCCAATCCGAAGAACCATTGGGGGATGTTACGGCAATAGTTGGGGCGCAGGTGACGATTTGAAAGGTGGCACTGTTGCCGATCACGTCAGGATCACCGATCGTCCTGATCCTGATGAAATAATCGCCCGCGGGCACGGAAGCGGGGACCGCGGCGGTCCCGAAGCTCCCGTCGTTGGGGGTGCTGTCGGTGATGTCCCAGACGGAAGCTTCCGTTTCTGGGGCGCCCGCCCGGCGCAGGCGGATTTTTACCGTGTCCGGCATGGTGCCTGACTTGGTCCAGTTGATGGTGTAGCCGGTCCCGATGCACCAGTCGGCGCCGGCGGCGGGCGTGGTCACGGTGATCGTTGCGCCCCAGGCGGGGATGCTCAGGGCGATGGCGGACAGGGCCGCGATCAGTAGTAATTTTTTCATGTTTAACAACCTCCTTGTTGTTGCTCATGCACTGAATACATTTTTTTTCAAAAAATCTCAATTTATAAAAAAATAATTAAAAATTATTTTAGACAATTTCCCCCAAAAAACATAACCTGCGATTGACAACGCGCGAAAATTCCATCAAAATACCAAAATGCGAAAAATCGCTTATCCTGACAGATTTTTAAATATTCTCATCATCACCGGCTTGTTGATCGTCGCCCTGGCGTTTGCGCTTGGCCGGGTCGGAACACATTTCCAGGAGTATCCTTTTTTGGGAAGCGATGCGGCCAATATCGCTTCTTTCGCAGCCGCCCTCGATCATCCCCGGATGTTTGCCGACGATCCGCTTTTAAAAAATCCGGCGAATTTTGCGTTTTATCGCACTGTTCACATTCCTATAATCAGATTTTTCGGGCGTGTATTGGGTGATTACGGATCCGCCTTTGCCCTCTTGATTTTCCCGGTCACAATCCTGCATCTCCTTGGATATTATCTTCTGGGCAAGATCCTTTTTAGAAATCGGGCGTTATCTTTCTTTTTTTCCCTGGCGGCTATGGTTCCCGTAAAAATTGCCCTTGTCGAGTGGGGATTTTTGCGGGATGTCGTTCCTCGCTTTTTATTTCAGGCATTGCTGCCTTTTGTCCTAATAGCCGTTGTTAAATGGGGCAAGAATCCGAAATCCTGGCCATGGTTGATGGGCGGGACAGGTTTGCTCGCCTACGTCCATCCGGTCAGTTTGCCCGCTTGGGGATTGGCCGTCTTTCTCAGCCTTTGGTTCCTGGCGCCCGAGGTCCCCAGCCGGCAGAAGGTGCGCCATTGGGTCGGAGCCGCTTTCGTATTTTTGATCGTGATTACTCCGTTTGCGATCAATTATTTGTCCACCACTGATTTCGGCGCTTCGGATGGCGCCTACTACGAGAATATTCGAGCCATCATGGAAAAACGCTTTGCCCGCGGATTTCTGGATCTCAAGGCCGGATTGAGGGGATTCTTGAATGAGGCGATTTTATCCCACGGGCTGAATCTTGGATTATGGCTGCTGGTCCTGCTGGGAGGGATCGGAGTTTTTATTCGCCGGCGATCCATAACCAATCCCATTCCGCGGGTGATTGCTGCTTGGTGGGCGGGAATCATCGCGGTCGGGGTACTGCTTCCCCTCACAGACCATGCCCTGGCCGCGGCACTTAAGCGGACGCCCCTGGAAATCGATTTGATTCGGAACCTGAGGTATGCGTTCCTTTTGGTGCTGCTTTCGGTGTTTTACCTGCTGTCTGAGCTGCGAGGGATCGTTTTGAAAAACAAGTCCGCGGGCCTCCGGCCTTGGCTCGCCTCCGGCGTCATTTTTCTTGCTGTCGGCCTGATGTTCGCTTGGATGGTGCGCTACCGATTTTTCGAGAACCCAGTTTTTCGCCAGACGATGCGCTGCTGGGGTTCCGGCTGGCTGCACTGCCCTCCCCCGGATGAGGATCGCATCGTCCAGCGGGTTGGAATGCTGCGGGCCATCCGCTCTTTGACACCGGCCGGGTCGCGCATTCTGGGCTCGGACATGTCTTTTCGGGGGGCGCGTAGAAATTCATTGGGCTCAGATTTTGAAGATCTGGCCATTCGTTATTATTCTTTGCGCCCGCTGGCCTTCACCCATAAGGACGGGGGCGCGCTGAGCTATGCAAACCATAAGGAGCTTGCGGCCTGGTGGCGTCAATTTCATGACCTCGGCAAGGTGAAAAAATTGAATGAGCGAATTCGCTTCCTGGATGCGCTGGCGGCCTATGCCAAAAATATCCGAACGGATTTCCTGGTCTTGCCGGGGGAATACAATCCCAAGGCCTATTATCCGGCCTGTTTGATCAATATTTATTCCAATCCTAGTTACTCGATATTCAAGGTCATCACTTAAAGCGGAGGCTTCATAATTAAAATGCGATCCATTTCCATCATTATCCCGGCTTTCAACGAGGCCGAGTCCGTGGCCGCCGTGGTTCAGGATATCCAAGCCAATTTTTCCGGGGATGGGATCGAGATCATCGTCGTGGATGACGGCTCGTCTGATCAAACGGCGGAAAGGGCTGAAAAGGCCGGCGCCCATGTCATCAGGAATTCCCGCAACAAGGGGTACGGCGCATCGCTGAAAACGGGCATACGCCGTTCTCAAAAAGACTGGGTTTTGTTCATGGACGGTGACGGACAGCACCATGCCGAAGACGCGCTCAAGCTATGGGCTGTCGCCCAAGGGAACGATATGGTGGTAGGGCAGCGTTCCCGGAGGATCTACCGCCCTTTCTGGCGCTTACCCGGAAAATGGGTTTTGACCGGGATGGCGAATTATCTAACACGGCGGCGCATCCCCGATCTGAATTCCGGCCTGAGGATGATCAAGCGCCCGATCGCCGCCCGCTACATGGATTTGTGTCCCAACGGCTTCTCATTTTCCACGACGATCACGATGATCTTGTTCCGCTGCGGGTTTGAAATCGACTATGTGCCCTTTGAGATCAAGATGCGGAAGGGCAAAAGCACCGTCTCGCTAGCGACCGGATTCGAGACCCTTTTGTTGGTTTTGCGAATCGCCACGTTGATCGATCCGCTGCGGATTTTCGTCCCGCTCAGTCTGTTTGTCGGCTTCATCGGCGTCGCCTGGGGAATTCCCTATGCCCTGATGGGCAACGGCATCAGCATGGGCTCGATGTTGGCGCTCGTGACGGCCATCCTCCTGTTTGCGATCGGCCTGATCAGCGATCAGATTTCGCAGCTCCGTTTGGAAAAAATGTAATCCATGTGCGGGATTGCCGGAATCCTTCAACTGGATGGAACCGCGCCATCCAGGGACGTTCTTGAACAAATGACGCGCACTCTGGCCCACCGCGGACCGGACGGGGAAGGCTTCCATGTCGCCGTCCCGATCGGGCTGGGCCATCGGCGGCTGGCCATCATTGACCTATCCGAAGCCGGCAGGCAGCCCATGTGCAATGAAGATCGAACCATCTGGGTGACCTATAATGGCGAGATCTACAATTATAGGGATTTGCGCGCTGAATTGCTGGCGCGCGGGCATGCATTCCATTCCCACACCGATAGCGAGGTGGTCATTCATGCGTATGAGGAATGGGGGGTGGACTGCCTGCAAAAATTCAACGGCATGTTTGCTTTTGGGCTGTGGGATGGGCGAATCAAGCGCTTGTGGCTAGCGCGGGACCGCCTGGGCGTAAAGCCCCTGTTTTGCTGCCGCTTGGCCAACGCTTTTCTGTTCGGTTCCGAGATCAAGGCCATCCTGGCCCATCCGCAGGTACGGCGACAATTGGATTATCAGGCGCTGGCATATTATCTGGGGTTGAATTATACCCCGGCTCCGCATACGCTTTTTGAACATGTCCGCCAGGTTCTGCCCGGCAATTTTTTGCTTGTGGATGCCAATGGCAAACAAACCGAGAAAGAATATTGGGACCTTCATTTTCAGGAAGATCGCTGGACAAGAAAAGAGAATATTTATCTCGAAGAATTCAGCGAATTGCTGGCCGACTCAGTCCGGCTGCGCCTGGCAAGCGATGTGCCCTTCGGCGCTTTCCTGAGCGGCGGGATCGATTCCAGCGCGGTTTCCTACTGGATGGCTAAAAATTTACCCGAACCGCTAAAGACCTTCACCATTGGGTTCAATGAACCCGGTTTCGATGAATTGCCGTTCGCGCGCCAGGTGGCCGAGCGGATTGGTTCAGAGCACTTTGAAAAGATCATCCGGGCCAATGCGGCCGAGATCCTGCCCAAAATCGTCTGGCATGCGGAAGAACCGACGGCCGATTCTTCCATGGTGGCGGTTTATTATCTGGCGCAGACGGCCCGCCGGCACGTCACCATGGTACAGAGCGGCGATGGAGCGGATGAAATCCTGGCCGGATATGAAACGTACCAGGCTCACACCCTGCGCAAGCTGTACAAGGTAGTTCCGACATTTTTTCGCCAAGGCATCCTGCGGCCTTTGATCCAGGCATTGCCGGTATCGGATACGAAAGTGAGCCTTGATGCCAAGCTGAAGCGTTTTGCCGCCGGGGCTGAGATCGGAGATGAGGCGGCCCACGGCGCCTGGAGGATGATCTTCAATGCCGGGGAAAGACAGAATTTGCTCCTGCCAGTATGGGAGCATTCCGCCGCTCGCAGCGATTATTTGGACCTCTACCGCCAAGCCTTCAGCCGGGCGAATGCCAGAAATCCGCTAAACCGCATGCTGTATGTCGACACGCGTTTTTACTTGCCCAATGACATGCTGGTCAAAGTGGATCGCATGTGCATGGCCCATGGCCTGGAAGCCCGCGAGCCCTACCTCGACTACCGCCTGGTGGAATTTGCCGCCTCGCTGCCCCCCAACTTGAAGCTGAGGAAACTAAGTCAAAAGAAATATATCCTGAAAAAATCAATGGCGGGCCGGCTGCCCCGGCGGATCATCTGGCGCCGGAAGGCCGGCTTTAACGTGCCCAATGCCCGCTGGATCAAAGGCGAAATGAAGTCGTTCGTGCAGGATCACCTTTCCCCCAGAGCGGTGAAGGACATGGGAGTTCTCGATCCGCCAGCGGTGGAAAAAGTTTTGTTTGCTCATTTTTCCGGCAAAGCTGAGAACAGTCATCAGATTTGGTGCCTGCTCACCCTGGCCTTGTGGTGGCGGCAATTTCAAGAAGAGAGATGATGTCCCTTGTAATGATGCCAGCCGAGGTGAAAAACGACCGATCTCACATTGGCTGGATTGGCGAAACGTCGGCGATTGGGTTGCGGTGTCGCGCCGGATGCGTGGTGGGCCTTCTCGTTCTGTGTTGGGTGGTCACTACAGCTTGCTCGCAGGTCAAGCAACCGATTGTCGTGAAACAAGAGCAGCTTCGTGTAAAATTGCGGCAAATGCTGGGAATTCCATCGTCGCGATGCGACTTGCTACCCGAGTCGCGCGGCCAGTACGAAAAAGACGGGATTATCATCGAGAAATGGGTCTGGACCGCCGAGCCGGGGTCACGTGTTCCCGCGCTGCTCTATCGGCCGGTACACTTAGACGGGCCGATGCCAGCGATTATCTTCACATATGGTCACGGCGACAGCAAGAGTAGTTGGAGCTACAACTACGCCGCGCAAATGTTCGCGAAACTTGGCATAGCCACGTTGGCAATGGACCCAATCGGCGAAGAGGAACGCAACCTCAAGGGAGGCATGGCGACTCGAGCGCACGACGTCAAGGGCGTGTCCGAACGGTGTGATGCCGCAGGCCGGCTGATTATGGGCAAGTTCGTGTTTGACGCTATGCGAGGTGTGGATTTCCTGCTGACGCGGTCTGATATCGCGAAGGACCGTATTGGCGTGGTCGGCAACTCGTTGGGCGGCGCGACCGCTGGCTGGGTGGCAGCACTGGACACGCGTCTACGGATGGCGTTGGTGACCGGCTGGGCCTATGACGATATCATGATTCAGACGAAACCCTGCACCAGCTGGCCAAACGAACGGATGCGGAAGCTATGTACTTGGGCCGAGTATGCGACACTGTCGGCCCCCCATTGTGCCGTGCTGCTGATCAACGGCGAAAATGACGTGGTCGTTGACCGGGACGGCACAGGCGCAGCGTGGCGAGGCACTCAAGCGGCTGTCAGCGAGGCCGCAAAGGTATATGCTGCATTCGGCGCATCAGGAAAGATCAAGATGTGGTTCGAACCGGGCGGCGGTCATCGGCCTTACTTTGCCTCAAAAATAGCCCTGGAGTGGATTCACCAGAATCTGGGAACACCGGGCTGGACGATTGAGGGCATCCGCCAGCTGCCCACATTGAACGCGGGTAAGTGGTGTGACGCTCACTCAATCCCGCTCGAGAAGCATTACGCTACCCCATTACACTGGCGCGGCACAACGTTGCCCGACCTCGGTATTTGTCCGCAGTTGTGCGCGGAACTGGCAATCCTACAATCAGACGAACTCGGCAAGCCGGAGTTCACGCTCGAAGGCTGGCTGGACCGAATCAAACGATGATGAAACGGAGGTCGTTCCATGAGCTAACCATATCGAAACTCAAGTTTCTCGCAAACGATCTGATCAGCAAGAGCCTTTTTATTATTGGTTTCCCGATACTGTCCTACTAACCTCGCAATCGTGGTTATCCGGTGCATGGACGACAAAATACACATTCCGTAAATAAAGCCATTCATAATTGATATAAGCCTTGTCAAACACTAGGATGTTTTCCAGAGAAAGGGCAATTCAGCCTGCTTAGCAATCTTGTCGCCGGGCTGGGGGCCGTCGGTAACAACGAAGAATGAGGTGGTGATGCCCTCCGGAACGGTACACTTTACTATTGAACTCCTTCGAGAGGATCAAATTTAATGTTTGTCGGAAAATTGTGCTATAATAAAAACCTCTTTTTTGCGTAAGATGGTTTTGAAAATAAAACAATTTTATCTGATTGGAGTATCGGCTCCTAATTTACAAGTTTACGAAGAAGGGAGTGAAAAAGAATAACAACTGATGAAAAAAGCATTTTTTCAATCTTTTTGGGATTTTATAGGAATTCCATTTCGGTTCATTTTTTTTGCTCAGCATTGGCTGCCACGCTTTGGCTGGACGACATTGGAAAAAGAACGGATAAATGTAGTGATCCCATACCTTAAGGGAAGCTTATTAGATATCGGTGCCGGTCGAAATTCATTGGTAAAAAGTTATGGGCAAGGGCTTGGAGTAGATATTTTTGACTGGGGCGGGGGGGCATTGGTTGTCCCGGATTCAGCTCATTTGCCTTTTCCTGATGCTTCCTTTGATTCGATTGCTTTGATCGCTTGCCTGAACCATATCCCCAACCGACAGGAGGTTCTCAACGAAGCACACCGTTTAATCCGGCCTTCCGGGAGATTGATCCTTACCATGATCGGTCCAATATTAGGAAAAGTCGGCCACGCGATCTGGTGGTATAGTGAAGACAAAAAACGCGGCGGCATGGCGAAAGGAGAAGTGGGCGGATTAACATCCCGGAAAATGATTGAATTGTGTGAAGAAGCTGGATTCTCACTTGAAATTCATTCACGGTTTATGTACAAATTGAATAATCTGTATGTTTTTCGGCCAAATAGAAGATGAAATCCAATTGCACAAACAAGGTCGATCCTTAATTTAATATCGAATTTTCAGGGGCAAAGATTTTTTTATCGGGGTATGGAGTGCGTTGTCGGACTTGGGTAGAATGAGGGTATGGGGTTTCACGAACGTGCGAGATTGACAATAAAAACTCTTTGTGTTATAAAAAACAACAAAATTAAAAGATTACAGGCCTTTCATTTAAAAGAAAAGTGAGTTTTGTTAGTAAAGGTAGCGGTATTTTAAATAAAAAGAATTAGGAAAATTGCAGCCGGCAGGAGTTTTTTAAGAGAAAATGGAGGTATTGACTATGAAAACCATGGGAAATTGGTCTCAGATAGCATTCATTTTCCTTTTGTTGATTTTTTCGCCGGCATGCAAAAAGGAAAAGCCGAATATCTTGTTGGTGACCATTGATACCCTCAGAAGGGACCATGTCAGTGCTTATGGATATCCCAGGCAGACCACGCCATTCATTGATTCATTGGCAAGAAATGGAGCGGTATTCAAGTATGCGATAACCCCGATCCCTTCAACCGACGCCAGCCACACTTCAATTCTGACTTCTCTTCATCCATTGGTCCACAATGTGCTGTTGAATGCGTCTTGGCAAAGCGAGAAATTGGAAACATTGAGCGAAGTACTTAAAAAAAATGGATATTATACTATCGGTACTGTCGCTGTTTTCCACATGGGTCGGAAATACAATTTCGATCAAGGCTTTGATTTATTTTCAGATAAATGGAATGTGATCCACCGGACCAAAAATGAGGATGAAACTCAAAGACCCGCTGATTCAGTAAATCGCAGCTTGTTCAGACAAATTAGAAAATATCAACAACAGTATAAAGCCAAGCCGCTTTTTATTTGGGTTCATTACTTTGATCCCCATCTCCCCTATATAAAAAGACGAAGGTTTTCCTGTTCTGAGCCCATTCCCAAGAGCGCCCTGGCTAAAATAGACCCTGAGCATGACGCCAACAAAATTGGATTTACGAAAGCCGCCGCGATGATCGACGCCTATGATTCCGAAATCAGATTCACCGACGATTCGATAGGGAAACTGTTCTCTTTTTTGCAGAAACTCGGAATTGCCAAGAACATGATCACCTGCATTACCGCCGACCATGGCGAACAGCTGGGGGAGCATGGCCGTTTCGGGGGGCATGCGGATATATATGCCGAAACCATTTTTGTCCCCTTGATCCTCCACGGCTGCCGAGTCCCCAAGGATGTGAATCTGGACCGTTATGTCTCCACCATGGATATCGCCCCGACCATTCTGAATGAAGCCGGACTGCCGGCCGCCGGATTCGGCGAGGGTGAGAATTTGCTGGTCGGGGGTAATCGTCCGGAAGCGCTTTTGCGAAAAGAGTTTTTCATAATCGGAAATCCGACCTATACCCGATCTGTGCAACTGATCGATCCGGCCACCGCAAAAAGTTTTATCAAAAACTTTGATCACCATATGAAGTTTCTTTATCTCGATGAACGGAATGTCCTGCCGGCGGCCAGGTTTGCCGTTTGCCAACTCGAGGCCATGAGCGGCAGCCAAAAAAATGAGCGGATAAAAATCTCTTTTCCTTATTTAATAAAAAAAGGGATGAATTTTCTGGTGCTGAAGCTCGATTTTGAAAAAAACAATGGCTTTTCAATAGCAAACAGTTTGGATGAACGGATCCAGCACCCCGGGGTGTCCTTCAAGGAAAAAAACAAGCAACTGCTTGTTTATTATCCTGTCACGTTGTTAGACGACAGGGTATTGACTTTGAATTTGCTCCCCGGAACAAAAATACAGGCATCTTCATGGGCCTTTATCACCGCTGATGAGTTTTTTAAAATAAATACCACCAGCAAAACTATCAGGAAGATGGATAATCTTAGCTATCTCAAATACTGCTTGACTTCAAGAAAAGAAAATGCTGGCGATGAGGTCTATGATTTAAATGAAGATATGGAAATGAGAAAAAATCTATTTTCAGCAGGGGCTTTTCAATTTGAAAACATGCTCTATGATCGTTACCTAAATTTAATAAAAAAAAGAAACAGATTATTTTTAAAAACCGGCAAAGGGGAAAAATATTCCAAAGACGAGATAGAGAATCTGAAACTTTTAGGTTATCTTTAAATCATTGAGATAAATCAGGATTGAATTTGAGAAAAAGCAGAAAACATTCCCGGGCGGCGATGGGTTTTTAAATCCTGTCTAGTAAGACAACTTCCCTAGGAATGAGGATGCGACCATATCATGGATGCCGACCAACCCGAGTATGAACTGCGCCAGAAAAGCCGTATGCGCGATTAAAAGATCAGTAGGTGTTGGGACAGATCATGCCTTGCGCGTCGCTTTCCGCCCAACATACGCAGGCAGGCGACGCCTGGCAGGAACAAGTATAATTCGTTAATTTTTGTTATGTGCAGCCGAAAGATGGAATGGCTGCTATAAAAAAGGGAAATATCGCTATTCGCCTTTATCCGCCAGCGGGCGGCTCCATGCTCCGGATATTCGCATCTGTTGCCTGCTGATGCCGTGTTTGCGCATTTTTTCAAAAAGGACGGTGGGTTTGATGCTCATGACGGCGGCGGCATTTTTTTGATGGCCGCCGGTCAGGCGCAGGCAAGTGAGCAGTATTTTTTTTTCGAAGCTGTCCATGAAGGCCTTCAAGGGGAGATTTTTAAAGTTCAGGTTGGCGGCCAGATAGGCGAAGGCCAGCGATTCCTTGATTTTTTCCAGGGACCTTATCGCTTCCGGATCGTTCAGTGGCGATTCCCGGCTTGGCGGCTGAACCTGGGCTCCGGCGTAAGTTTGCCCAAAATCGGACATCATGGAGAATTCGTCCGGCCGCGGCCAGGCGCTGTTTTTTTTGACCGTTTGTTTCATGCCCATCACCTCGAATCGCTTGTCATGGTTCTCTTCCATATTAAACGTAAAAAGCCACCCCCTGGAAATGGGGGAAAAGTC
>JADFDP010000035.1 GCA_018262835.1 Candidatus Aminicenantota bacterium
TCTCCGAGTTTTTGCTTCCGGCCGATGAACAAATAGCACAGCGGCCCGATGAAAGGCACGAAGATAACGACCAAAAGCCAAACAAGTTTATCGTTTCCTTTAAAGTCGCTTTTCAGGATGTCCATGAAAGCGATAATCCAGATCGGTACGCAGACAAGGACCAGCAACAAAATAATTTCAGTAATGCCTAACCCCATGATTCCTCCTTATCACTTCGCCCCATGCTTCTTTAGCAGGTCGAGCATTTCCTTTTGGGCTGCTCTCTTGCTCAGTTTATATGAATGTTTGGCTTCGTCCAGCGGAGTATTGCCAAAATTATCTTTAGCGTCAATGTCCGCGCCTTTGGCGATCAGCAGTTCGACCATTTCCTTGTGGACATAATTGATAGCTTCATGCAGCGGCGTTTTGCCATAGTTATTCTTGGCGTTTATAGCCGCGCCTTTGGCGATTAATAGCTCAGCTACTTCCTTGTTGCCATAAATGGCAGTCTCGTATAGAGGGGTCAACTGGTTTTCGTCCCGGGCATTGACGTCCGCGCCTTTGGCGATCAGTAATTCTGCCAATTCCTTTCGGTTGGAAACGCAAGAGGCGTAAAGCGGCGTAACCCCACGCTTATCCTTGGCGTTGACGTCCGCGCCTTTGGCGATCAGCAATTCGGCCACTTCCTTGCTGTTAGAAAAGATGGCATTGTTCAACGGCGTAACGCCGTCGTTATCCTTGGCGTTGATGTCCGCGCCTTTGGCTATCAGCAGCTCAGCCACTTCCTTACGGTTATAAACGGAAGCTTCGTGCAGCAGTGTTCTATCATAGTTATTCTTGGCGTTTATGTCCGCGCCCCTGGCTATCAACAGCTCAACCATTTCCTTTTTACCTTTAATGGCGGCTTCGTGCAGCAACGTATCACCCGCATTCGATTGCTCGAACCTGTATTCCAGTTTGTTGATAAGGCTTTTTATCGCTTCAGCGTCGCCCGCATGCGGAGCCAGCTGGAGGTATTGCATGAAATTCATTATCGCATCGCTGAGATTCCCCGCTTTCTCCTGCACCAATCCGAGGTTGTAATAGATATCCGGCCAGTCCGGCGCAAGCCTGGCCGCCTGATCAAACTCCCAGATTGCGGCGGCATAATCCTCCGGAGATTTCGCCATCTCCACGGCGGCCATGCCGCGGTCGAAATGCCGTCTTGCTTCTTCGCAGGCGGTCTGGTCAAAGGATAATCCGCAAAATGTGATAAAGAAAACAGTATAAAAAACAATTAATTTTCTCATTTGCCTCCTGCTTGTTTCTCAGCGTTCAGCCTCTTTGCCTCGTTTTCGATCTTTTCTTTTTCTTTAATCATGTCATTTTCCGACTGTTTCGCTTTTTCCAGTTCGTCATCCGCGTTTTGAAGGAGCGCCTGCGCCTGTTTTTCAAGCTCATCAGCCTGGGGCTTTTCTTCTGGCTTGGCAGTTGCTGCAATATTTTTCGCTTCTTCAAACTTAATTTGTGCAGCCTCTTTTTTGCTTTCGGCCTCTTTTATTTGAACTTTTGCATCGGAAAGTTTAATTTCAATATCCTGCAGGAATTTTACATTATTCTGAATAAGAGTTGCAAGTTGTTGCTGCCTGGCTTCCACCTGTTGCGGATCAACCGGCACAGGGACAGGCTCAGGGATGTCAGGGACAGCCGCCGGTTTAAAGTCCGATGTGGAGTGACTGCCTGTCCCTTTCGACTGGAGTATGACCTCCGTTGGTTTTGACGTGCCAAAAAAGTCTGTCCCAGTTTTGAATTTGAGTTCAGATGTCGTCGAACCGGCCCCTTTCAACTCAAGTGAATCCGTCTGGTCATCCTTGAAAGCGCCCAGGAGCCGGTCCTTTTCTTCAGCAAACTTCTTCTGCCGCGCGAGCTCCAGCTCTTGCTGAAGTTGGAGTTGATGTTGCTTTTCCAGCTCTTCGGCCTGTTTTCGTTTGATCGCATTCTCCCTATCGATCTTGTCTTGGGGGGACTCGGGTTTTGTCCCATCAAGAATATAATTGATGATTTTGCCCAAGGCATTCGCTATCTGCTGCTCCGGATCGCCTCCAGAGCTTCCGCCGGAACGGCTGCAGGGAACGCATTGTTGATATCCAAGGGGAACTTGGGCATCGCGGGCCTGCCGCGCCCTCAATTCAAGAGCCTTTCTACATTCTTCCATGGACGAGTATAAGCAAGGCGTTACGCTATACCCAAAATCTATTTTATAGGTTTCAGCGGCCACCTGACTCGAAGCGAGTACAACCAATGCTAGAAAGATCACTTTGGCTTTCATTTCTCCCACCCCCTGTCAAGGTTAGATATTTCAATTTTTTCTGGTTCTGATAATTTGCCGTCTTTTACAGCAGCGACTCTATACCCTTCATTTACCACAATGGTTATATTCCCTATTTTACTCTTTATTTCCACGCTTCCTTCAAGGACAATGACTTCTGTGCCTTTCTTCTCATCCTCATAAACAAGAAACCGGGTTCCTCGCGGAGCCATTGCCCAACTAATGGTTCGCACTTCAAATTTTTTTCTATGTTTATTATGATAACTTTCTAAAGATTTATTTAGAGATTCCCACTCGTCCACAATCTTCTGCGTAGTCTCATCTTTCACTTTTCTTATATCTTCCTTGTATGCCTTTATCTTCTCTCCCATCATCTTCTGATAATTTTCCAATTTTTCAACGCTGACATTGATCTTTCCCCGGATCATGCTCATTGCCTGCGTGCCCGCGCCATCTTCTTCCATCTTCACCTGTGAATTCGGTCCAACCTTCATGGTCCCCCTGCCGTCGAGAAACTGAAGCTCGGCGCTGCTGTCACCATAGGTTACGATTTCATCGCCCCTCTCAAGAAGACCGCTTTGGTTATTTCTAAAATCCATGATCTCGCCACTATTCTTCTGAATGGATACGCGCCCCGAGTAGTTGGTAATTACCGATTTTATCTTCTGAGGATTTCCCAGTGCATCTGAAAATTCATTTTTTACATGCGCAAGAGCAATTTCCGCCTTTTTTTTATTAAACTCCGCCGAATTCTTTAATTCAATGTTTTTTGTTTTCGCTGCCTGTGCCTTGCTCGAAGCCTCACGGACAATCTCTTCCGCCTTCGCATTGCCTTGTTCCTGGGCAAGACGCACGATGTTTTCGGATTTGCTTATGGTGTTATCGCATTTCCTGATTTCGCCTTCGTATTTCTGAATGTCTTCCATTGCCCTTGCTCTCATATCTTCCAGCTTGAATATCACGCTCAGCAGCCAATTGCTCTTCTGAACTTTTGCATCCTGCGCGAAAGAGATACCATGAAAGATTAATAAAAAGAGAGCCGACAAGATATACACGCCTCTTATTCCCTTGCCTTTCATTTTTCTCCCCCCATTGCATGTAGAGGAAAAATAGCATCACTATGCCGAGGTTTTCCGAGGCCTCGAGTGATGCCATCCCTCATGATGACATTCTGAGAGTAATTATCTGCAATGTCAACAAAAGTTTCTAGTTTTTTTGGAAATTTATTAAAAAAGGAGATCCCGATTAAAGGCAGACCTTCTTTATTAATCTTTGTTAAATCACGGCAAAGTGTGCCTTTTAGTCGCTCTCGTCCGCCCTCACGGGCCGGGCGATTCCTCATCCGCATCCTGCGGGTGCCCCGCCATTATACCAAGAGATTCGATCTTTTGATAGAGGTTGCTGCGCGGCAGCCCGATCTCGCGGGCCGTCTTGGCCACGTTGTAGGCGCAATCCTTCAATTTTTGCTCCAAATACATTTTTTCCGACTGCGCCTTGAACTCCTTCCACTTGCCGATCTGCAGCAGGGACAATTCCCCGGACTCGCTGCGGCGGTGGATGTAGTCGGGAAGGTCGCGGCTGGAGATCGGGTCCGAACGGCACATGATCAGCATTCTTTCCACCAGGTTACGCAGCTCGCGGACATTCCCCTTCCACTGGTAATTCAGCAGCAGGGCCAGCGCTTCGCTGGAGAATGATTTTTTCCGGTAGTTGTTTTCTTCCGAGAAATACGAGATGAAATGATCGATCAGCAGCGGGATGTCTTCCTTGCGGTCGCGCAGGGAAGGCGAATGAATGGGCACCACGTGCAGGCGGAAGTACAGGTCTTCGCGGAAATTGCCTTTTTTGATCTCCTCATCCAGGTTCTTGTTGGTGGCCGCGATGACGCGGACGTTGACTTTCTTGATCTCGGGCGAACCCACCGGTTGCACCTCTCCCTCCTCGAGCACGCGCAGGACCTTGGCCTGGGCTTTCAGGCTCAGATCTCCGATCTCATCCAGAAAAATGCTGCCGCGGTGCGCGCTTTCGAACTTGCCGATCTTCTTTTCATAAGCCCCGGTGAACGATCCTTTCTCGTGCCCGAAGAGCTCGCTTTCGATCAGTTCATCGGGGATGGCCGCGCAGTTGACCTGGACGAAACGGTTCTGGCTGCGGACCGACTGCTGGTGGATTAGACGGGCGATCAGTTCCTTGCCGGTGCCGCTGTCGCCGGAGATCAAAACCGTGGAGTCACTGCGGGCCACGCGGCGGATGGTTTCCTGCAGGGCCTGCATGACCGCCGATTGCCCCACCAGTTCATACTTTTTTGCGGTTAAATTCCGTAAATTGTAATTTTCCTTGAGCAGGGAAATTTTTTCAGCGGCATTGCGCACCGTCAAGACAAGCTTGTCGCGGGAAATGGGCTTTTCCAGGAAGTCGAAGGCGCCCAGACGCGAGGCCTCCACCGCTTCCTCGATCCCTGAATGGCCGGAGATCATGATGACTTCAGCGACCGGGTTCACGGTCTTGAAGGATTTCAGCACTTTCAGGCCGTCCAGGCCCGGCATTTTTACATCGAGCAAAACGATGTCGGGCAGGAATTTCTTAAAAACATCGATCGCTTCGATCCCTTCCTTGGCGACCTGAACATTGTACTTTTCATAGTTCAAAACCATTTTTACCGATTCCAGAATGTTCTTTTCATCATCGACAACCAGTATTTTCACGTTTTCCATGATTGTTATATAGCAAATTCAGAAAGTTTTGACAAACCGCGCCCGCCCCGGCGACACGGCCGGTAAAACAGCTTACGCCGCTTACTCGCTCAGCTTGAAAGTGGCGATCTCGGAAGTGGTCTGCACCTGCTTGCTTTCGTTCAGCAAGCGCACCTGCCAATAGACCCAGCTCCCGGGTTTATATGAGCCGGGAATGAAGCTGAAACTCCGGGTATGGCCCGCCGGCAGCCATTCGATCTGCGGGTCATCCAGGAATTGGAACGGGATGGCGGAAATGGCGATCTCAAAAACCGGGTTTTTTCTTTCGATCGCCCAGCTCAGTTCGATTTTGCCCTGCAGCGAAACCTTGCCGTCGATGGGCGGGGAGACGATCTGGATCATCCCGGCCGCGGAGACGAAATACTTGATGATGGGAATTTTTTTGTTTAAGGAATAATTGCTGAATTTTACCGTCAATTCATGCAGGCCCAGATCGCGAACCGGCAAATCGACCATCTGGCTTTTGGGCAGCTTGCTGTTCTGATTTTCCTGAACGATCATCTGGAACAGTCCCATGGGCATGTTGTCCAGCATGAACTGGCCGTTGAGCACACCCCGTCCCTTGGCCTTGACACGCAATTGGAACGCGGGGCTGGGGCTGTTCTTGGCAATGACCCGGTAGTATTTGCCGTTGTCGAAGACCAATTCCAAGGTATCGATTTCAAAACCGGGAGTCATTTCCGCCACCACCACTTCGGAGCCGAACACCTTGCTGCTGCGGCCGTTGAAATCCACGGCTTTGACCTGGAAGCGGCCCAAGGATTCATACACATGCCTTTCCACAGCCATGCCGTTTTCCTTGACCGCGCCGTCGCCAAAATCCCAGCGGATGCCGGGCCCCTTGAAATTATGGGCCGTGAAAACCACTTCCTCCTTGGGCAGGATGAAAGCGGCCGAACTTTTCAGGCCGCGCATATCGGGAAGCACCTGGATCATTTTTTCCAGGGGCGGGTATTTCCCGGCTGCGTCGACGACCGTGATCTTTTGCGGACCGGCGGTTCGGAAAGCCTTGGATTTCAATTCCTGGCCGCTGCGGCTATCGCCGTCGGAAAATTTCCAGATGACATTCCCGCTGGCCGCGTTTTCCAACTGCATGTCGATCGCTTCGCCGGCGATGATCTCGCCGGGAAGGCTGATGAGGCGGCGGTCGGTTTCCACCAGGACATTTTTTTCAATGAATTTTCCGTCGCGGCCGGCAAAATCGACCGCCCGGATGCGAAACTGCCCGGTGCGGCCGTAACGGTGTTTCATCAGCCGCGGGCCGGTCGCCGCCGGGCCGTCGCCGAAATCCCAGCTCACCGACCCGCCGCGGAAATTCTGGGCTTCAACCTCGAATTCACTGTTGGCGAAAACCTGGCTGGTTTTCAAGACCAGGGTGCGGTTGTCGACAAGCACCAGGATCCTTTTTTCCAGGGGCAGATTTTTCGGCGCGTCGGCTTCCACAACCTTCACGACGAAATTTCCGCTGCGCGGATAGCGGTGGGGCTGCCTGGCGCTGCCGCGTGCGACCGTGCCGTCGCCAAAATCCCAATGCAATTGCGCGGCGCTGAAATTCCGGCCTTCAAAAATGATCTCGGTTCCTTCAAAAATTTCCTGAGGGGCGCTGATGGCGACTTGGCGGATGTCGGGCTGGACCGCCACGGCCTTTTTCAGGCCGGTTTCCGCCCCCGCACCCGCTTCCCAGACCAGAACCTGGAAATTCCCGGGGTTGGGATACACATGGGTCATGGCCGGCCCGCCGTTTTCAATTTTACCGTCCCCGTAATCCCACTTCAAATCGGCAGCGGCAAAATTGCTGGCCGCGAAGTTGACCGCCTGGCTGACCCGGGCCGGCAGCGGCGTCACCTGCAATTGCCGGTTGTCGGGCGCAATGGCTATTGGCAGTTTGATTGCCGAATCGGGCGGCTCGGAATTCTCCCGGACCTGGACTTGAAAATTTCCCGCCTGTTTAAAAAAGTGGTTCATGGTCGGTCCGCCGCTCTGCGCCGTCCCGTCGCCAAAGTCCCAGCGGAGGTTGGCACCGGGGAAGTTGCCGGCGGTAAAAATAATATTCTGAAAAGCCCGCGCTGCGTTTGGCGCGGCGCTTAACTGGCGGTTGTCGGCCTCGACCGTCACCTGGCACTGGCTGAACGTCGGCGTGTCGCCGTTGAAGTCATAAGCCTTGACCGTGAAGTTCCCGGGATTCGGGTAGAGGTGGCCGTGATTGGCAGGGCCCGATTCGACGATGCCGTCCCCGAAATCCCAGCGCAGGTTGGGGCCGACGAAATTTTCCGCCCGGAAGTTCACCCGCCGTCCCTGACGGAAGCTTCCGCCCTGGGGGGAGATGCGGCGGTTGTCGACGACGGTGACCGTGGCGTTGCCGATGACCGGCGCCGCCTCGCTCCCCAGCATGGTGCAGGTCACCGTGAAGGTCCCCGCCGCCATGTAGGCATGATGGCCCTGATTGTTGCTCGTGGTTTCGACGGTGCCGTCGCCGAAGCTCCAGCTGAAACCGGTCCCGCCGCCGCCATCGTGGTCAAAGCGGAAATGGACATCGGTGCCCACGGATATCTGCCCCGGGGTCACGATGACGATCGTGCCGCCGAACAGCCACATCCCAAGAGCGAAAAAGAAAAAAAACCGCCAATGCTTTTTCATGCGGAACCTCGCTTGTTTTCTTGATAAATAGGTTTTAAAAACAAAATATCTCACGTTTTATATAAAAAATTTCTTTTCGGCATCGAGGCGCCCTTGCAGCAGCAAGTACGGCGAGCCGATGTTGAAGCGGGCCTGGAAAAAACGCAGTTCCCGGGAAACCTCGCTGATGTGCAGCAGATAAGAACGCATGGAGGTCACAAAATAGAAATGAGCCGGCCGGGTGATCTCGCCAGCGACAAAAGAATAGCCGTAAGCCGAGAACACCAATTCACCGGGCTGGCGGCCGCAGCCCTTCAGTTTGACCAGGTAAACCAGAATTCCTTTCCGCGCCCGGCCCAGCAAATCAACAAGCGAAACGGCCGAAGGCTTGAAATAGAGGTTGGAAAACTGGACCTGGGGAAAAATGCCGCGCTCATCCCGGAAGCCGTTGCCGGTGGAGTTTCTGCCCTTGGCGAAACCGGTGCGGATATCCGCGATGGCGCGGACGAACACCCCCTTGTTGATCAGATATTTTTCACTGGCCGCCATTCCTTCGTCATCGAACGGAGCCGAGCCGGACTGCCCGTCCAAAGCGGGATTGTCCAGGATACTGACCCTGGGTGAAGCGGCGATGCCGCGCCGGGCGTCGGCCTGGTCGAGCTTGAAGTTTTGGGAAAACTCCTTCAGCACCTGGACCGAGGCTTCAGGCGACATAACGACCCATTCCGCTCCGCCGGCCACGACCTCCGGGTCCGCGGCCAAGGCGCCCAGAAGGTTCGCCCCCCTGGCCACCAGGCGCCCGGGATCGAAATCCCTGCAATATATGCGGCTTTCACTGAGCTCGAGCGCGTGGTCATTGAGCATAAAGGATGCCAGAACCTGGAAATGGGTTTTTTTATATTTGGCCAGGAAACCGCGCGTGTTGGCCAGGTAGATCTTTTTCAACAACCGGGAAAAACTGAATTTTTTCAGTTTCAATCCCGGGAAAGTCACCAGGCTTTCCCTGATCCTTTCCCGCAGTTCTCCGGCCGGGTCTTCATCCCAGCTCTCGATGCCCGGGTCATAAATGTCCAGTTTGCTTTTCGCCACGCTTTTGGGCAGCAGCTGGGCAAAGTTTTTTTTCCCGTCCAGACCGGAACCGTGAGCCAGCGAGGCAAAGCTGCGCTTGATCAGCCTTGAATCAGGATTGGAAAGGCTGAATCCAAGAGGATCGCCCGTATCCCGGAAAGCCCTTACCCGCAACCGGTTGCCCTGGACTTCATGAAGCGCCAGGGGCTGATCGGCCCCTTCGCATTCCCGACTCAGGATCTTTTCAACAAAGGCTTCAACGGTCGAGAACCCTGCTTCCCGGCCGGTTTTTAAGACCGTTTCAAGCACCCTGGACTCCATTGACCCGCAGCTTGTTGATCTTGATCGTCGGCTGCCCCACGCGCACCGGCAGAATTTGCCCGTTTTTCTGGCAATAACTGACACCGCGGTCATATTTAAAGTCGTCACCGACCATGCCGATGTCGTTAAGAATTTCCCTGACCCGGCCGCTGACGGTCAAGTGGCCGATGGGAGCGGTCAGGCGCCCCTTCTCGATCAGATAGGACTGGCGGATATTGAAGTAGAACCGGCCCGATTGGAAATCGAGGCCGCCGTCGCCGAACTCCCTGGCATAGATCCCGTAAGGAGTCGAGGCAAGGATCTCGGCCGCCGGGAACCGGCCGGGTTGGACATAGGTGGCAAACATGCGCGGCTGGGGAATGCAACTGAAATCCTCCAGTCGGGCATGCCCCCGGTCCTTCAGTTTCAGCATCCTCTGGTAGGCATAGTCGCTGATAAAGCGGCGCAGGATGCCGTTTTCGACCAGTAGCGGCGACGGGCAGATCTCGCCCTCGTCGTCAGCGCCGGCACCCTTGAAAAAAGGGTCGCGATCGTCGCGGCTATGAATGGTGATCTGGGGCGGTACGATCGCCCGGTCCAGGTCCGACAGGTTGAAAGGTGAAACACCCTGGCTCACATAATCAGCCTCCAGCGAATGGCCGAGAATTTCATGAAAAAGGATGGCTCCTTCGCCGGCCTGGAGCACGACCGGAACTTCGCAATTCAATTCGGTCCGGCAGCGGTTTTTCTGGTTTTCAATCGTTTCGCTGATACGCCGGGTCAGGCCGTTCAAGTTGAATTTCAGCGCTTCGCTGCTTCCTTCGCTGACTTCAAGTTCCTCCGGGCGGTTAAGGGTCCTGAACTTGATGGAAATGCTGAAATGGCTGAAAACCGTCTTAAGTTTCTGGCGCTGAGTGTTCTGGATGGCGCGCAGACAGCGCCGGGCGCGAAACAGCAATTTCCATTCCTGAAGAGCGAGCTGGCTGAGAAAGTCGGTCAAAAAGCGGTTGTCGGCCAGGATCGCCCCTGCATCCATGGGCAGCGGGGACAGATCCGGCTGCCGGCTTCCCAAGGTTTTTCCGGATATGGTTTTGGTCGCTTCCCCGCTGGAACCGGTTTCCTCGGACCGGCTTTTCCAGCTGCCGTCGAAACTGCGGATCAAAACACCCGATTTCTTTTTCAGGGAAAATTCCCGCCCCCCCCTGCTGTCCAGGGAGAACTGCATGGATTGGTTGTGTTCGAACAACTGCATCCTGAATTTTTCCATTTGCGGATATCTTATAAGAATATCGGCTGAAAAGCAAAGCAAAAAAAGGGAAAAGTGAGGGAAGAAAGAGTAAGAAACCGAAATTGCTCCTATCAACCTCTTGCAGCCATTTCTTCCCTTTTTTCCCTCTTTGTTTTCCCTATGTATTTCCCTCTCTCTTCCCTCTGCCTTCCCTCTCTCTTCCCCATGCCGATTTCGCTAAGTTCGGTGCTTTCCGAAAAGCCCTATCCTGTGGTATAATGGGCATTCAGGAATTCAACGCCATTTGAGGAGATCAACATGGAAAATTCGACGGCCCCGGCCAAAGAGGAAATCCGGCCGAAAGTTTTGAAAAACGGCATTTTTGTCGTCGGCCATCCCCGCAGCGGCACTTCCCTGGCCTGCCAGTTGCTTAAAAGCGCGGGCGTTGATTTCCCCAGCGATTTCGGCGGCGATGAATACAACAAGGCGGGATATTTTGAATTGGAAACGGGAAAGGAACTGGAAAAAAAGCTGATCGACAAGGCCATGACCGAGGAAAATGTCGTGGAAATGAACAAGATCGTCGAACGCCTGAACAACGCCCCGGGTTTAAGCGGCCTGAAGATCGTGCACGTGCCGGCGCTGTTCTTTTTCCGCCATGTCGCCAAAGACAAAAAGATTCGTGCGGTCTTCATTTTCAGGAATCCGGCCGACGTCAGGTCCAGTATGTATAAGCGCGGCATATCGCAGTTCAAGCTCAGCTGGCTGGACAACAACAACGCCCTGGTCGCCGCCCACGAAAATATGCCCAAAAGCATCGTCATCAGTTACGAAGCCCTGATCCAGTGCCGTCCCGGTGTCAAGAAGGCTTTTAAAAAGCTGGGTTTCAATGTGGATATGAACGTGATCCGCAAAGAAGAACAGACGCAGAAAAACAGCCGCATTGTTTTGACGGCGGATGAAAAGAAATTGTACAAGGTCCTGCAGAAATTGGAAAAAAACAGCTGCCGCTGAACCGGCAGGCCCAGCTGCCGCCGCCTGGGACTGCCGGCGGCGACAAGGAGACGCCAATGGAAAAAAAAGAGGAAAAAATTGAAATAACCGATCTCCACGCCCACCACGTCTACGCCAACCTGATCTCTTTCAACGTCAACCCCGAAGAAATTTGCCTGGGTCTGGGCATTCGCGACGTCAAGGAACCCGTCAAGGTCAACATCCACACCTACGTCCACCTGACCATCCCCCATTTTCTGCGCTTCGCCGACATGGTCAACAAGCAAGTGGACCTGCTGATCGAAAAAGGGGTCATTGCCCGCGAGCCCGAGCAGTAAACGGGCGCCGGGGAAATCCACAAAAAAGAAATCAGTCTTTTCTTTTCAGGAAATAGGCGCTGACGATATAATCCGGGCTGTATGATTTCTTGGCCTGGCGCAATCCCTCGATGCCCAGGTCCTGCTCACGGTTGATGTACTTGTACTTAGCGGACAGGCTTTTGGCGGTTTCCCAGTTGATCACCTGGCTGATGCCTTTGATTTCGGGATCGAATTTTTCAAAGTGCACGTCGGCCATATTGCTGCTGAGCTGGGAGAAGACGGCAAAGGCGAACATGGCGCCGCCGTGGGAAATCTTCAAACCCTGCAGTTCCAATTCGCTAAAATTGTTCAAAGCCCTTTTCAAAGCCGATGTTTCATGACTGAATTCCAGTTCCTGGCAAGTGCGCTGCCGGCACCATTTTTCAGACAGTTCCAGGCAGGCGGCCAGGTCGCAAGCTTTCAGCGGCTGGCAGGCATAATCAGGATACAACGCCAGGAACTGGTTGATCAGGTTTCGCTTTTTATGCAGCTTGTTGCCCGTCAGATCGACCAGCTTCTGGCTGGAATAAATATAATCGCCATTATCCAGATCGATCTCTACCTCGAAATAATGGGCAAGATCGGTATTGTCTTTGACAAAATCCTGGTCGACCAGTACAAAATTTCCGCTTTTCCCGTCCCGGCGCAGCATGTCGGAGACAGTGACCAGTTCAGGCAGGGTCAGTGCCTTGCCGAGCGGCATCAGCATCAGGTCGTCGAAGCCATTGTATATCCAGAGGCGCTCATCATGAAAAAGCCAGCGGGTCTTGAAAATATCGCCCCACATGAAGAGGTTGGCGAAATTGTAATCACAGAAAAAAACATCGTTGGCCAGCAGCAGCGGCCGGATGATCTTTTTGTCCGCCAGCGTGACCGGAGAAAATTTTTCCATATTGACTTTCAGCATGGGTCAGTCCTTTTTCTTTTTCAGTAGCATGGGGGCATACCCTTCCATGAGGACGAATCCCGACCGCTGGTAAAACGCCTGCGTGCCGGGTTCGGCGATCAGGCCAATCCAAGCGATGCGGCGGGTTTCCAGAAACCAGATGATTTTTTCGATGATCGCAGCGCCGATCCCCAGGCCGCGGAACTTTTTTAAAACCACGACATCCTGGATATAGGCGTCACTCACCCCATCGGAAACGGCTCGGCCCATGCCGATCAATTCGCCGCTGCTGAAGGCACCGACAAAGCAGAAAGACTGCCTGACCAAAGTATCGATCCAGGAACACCCGTCCGTAGTTTGATCGCTTTCCTGCCACCAGCCCGCTTCCCGATACAGCCTCTTTACCGCGCTTCTCTCCGCGGTTTCCATTACTTTTATTTCAATTTCATCCAGTTTCATCGGTTTCATCAGGGCGGCAACCGCAGGAACTATAGCAAAAGCGGAATCATCTGTCAAGAAAACCCTCGGCCAACCGCCATCTTCATCCATTGGCGGATCATTTGCCGTCGGCCAGTTCGGTCATGGCGCTGAAGATCAGCCGGCCCAGATCGACCATGATCTCAGGGGTCAGGATCTCCGGACGGTCATGACTGGTGTGATAGACCGGAAAAGGCGGCTCCGGGGCGCCAGTTGCCGCAAAGGAGACCGTGGGAATATCGGCCCACATGAAATGGGCGGCATCCAGCCTGGGCCGGGCCCGGTTGTGAAAATATGCCGGGATTACAGCGGCATGAACCAGTTGGCGATTGGCGGCGGAAAAAACTTTCCATAGGTCAGGATAGTTCTTTGCGGCCAGAGCTTCCAGCGTGCGGCCGCGGCCGACGCCGTCCAGGTTGATGAAAGCCCGTACGTTGGCCAGTGCCGGAGGCGGGTGCAGCAGGTAGAACTCCGACCCCCTGACGCCCTGCTCCTCGGCCGCGAAAAAAATGAAAGCAACGGTCCGGCGCGGGGGCGGTTCCATGGCGGCCAGGGCTTGGGCCACGGCCATGACCACCGCCACCCCGGAGGCATTGTCGTTGGCGCCGGGGGTCAAAAGCGGATTCAAGCCCAGGTGGTCCAGGTGGGCGCCGATGATGATGGTTTCATTCTTTAACCGCGGGTCGCTGCCCGGCAGAACCGCGATGACGTTTTTCCCCACGCCATCGGCATGATGCTCGCTAAAATTTTTCAGGGTCATGATCTTCCCGGTGGCGAACGATCGCTCACGGAGCGTTTTGCGGATGCCTTTCACCACGTGTGGATGGATCCTGCCGCTACCCTGGAAAATGTCGCGCACCACGTTTGCGCCAATGTAGGTCAGGATCAGGTCCCGGATGTACAGGCAGTTGGGATTGGCGATAGGGTAATGATAGAGCATGCCGGCGGCACCATGGTCCCTGGCGTTTCGCACTTTGTATTGATGGAAGGAATAAGGCCGCCATTTGGCGAATTCGGCCGCATTGCGGTCGGGATCGACCGGGACTTCGACTTCGACCAAAACGATCTTGCCGCGCACATCGAGGCCGAGATATTCGTCGAAATTCAATTCAGGCGCACTGATGCCGAAGCCCACGTACACCACCTCCGCGGTCACCTCGCCGCTGCCGGAAGTGGAACCGGGGAAAAAATCCTTTTCTATTTCATATGACCTGGTTTTCGCTTCGCCTTCTTTGCCAGCCAGGTGCAAGGAAAGCTCGCTTCCCGGCAGCACCAGGGTATAGGGATTGGGAAAATCCTGAAAATAGGTCCCGCTGTCGCCTCCCGGCTTGAGCTGCCATTTAGCCAGCCGTTCGGCCAGCCAGGCGGCCGCATCGTCATATCCCTTGGTCCCGCTCAGGCGGCCGGCGTATTTTTCCGCACAAAGCTCCCGAACATACTCCATCAGGAGCGGGGCGGAAATATCCTTCCAGCCGTTGCGGATTTGCTCTGATCGGGGACTCTCCCCAACGGTCTGCAGGGGAAAAAAAACTGCCGCCAAGGACAGGAGCAGGATGCGAATGAGTTTATTGCTTGTTTGGTCTATCATGCTTCTCCTTGGCCGCCGGCGACTTTTTTCCAAATACCCTTCCGGGGCAGAACCGGGATGTCAGCGATGGAGAATGTTACCAGAAACAGCGGCGCTTTGTCAAAAACATCCGTTCCCAGAATAAGCTGGCGAGGCCAGGCAACAACAGCCGGGCGACTTGCGAAAATTTGTTTTTTGAGGTAACATGCAATTGAATTCTATGGAGGTTGCCCCATGCCATTCAATCTGAAAGGAAGACATTTCCTGTCCATGAAAGACAATACGGCGGAGGAGATCGATTTTCTCTTGCAGCTTTCCATCAAGCTGAAACAGGACAAATATGCCGGACTGCGGGGAAAAAACCTCGCGGGTAAAAATATCGCCCTGATTTTCGAAAAGCCCTCCACGCGCACGCGCTGCGCCTTCGTGGTGGCCTGCGTCGACGAAGGCGCTCACCCCGAATACCTGGGCAAGGACGACATCCAGCTGGGGAAAAAGGAAACGGTCAAGGACACGGCGCGGGTGCTGGGCCGCATGTTCGACGGCATTCAGTTCCGCGGCTTCAAGCATGAAACCGTGGAAGGGCTGGCGCAATACGCCGGGGTCCCGGTCTGGAACGGTTTGACCGACCTCTATCATCCCACCCAGGTCCTGGCTGATTTCATGACCGTTCTGGAAGTCAAGGGGCGGCTGAAAGGGATCCAGTTCGCCTATGTGGGCGACGGCCGCAACAACATGGCCAATTCACTGATGATCGGAGCCGCCAAAATGGGCATGGACTTTCGCATCGTCGCTCCCCAATCCTTGTTCCCGTCCCCGGAGCTGGTCAAGGAATGCCGGGAATTCGCTCATGAACGCAGCGCCAAGATCACCATCACCGACGACATCGGTGCGGGAGTGAAGAACGCCGACATCGTATACACCGACGTGTGGGCCTCCATGGGGGAAGAAGAACAGATCCCCGAAAGGATCAAACTCCTCAAACCCTTCCAGATCAATCGCAGCCTGATCGACCAGACCGAAAATTCCGAATGCACTTTCCTGCATTGCCTCCCCGCCTTTCACAATTGCGAAACCAAATTGGCCAAGCAGTTCCCCGACATCTGCGAGGTCAGCGAAGAAATATTCGAAAGCCGGCATTCTCAGGTTTTCAACCAGGCAGAAAATCGTGTCCATACCATCAAGGCCGTAATGGTGGCCACGCTCGGCAAATAGCCGGTCGGAGCCGTCATGGATGCCGATTTAATGCTGCTGGATGAAAGAGACCAGATCTCCCCTCTCCTGGCCAATGGCCGCTGGCTGATCCGGGACAACACCATCGTCCATCCTGGCTTGTTCGCTTAGGGAATTCCGTCCCGAAATCGATTATTTTTTCAGCTGCAGTGGCGGCGAGGTGGGCTTGCGCAGGCGGATGATGTTTTTTTCATCGCCAGAAACACAGATGCAGTTCTTGCCGGCGCTTTTTCCCGCGTACATGGCTTGATCGGCCCGGGAAACCAAGGCCTGGCCATCCGAGGCATCCTTGGGGAATGAGGCGATGCCGATGGTCACGCCGATGCGGCCAATCTCCTTTTCCTCAGGCGATCTGAAATCATGCGTTCCGATCGACTTCAGGATCCTCCGTCCCACGGCCAGGGCTTCCCTGCTGGACACCTCGGGGAGGATCACGGTGAATTCATCGCCGCCATAACGGGCGACAAAATCAAAGCCGCGGATCTCGGCGGTCAACAAGACGGCGATCTGGATCAAGACCAAGTCCCCGATCAGATGGCCGTGGTGGTCGTTGGTCTTTTTAAAATCATCAATATCGATCATTAAAAGCGTCAGCGGCCTGTGGTATCGGTGCTGGCGATCGATCTCGACCTGCAATACCTGGCTGAAATGGCGGTAATTGCTGATCTTGGTCAGGCCGTCGCTGTTGGAAAGATCCTTGTAATACTCCCTTTCCCGGGCCATTTTGCGCCAGCTGCTGGTTTCCAGCGCCCGGTTGATGATCAGCAGGACATGGTCGAATTTCAACGGCTTGGTGATGAAGTCCATGGCTCCGGCCTTCATGGATTCCACAGCGTACTCGATCGAAGCGAAACCGGTCATCACCAGGACCGGGACATCCTTCCCCGAATCGCGTATGGCCTTGGTCAGCGAGATCCCGTCCATCTGCGGCATGACCAGGTCGGAAATGATCAGGTCAAATTCATCATTGCCGAGAGATTCCAGGGCCTGGGCAGCGCTGGCGACAGCCGCGACGGCAAAACCGTGAAACTCCAAAAAATCATTCAGGGAATTCCTCACGGTGTCGTCGTCATCGACGATCAGAATTCTTTTGGCCTGCGGGGGCTCGCCCGCAGCATGGGCATCATCGGTGGGCAGATTGGATTTTCGCTCTTCAGCCATTGCCCATCGCTTCCTTGCTTGCGGCAAAGATTTCCATTTTCACCATTGAATGCATATACCCTCTCATCCGCTGCGAAAATTGTAAATTAAAAAAAGGATTTTTTCAAGCAAAAAGATAAAATAAAAGTTAAATTAAAACGGATTACTTTTCTGGCAAAACATCCGTCTCCCGGATAAAACCTTGCAGGTGGTAAGCCGCCAGTTTTTTTATGACCTCACGGCAGGAGAATGGAGCAGACAATTTTTGCGAAATGATCTTGAACATGCCATCTTCCAGCGCGATCCTGAAACGCAAATCCGGGAATATCTCGCCCAGGGTCAGGAGCATGTCCTCGGCGTTTTCCCTGACGGAAAAAGCCCCGGCCTGGACCCGGCATTCCTTGCTGCCGTTTCGGGAAACCTCTCCATCCGGCGCGGCCCCGCCCCAGCGCACGACACGGAGATTGACTTCGGCCGTGCCCTTTCCCGTCATGCCCAGCCGCTGCGCCGCCTGCAAAGAGAGGTCGATGATGCGGTTTTTCAGAAAAGGACCCCGGTCATTGATCCGCACCAGGACCTTTTTCCGGTTTTCCAGGTTTTCCACTTCCACCAGTGTGTGGAAAGGAAGGTTTTGGTGGGCTGCGGTCAGTTTGCGCATGTCATAGATCTCACCGTCGGCTGTGGTTTTGCCGTTGAAATCATCCCCATACCAGGAGGCCATCCCGGTCTGGAATAGGCCGAGGCCGTCCCCGGCGACAGCCGGCGGCTCGAACTCCGGCCGGCCGCTCAAGTCGGTTTTAGAGGCACAGGCGGATAGACCCAGCAGCAGGGCGCAGGCAGCCATGCTCAAGAAGGTCTTCATGATTGGAATTATAGCAGAAAGGAAAGGGGAAAAACAGAACGCATAAGGCCGGTTCCCAGCTTTGTGTTTTTTCCGCATTGTTGTATAATATTCATGCCAAGGAGCGGAAAATGAACATTGACGATCTACTAAAAATAAGCGTGGAAAGGAACGCTTCGGATCTTCATCTCAAGGTCGGCAACCATCCGGTAGTCAGGATCAACGGCACGCTGCACCCGCTGGTCGAACTGAAGCGCTTGATGCCCGAGGACACGATCGCCATGGCGTTCGCCATGCTGAACAGCGAACAAAAGGAAAAATTCAAGCACGACCATGAAATCGACATGGCCTACAGCATACCCGGCTTGGGCCGTTTCCGCTGCAATGTCTTTTATCAAAGAGGAGCGGTGGGCATGGTGTTGAGGGTCATCCCCACCCAGATCAAGAGCATTTCCGATCTGAACCTGCCGCTGGTTCTGGAAAAGATCTCCCAGGAAATGCGCGGATTGATCCTGGTCACCGGGACGACCGGCAGCGGCAAATCCACATCCCTGGCCGCCATGATCGACTACATCAACATCCACCGCATCGAGCATATTGTCACCATCGAGGACCCGATCGAATACCTGCATCGTGACAAAAAGAGCATCATCAATCAGCGCGAAGTGGGTTCCGACACCAACGATTTTGCCAAGGCCCTGCGCAGCGCCCTGCGCCAGGACCCCGACGTGATCCTGGTCGGTGAAATGCGCGACCTGGAAACCATTGAAACGGCCCTGCTGGCCGCGGAAACCGGCCATTTGGTCCTTTCCACCCTCCACACCCTGGACGCGCCGGAAACGGTCAACCGCATCATTTCCATGTTCCCGCCCCATCACCAAAAACAGATCCGCATCCAGCTGGCCTCGGTGCTTAAATCCATCATCTCCATGAGACTGCTGCCTCGCAGCGACGACAAAGGCCGGGTGCCGGCCGTGGAAATCCTCATTACCACGCCCTTCATCCAGGACTGCATCGTAACCCAGGAAAAGACCAAGCTGATCAAGGAAGCCATCTCCCAGGGAATCTCCCAGTACGGCATGCAGACCTTTGACCAGTCGCTGTATTCCCTGTACATGAAAAACTATATTTCCTTTGATGAAGCCCTGAAATGGGCCAGCAATCCCGATGAGTTCAAGCTCAAGAAGATCGGCGTCCAGAGCGCCAAGGACATGTCCATGGAGGAAATGGAAAAACGGATGTCCGAGATCGGCGGCAGCGACCAACCGGAAAAGCTTCCGGAAGACCTGAACCCGGATCACAACCTGCTGGAAATCGATTAATGTTCAGCAATTCTGAAATCCGCCGCGTCTTTTACGACTTTTTTGGCAAAAAAAAGCACCAACGGGTTTTGTCCTCGCCGCTGATCCCGGCCAAGGATCCCAGCTTGCTGTTCACCAATGCCGGCATGAACCAGTTCAAGGGTGTTTTTCTTCTGGAAGAAAAAAGAGAATACCGCCGCGCCGTCAGCATCCAGAAATGCATGCGCGTGTCGGGCAAGCACAACGACTTCGACGAAGTCGGTAAGACCGATTTTCATCATACTTTTTTTGAAATGCTCGGCAATTTTTCCTTCGGGGATTATTTCAAGGACAAGGCCATAGCCTACGCCTGGGAGTTGCTGACCGTGAATTTCCACTTGCCGCCCGAACGACTTTGGGTGACGGTTTACCAGGATGATGATGAAGCCTTCCGCATCTGGCAGGAAGAAATCGGCGTGCCGCCGCAAAAAATTCATCGCCTGGGCGAAAAAGATAATTTTTGGCAGATGGGCGAAACCGGCCCCTGCGGCCCCTGTTCGGAGATCCATTTTGACCGCGGCCCGGAATTCGGCCCCGGGGAATTTGTCGACGGCAACCGCCGTTTTGTCGAGATCTGGAATTTGGTGTTCATGCAGTACCGCCGCGACCAGAGCGGCAGCCTGCAGCCCCTGCCCGCCCCGTCCATTGATACCGGCATGGGCATGGAGCGGCTGGCCGCCGTCCTGCAGGGAGTGGCAAGCAACTACCAGACCGACCTTTTTCTGCCGATCATCGAGCGCACCGCCGAGCTGGCCGGGGTCGACAGCAGGGACCCCGCCCGGCTGGTGGATCTGCATGTCGTGGCCGATCATATCCGCGCCCTGACTTTTCTCATTGCCGACGGCATCATGCCGGCCAACGACGGCCGCGGCTACGTGCTGCGCCGCCTCCTGCGCCGGGCGGTCAAGCACGGCAAATCCCTGAACCTGCAGGGGAGTTTTTTGCACCGGCTCAGCGGCGAGGTCAGCGAAGTGATGAAGCCTTTTTATCCGGAACTTGATCAAAACCGGGATTTCATCAGCAAAGTGATCGCCGCCGAAGAAGACCGCTTCAACCGCACCCTGGTCAACGGCCTGAAAATCTTTGACGACCTGCTGCAGGATACCATCGAGAAAAAGAAACCGCTGCTCTCCGGAATGGACCTGTTCCGGCTTTCCGACACCTACGGTTTTCCCCTGGATTTCGCCCGCGACCTGGCCATGGAAAAAGGCGTTGGCATCGATTTCGAAACCTTCCAGCGCGAATTGAAAAGCCAGAAAGAGCGTTCCCGGGTCAGTCTGCAGGAAAAGCGCAAAGAGATCAGCGGCCTGAAAAAAATCGACCGCTGGCAAAGCGAATTCGTGGGCTATGAGGAATTGCAGACCGAGGCCCAGCTGCAGGCGATCTACATCAACGGCCAGGAAGTTTCCCGCATCGGCGAAAATGAAAAGGGCATCCTGATATTCGACCGCACCCCGTTCTATGCCGAAAGCGGCGGCCAGGTCGGCGACAGCGGCTGCGGCAAAAACAGCGAGGCCTTCTTTTTGGTGCTGGATACGAAAAAAGCACCCTCCGGAGCGATACTGCATGAAGTGCAGGTCCAAAAGGGCAGCCTGCGTGTCGATGATCATGCCCGGCTGGAAGTGGACCAGGCCCGGCGCCAGCAAATCTCCATTCACCATTCCGCCACCCACATGCTGCAAGCCGCCCTGCGGGAAGTGCTGGGTTTGCACGTCAAGCAATCGGGATCGCGGGTCCAACCGGACAAGCTGCGTTTCGACTTCACCCACTTCAACGCCCTGAGCAGCGACGAATTGGAAAAAATCGAACAGGCCATCAACGAAAAGATCAGGGAAAACATTCCCATTTCCCGGCAAACGCAAAGATATGAAGAGGCCGTCGGCAATGGGGCAATCGCCATTTTCGAAGAAAAATACGGCGATACCGTGCGCGTCATTTCCATGGGCAGCTTCTCCCGGGAACTGTGCGGCGGCACCCACCTGCAGGCCAGCGGCGAGATTGGAGTTTTCAAGATCACCGCTGAAAGTTCAATATCTTCAGGCATGCGCCGGATAGAAGCCGTGGCCGGAGAAGCGGCCTTTTCCCTTATCCAAAAAAAAATCGCTATTTTTGAGCAGGTGCTCGGTCATTTCGGCCAGAAAGCCGACAGCATATTGGCTTTCCTGAAAAGTTTGGAAGCCCGGTCCCGCGAAAGCGAAAAACAGCTCAAAAAGGGGGCGCCTGCTCCAGGGGCCGATATCGACGCTTTGATCCGTCACTCGCGGCAGATCGCTGGAATCCAGGCCGTAATCGCTCCCCTGGCCGCCGCCGACCGCAAGCAGCTCAGCGATCTGGCCGATGAGATCAAGAACAGGATCCGGGGCGTCGCCGTCCTGTATGCCAATTGCGACGGCAAGTCCCATATCGTGGTTTCGGTCTTCAAGGACTTGACAGAGAGATTCAATGCGAATATAATCATTAAAAAGGTCGCACCCATGATCAACGGAAAAGGCGGCGGCAGAAGTGATTTTGCCCAAGCAGGCGGTGAAACGATCACCGACATGGATGGGTTCGGGGAAAAGATAGGCCGAGCTTTGGCTGGAAACAATGAAATTTAAAATAATTATTTTTTTTGGCGCCTGGTTCATCGGCGCCAGCCTTTTCGCCGGACTGATTGTCCGCCAGGACAGGAACGGCCACATCGTCCTTACCAACACCCTGGAAAAGGTCCGTGCCAAAAAAGAAAGCATCACTTTTTTGCCTGCGGCCCGCAACCATGCCGTTCCCTTGCACTACAAAGAAAAAATCCAATCCTTAACCCAAAAGCACCAGTTGCGCGAGGACCTGGTCTTCGCCGTAGCCAGGGCCGAATCCAGCTTCAATCCTTTCGCCGTTTCTCCCAAAGGCGCAGTGGGGATCATGCAGCTGATGAAGGATACGGCCCGGCAATACGGAGTGATCAACCGCTACAACGCCAGTGAAAACATGGAAGCCGGGGTTAAGCACCTGAAATATCTGTATGAAAAATACAGGGGCAACATCCCCCTGACCCTGGCCGCCTACAATGCCGGCGAAGAAGCTGTCAGCAAATACGGAGGCGTTCCACCCTACCCTGAAACCAAGCAGTACATCCGCCGCGTGATGTCCCTGATGGGCGTGAGTTCCACCTTTTCGTCTGCGGCCCGTGTGAAAACCAAAATTTACAAATACACCACTTCGGCTGGCACCACCATCATCACCGACACCTTGCCGTCCCAAATCACTGGAACCCTAGAGATTATCAATTAGGACCTTCATTTGCCTGAAAGCAACTCCAAACCATTAGCGGGCCTTGGCAAAAGCGTCATTTTGGGAGGCGGCGCGTCCGGAATTCTGTCCATTTTCCCTGGGCTGAACCTGCTCAACCTGTTTTTCATGCTCTGGATCGCTCTGGGTGCCGGATTAACGATCTATTTGCTCAGCAAGAACAATCCCGTACTCAGAAAAGGCGACTCCCTGTTGGCCGGGGCCCTGAGCGGCTTGACCGGCGGCGGCATTTTCGCCCTGCTCAGCCTGGTGACCATCATCGGCATTTCCCAGGAGCAGATTGAGCAGATGGTGGAAAGAGCAAAATCGCTGGCGCCTTTTTTGCGGGAAAACGAGATTTCCACCATGGCCGGCAGCCAATTCAAAGCCGTCATGGTCATTGCAGTCGTCTTTTTCGTTCTGGCCTCCATCTTCGCCGGCGCGGTCGCCGGGCTGATCGCCGGGAAAATATTCCGCCATTCCTCCGGGAGCACCCATGAATAAAGTCCATGTCATCGTCAATCCATTTTCCGCCCGCGGCCAAACTGAAAAAAGATGGGAAACGATCAAGCTGGCCATCCGCTCGCACTTTCGGGAGTTCAAGTACATTTTCACCGAGGAGCCCCGCCAGGCCACGGAGATTGCCCGAGAACTGCTCAAGCAGGGGTTCGACCTGCTGATCGGTGTCGGCGGCG
>JADFDP010000036.1 GCA_018262835.1 Candidatus Aminicenantota bacterium
AGGGCCATCCTTTCGGAAAAAGAAGACCTGGGGGCCAACGACCGCATCTGGGCGCTGGAATTCAACCTGGACGACAGCAGCGGCGAAATGGTGGCCGCGGCCAGCGAAAAAATCATCCAGGCCGGCGCCATCGATATATTCGTTGCATCCGGACTGATGAAAAAGGGCCGACCGGGATTCAACCTGACGGTCCTGTGCGAGGAAAGCGAGCGCGAAAAAGTAGTCGCCGCCGTTTTCCGCGAAAGCACGGCCATCGGGCTGCGCCAGCGGCTGGAAGACAGGGTGATCCTGCGGCGCGAAACGCAAACACTCAGCGTCGCCGGCCGGGAAGTGCGGGTGAAGGTCAGCTTCTGGCGGGACCGCCTTCTGAACATCAAGCCCGAATTCGCCGATGTCCGCCGTTTGGCTGAAGAGATGAGCATTCCGGTCAAGCAGGCCATGTTGCTGGCCCAGGGAGCCGCAAATGAAAAGTATGGATCTGGACAAGATTAGAAAGGGAGTGGGCCTGATCCTGGAGGGCATCGGCGAGGACACCGCGGCGGAAAGGCTGAAGGAAACCCCGGCCCGGGCCGCCGCCATGTTCGCCGAAGTGCTGTCGGGCACGGGCAAGGATCCCGGCGATTTTTTAAAGTGCCTGACCGAGGAAAAACACGACGAAATGGTCATCCTCAAGGACATTCCCATTTATTCCATGTGCGAGCACCACTTGCTTCCCTTTTCGGGCCGGGCCAGCATCGCCTACATTCCCAAGAAAGGCAGGATCATCGGCTTGAACAATCTGGGCTATCTGGTCGATTATCTGGCCAGGCGCCTGCAGCTGCAGGAGCGGCTGACCAAGCAGATCGCCGACTACCTGGTGCAGGCCCTTGACCCCATGGGCGTAATGGTGGTCATCAAAGCCGAGCATTTGTGCATGACCATGCGCGGGGTGAAAAAGCCCGGCTCGCTGACCATCACCTCGGCCGTACGCGGAGTGTTCCGCGAAAACCTCGGGCCGCGCCAGGAAGCCATGTCGCTGCTGACGACGCCGGAAAACCGCTGAGCCATCCAGGTGGAGCGGCCGGAAACAGAATCCAAGGAGGGAGCATGACGGAAGTCAAGGGCGTGATCATCCATTCGATTCCCAAGAGTATCCTGGACAAATTCGGCCAGTACGGCCTGAAACGCTGGCTGGAACTGATATCGCCCCATGCCCGCAAGGTGTACAGTTCCGAGGTGAACCAGGAAGCCTGGTTCCCCCTGAAAGAGACGCTGGTCGAACCCATGGCCAACATCGCCCAGCTGTTTTACGACTGGGACCTGAAAGCCGCGTCCTGGGAATTCGGGCGCCTGAGCGCCGATGTCCGCTTCCACGGCATACTCAAACTTTTGGTCAAGATTCCTTCTCCAACCACCTTGATCAACAAGGCCGGAGAATTCATGGCATCCTATTATCGCCCCTGCACCATCTATGTGCCGGTCAGCGAAGCGAAATTCTGCATGGTGCGCATCACCCATTTCCCGGAGATGGACAAGACCACCGAATACCGCATCTGCGGCTGGATGCAGCGTGCCCTGGAGATTTCGGGCTGCAAGACGGTAACCGTGGAAATCGTCAAATCACTGACCAACTTCCAGCCGGTCTCCGAGTACGAATTGCGCTGGAAATAGATCGCACCGGCCTCGGCGTAGGGCAAAAGGCGGACGGCAAGCGAATGGCTTGCACTTAGAATTTTTAACAAGTTCGAAGTTCGACGTTCGAGGTTCGAAGTTGGAATGCCCTAAACGAGATAGAAAAAGTCACAGAACCCGGAGGATTGCTTTCGCGTCATTCAGGATAATAGCTCCGTAACGTCGAACATCGAACTCCGAACATCGAACCTCGATGATATCGTTTATAAGCAGCGCAGCGCGAAGGGCATGGCCATGGCCGGGAAAAAGCGCTGGTAAACCCGGAGCCGGGCCTGCACATCCAGGGGGTTCCGGGCCTGGGCGTCGGTGAGTTCAAAGATCATGTCCAAAAATGACTTCTTCTGCGGATAGATCTTCACCCCGAACTTCTCGCTCAGCGGGATGCGGGCCAGTTTCCTGGCAGCGGCCAGGGCGTCATTCAAGCCGCCCAGACTGTCGACCAGGTGCAATTTCACAGCCGCTTGTCCGCTCCACACCCGTCCGCGGGCAATTTTATCCACTTCGGCCACGTCCAGTTTGCGATTGTTGGCCACCTTTTTCAGGAACTCATTGTAGATACGCTGCATTTCGGCCATAACCCTTTGCTTTTCCTGCTGGGAAAACAACTGGTAATCGGAATACATGCCGGCAAATTCCGAGGTTTTGACGATTTCTTTACTGACGCCCAGCTTGTCGTACAGGCCCTTCAGCACGAACTTTCCCGACATGACCCCGATCGATCCGGTGATGGTTTGGGCCTGGGCGAATATTTTTTGTGACGACAGCGAGATCCAATAGCCGCCGGACGCGGCCAGGTCGGACATGGATATGACCAAAGGTTTTTTCATGGCCAGCAGTTCGGCTTCGCGCAGGATGACGTCCGAGGCCACGGCCGAGCCTCCCGGGCTGTCGACCCTGAGCACGACCGCCTTGATCGCATAGTTGTTGCGCGCCTGGCGCAGCTGGCCGGCCAGCGTGTCGGCACCCAGGACATCGCCGCCGAAAAGGGATTGGCCGCCGCTGCGGCCCATGTTGATCTCTCCGGAGGCGAAAATGACGGCGATCTTCTTGCTGCCGCTGAACGGCACGGGCGAACGGGTTTTGGCATAGCTTTTAAAATCCACTTCCGGATACTTGGCAGGCAGGGATTGGAACATGTCGTCCTCGTAGCCCAAGGCGTCGATCAGTCCGCCTTTGACGTATTCTTCCTCGGGAAGCGGCGACAGGTCGAGTATCCTTTTTACTTCCCGGCTGTCCAGTTTGCGGTTGGCGGCAATGCCGGAAATCACGGCCTGGTAAAGGTCGTCGATAAGCGCCTGGGTCGACTCCCTGTGCGCGGGAGTCATGCGCTCTTCGGTGAAGGTGTTGCTGGCGGTCTTGTAATCGCCGATATGAAAGATCTCGGCCTGGACGCCCAGTTTGGAAAGGGTGTTTTTCAAAAACAGCGCCTCGGCCGCGATGCCGCTGATGGAGAGGCTGCCGCCCTTGAACATGATCACTTTGTCGGCGAAAGAGGCCAGGTAATATTCCTTCAGGCCGCCGTCGACGATGAACGCCACAACCGGTTTCTTGCAGGCTGCGAATTTTTTGAGCAGTTGGCCGATCTCTTCGATCTTGGCGAAGCCGGTTTCCAGGTATTGTACGCGCAGCAGCACGCCCTTGATCCTCTCGTCCTTGGCCGCCCGTTCCAGGTTGTACCAAAGGTCGTGGATGGAGATGGCGGCGCTGGACATGCCCATAAAGCGGGCGGGCGCGGTTTCGGCCAGGGGACCGCCCAGGTCGATCTTTAAATAAGCTTTTTCGGGAACATAGGGTTCCTGGTTGAACTGCAGGTATATGAAGCCGCCGATGATGAACAGGCCCAACAGGATGACAATAACCACCAGCAGGGCGATGAGAGCGCCTCGTTTCATGATAACTCCTCTGAAATGTGAACTCGCAAAGACATAGTATACTGATTTTCTCAGAATAAAGTTTAGGTTTGCCGATATTCCATCAAGTAGCGTAGCCGCCCGCATCCCGGCAGTAATTCAGCCAAATGGCCAAAGTGATGATCCCCCCCCCGCCCAGAAGGCGCAGCCAGTCGGCATGTTCCTTGAAAAACAACAGCGAGACCAGAACGGCCAGGGGGACCTTGACATTATTGAAAACGGCCAGAAAACCGGCCTCGACGCGGGTGGCGCCGACATTCCACAGGAAAAACCCGACACCGGAAGCCAGCAGGCCCAAATACAGCAGAACCAGCAGCTGGCTGCCGCTCAACGGCAGATGGAGCGTACCTGAAAAAAGCAGCATGGCCGGCAGCGTGGCGGCCGTTCCGCCCAGGTAGAGCCAGGCGAAGCCATCGCGGTCTTTCCAGCCTTTTTCGTGGGGCGGCAGACGCCGGTAGCAAACCTGGCCGGCGGCGAAACAGATATTGGATGCCTGTACCAGGAAAAATCCGGAGATGAGGTTATGGTTTTGTCCGGCTGAATAGACAATGACCGCCGTCCCGGCCACGGCCAGCAGCGCCGTTCCAAAATGGAGAGGCTGGATTCGCCTTTCCCACAAATCGTCGAGAAGAACCACGAACAATGGCGTGAAAATCGTGAACAGGGCCACCTGGTGGGCGGCCAAAAAACGGAACGATTGGATATAAAGCACATACATCAAACCGAACTGGACCAGGCCGATCAGCAGCAGCCTCAGGGTCATGGCCGCCGGGATTTTTCGCGGTTTCAGCATGGGCAGAAAAAGCAAAAAAGACAAAGCCAGGCGGACGAAAGCCACGAAGCCCGCGTCGAGACCGCCGAGATGATTCTTTATCAGGCCGAAGGAAAACGCCCAGATGAACGACGTGACCAGTAACTGTGCCATGGTCTGAATATAGCAGATTTTAGGAATTTTACAAAAAAGGACTCGGTATACGGCGGAGGGTGTACGGTGGATGGCAAGAATTAATTTCCAAGCACCAAATTCCAAATAAAATCCAAGTTCCAAATTCCAATGACCAAAACCAAGAAGTAGATGGGTAGAAGGGTTAAAGGGTAGATGGGTTAGGAAAACCGCAAGCGTTCGCTGCCATTGCGATTGCCCTATTTTCTCATCAACACATCAACGATTGCATGTTTTCTTCGTTTGGATCATTTTGTCATTGGTGCTTGGTGCTTGTTTGAAATTTGGTGCTTGAGATTTGGGATTTTAGCCTTACTTGTCATCCACTAAAACAGATCGTTGATCTTTTTACTCGTCACGCGTCACGCGTTACGGGTCTCGATCCGTGGAGCTTGCAAAATGGGCGAGATTGTATTATAAATAGATTTAACCCTCAATAATTCACATCATCCAAGGAGGATGCCGTGGTCAATTACGATCAATTTTTATCTCATAGCGCCAAGGGCATGAAACGCTCGGAAATTCGCGAGCTGCTGAAACTCACCGCCAAGCCGGGCATCATTTCCTTCGCCGGCGGCCTTCCCGCCCCCGACCTGTTTCCCATCGACGACATCAAGGAGATGTCACGCATTGTCATGGAGCGCGAAGGCAAGACCGCCCTGCAGTACGGCCCCACCGAGGGCGATAACCGTTTGCGCGAGGAATTGGCCAAGCTGATGCAGAAGGATGGAGTGAACATCACCAGCAACCACCTTCTGATCGTCACATCGTCGCAGCAGGGGCTTGACCTGGTGGGGAAGATTTTCGTCGATCCGGGCGACGCGGTCATGACCAGCCGGCCCACGTACGTCGGCGCCATTCAAGCCTTCAACTCCTACGGGGCCAAGATGATCGGAATAGAACAGGACGAGGAAGGGACGCAAACCGCCCAGATGGAAGCGGAGATCGCCAAACTGGCCGCCAAGGGCAACAAGCCGAAATTTATTTACGAGATCCCCGATTTTCAGAACCCTTCGGGCATTACCATGAGCCTGAAAAGAAGAAAGGAACTCATCCGCATCGCCGATAAGTACGATCTGATCATCATCGAAGACTCCCCTTACCGCCAGCTGCGCTTCGAGGGCAAATCCGAACCGTCGCTGATCGCCATGAACTCTGAACGCGTCCTGTCGCTGTTCACTTTCAGCAAGATCCTCCTCCCCGGCTTCCGGTTGGGCTGGATGGCCGGGCCCAACGAATTGATTCAGAAAGCGGTGACGGCCAAGCAGTCGGTCGACCTGTGCTCTCCCCCGTTCAACCAGGCCATCCTTTTCGAATTCCTGAGCCGCGGCCTCCTGGAAAAGCAGATCACCATCATCATCAAGGCCTACAGGGAAAAACGCGATTTCATGCTCGACAAACTGTCCAAGTATATGCCCAAGCTTCCCGGACTGAAATGGACCCATCCCCATGGCGGCCTGTTCCTTTGGGTCACCCTGCCGGAAGGCATGGATGCCGGCGAGATGTTTCACAGCGCCATCGAGAAGCAGGTGGCCTATGTGGTCGGCACGGCATTCTACCCCGACGGCGGCGGCAGCAACTCCTTCCGCATGAATTTTTCCTATTCCAGCATGGCCGAGATCGAGGAAGGAGTCAAGCGCCTGGCCCAGGTCATCACTTCATGGAAAGGCGACCGGGAGACCCAGATCATCACGCCGTGAAGAAAAAATTCGTAAATTTCTTCAACTTCGAACTTCGAACATCGAAACTAAGGAAAAATATCTAATTCCAGGTTGGCAGAATAGTACAACTAGCTGACGGTGAACCGGAGCCAGACGACGGGGGAACCGCCGTTCTCGAACCAATCGGCGCCTTCACTGACCATGTCGAATTTCAGCCAATAGTCGCCTTCCCGATGGATTGCCGGCAGCTCCAGTTTCACCGTGGCGCGTTCTCCCCCGGCCAAGGGGCGGGGCAGAAAAGCCCGGGCAAAATTCAAATCCAGCAAATTTTTTTTTGCGTCGTAAAGCTGAGCGCCCAGCCTGACCCAGCGCCGCCCGGAATAGGCCTGGGTGATCCAGGAAACGCCGCCGCGGTTTTGCACAGCCACTTCCAGGACCAGTTTTTGCCCGAGTTGTCCGGACATGCCGGTTTTCCCGATTTGGATCCTTGCGGAATATTGCTTGCCTTTTAGCGCCGAGCCGATCTGGCTGGAATCCCATATCTGGTAGAAGATTCTTTTCCAGGCCGGGCTGCCGATCTGGAATTTTTTTGAAACTGCCCCGACCGGGTGATCGGTGATCTCCCAGGTCAGGCGGTCAACGCCTATTTTTGCCGCCAGGCGCCGGGCCCTGGCCATTTGCAGGAATGAATCGTTCCATTTGAACAGGATATATCGCCAGTTGATGAAGGGCACTTCCCGTCCCAGGCGCCTTTTCTCACCCACCAGGGCCGCCATGTTTTTCAGCAGTTTGGCAAAATCACCGCCCTGGCGGTAGCGGGCATAGGTGCGCTGATCGGCGCCGTCAACGGAAAACGTTACTTCGTCAATGCCCGACTCCGCCAGCCGCGAAATTTTTTTATCATCCAGCAGCAGGCCGTTGGTGCTGGTATACAAATAAATATGGGGATAATTTTTTTTTACATGTTCGATCATTTCCAGCGCCTGGGGGTGAACGAAAGGTTCGCCGTAGTTGAAAAAATCGAGGCGGATCAGCCCGCTGCCGATCTCCTCCAGCAGGGAGCGGAACTCTTCCGGTGGGAAATATTTTCTTTCCCGGGTGGCGACCAGACCGGTCCCCGGAGCGCAAACGGCCTGGAAACAGTTCAAATTGCAGACGACCGTGGGTTCGAAAAAGATCCTGGGCAGAATTTCCAGATCGACCGGCTGCTGCGGTACCGGTTCCCCTTCCTTGAGGGGCTTCTTCAAACCGCAGTTGAGGCAGAAACCGGAAAAACCGGCGTTCAGCTCCTGCCGGATCCGTCGTACTTTGTCGCCGCGCCAGATATCGGTCAGGCGGGTATCCCGCAAATGCCCCAGCGGCCTTTCGCCCCGGGGATCGGCGCAGCCGCAGACCACCTTACCGTCGCAAAGAACCACCATGATCTTGAAAATCCAGTCGCAGGTAAAGCGGGCCACTCAGCCTATTTTGTTCTTGACTTCGGACATGATCAGCTTGGAAATGGCTTTCAGCGTGTCCACAACACCGTTGCCCTTGTAAGCTACGGCTTCGAGCACCGGCTCCTCCTTTTTTCTCAGTACGCTGATCAGTTCGTTGGCCGGGGAAATATTGGGAAGATCGCGCTTGTTCAACTGCAGCACATAAGGAATGGCGGCAAAATCGATCTTGTAATCTCGCAGGTTTTCCAGCATATCCTGGATGCTTTCGATATTGGCCTCATACCGTTCGGTCTGCGAATCGGCTACAAAAACCAGTCCGTCCACTCCTTTCAGAATGAGCTTGCGCGAGGCGCTGTAATAGATCTGTCCGGGAACCGTGTAGAGGTGGAAACGGACCTTGTAGTCCTTGATGGTCCCCAGGTCCAGGGGGAAAAAATCAAAGAACAACGTTCGTTCGGTTTCGGTGGCCAGGCTCACCAGTTTGCCCTTGTTGTCTTTCTTTATTTTTTCATAAATATACTTGATGTTGGTCGTTTTGCCGCTCAGGCCGGGGCCGTAATAAACAATTTTAAAATTGATCTCTCTGGTGGAATAATTTAAAAAAGACAAATTCAATCTCCAAAAATGCGATCGATATCTTCATCAGAAACCCCTTCAAAGGGAGAGCCTCCGGGAATCTTGTCGGTGGCTTTCAGTTTTTTATTGATGGTCTGAAAGACCTTGATCAATTCCTCCATTGCGCTACGCACGCGGAAACGGACCAGCCCCAGGTTGGAGGTGTTGTCAAAAATGACCACCAGCATGGTGCGGTCGTTGACCAGCGAAATGTGCAGGCTTTCCTTGGCGGATTCATTCAGAACGGCGGTAAAATTCTCGATTTTAAGCATCTGGGCGATGCTGTTGATGGCGGCGACACTGCCGGCGATCAAGGAAGAAATCGAATTCAGGTTGATGTCGTCCATTTCACCGGATGAGGCAATGCAATGGCCTTCCGAATCGGTGATGAATACGGCTTTGCCGCTGGTGTTGCTTTTTAATTTGCGAAGAATTTCCTTGATCAGGATGTATTCTTCATTGTAAATGATAAAATTTTCTTGCATTTTTTATTCTTTTTTCAACTCCTGGGCAAGCGGGCATGCCATTTTTTACTCATGCAAATGAATTATAGCATCGCCGAAAAAAAATAGCCACCATTCTCTCTCTCACGGACACCTCCTATTTCACTTCCAGGCGGCCCTCGATGGACTTGGCGATCGTCACCTCGTCGGCATAATCGAGATCGGCGCCCACCGGCAGTCCCAGCGCGATCCGCGACATCGTAATTTTATACTGGCGGAGGATTTCTGTCAAATAATGAGCCGTGGCGCTGCCTTCGGTGGTCGGGCTGGTGGCCAGAATCACTTCGCGATAGCGTCCGGTCTTGATCCGTTCGACCAGCCCGGAAATGCGCAATTCATCGGGGCCGATGCCGCGGATCGGCGAAAGGTTGCCCATCAGGACATGGTAATGACCATGAAACAAGCCGGTTTTTTCGATGGAATGGATATTGAACGGTTCCTCGACCACGCAGATCTTTTCACCGTCTCGTTCATTGCTGGAACATATTTCGCAGGGGTCGACGGCGGTGATGTTGTTGCAGACCGAACAATAAAATATTTTTTCACGTGCCTGGACAATGGCCTCGGCCAGGGCCAGGGCATTCTTTTTATCGGTCCGCAGCAGATAAAAAGCGATGCGCTGAGCCGACTTGCGGCCGATACCGGGAATTTTTTTCAATTCCTCGATCAAACGGGCCAGGGGTGGGGTGTAATCAATCATGCTGGATGGGGCTTCGGCCGGGACATGGGGCCACGCGCATTACAGGGCGCCAAAGGGAAAACCGCCGGTCGCACCGGCGATGCCGCCGGCCATCCCGCCCAGGCTGTTTTTCAGTTTCTCTTCGACCTTGGCCTGGGCGTCGTTGACCGCAGCCAGGATCAGATCCTGCAGCATTTCAATATCCGCCGGGTCCACCACCTCGGAAGCGATGCGCAAGGCCTTCAGGCGCTTGTGCCCATTCATGCTGACCGTGACCATGCCGCCGCCGGCATTGCCTTCCACACTGATGGCATCCATTTCCTCTTCCATGCGCTTGGCCATGTTCTGGGCCATGCCCATCATTTGATTCATGTTCGGCATTTTAGGCATCCTTGCCTCCCTTGACGCTTTCCACGGCGATCACGTTGCCTTTGATCTTGTCCTTCAGGCTCTTGATCTTCTTGTCGCTCTTCAGATCCTGGACGATGCGGTTTTCGTCGGCATCGGGTTTCCGCGGCTGCAGGATGATCTCCAGACCGATCTCCCGGTTCGCCAGGGCCTGGGCCAGCTCATGCAAATAGGGTTTGTTCTCTTTGAGCATCTTCCCGGCGATTTCAAAATTGGCCCCCACTTCAATGACCAGCGTGTTGTCGCGCACCACCAGGGATGAAGAGCTCAACACCGAAGCCATCCGCGGTTTTTCCTTTTCGATGCGCGCCTTCATCACCGTGATCCAATCCCCATCCCCGTCCTTGGCCGGCGGACTCTCAGGCGGCCTGGCCGGGAGCGGCGCGGCCGCCGGCGCCGCGATGGTCTTCGGGTCCCTGATCTTTTTCAAATAGTCTTCGATGCTGACCAACGCTGAAAAATAGCTCAGCTTCAAGAACATGTATTCCAGGATGATGGAAGGGTGTTCGGTATTGCGGATGGTCTGATCCAGCTCCTTCACGGCGTTGAAAAACCTCAGCAGCTCCACTTCGCTGGCTCCCTTGACGATCTCCTTGATTTCAGCGATGTTTTCGGGATTCAGGTTGTGCAGCCGCTCGGCGTCGGGAATGGACTTGATGACGATCACGTCGCGGATGAAACGCAAATACTCGGTATAAAAAAAGCGCAGGTCGGTGCCGCGCTCGATCAGCTGGTTGATCTGCTCGATGATGCCCTTGCGGTTCTGGCTGAAAACATGCCGGGTCAGGATGATGAATGTTTCCTCGGCGATGATGCCCAGGATCGTCACCACGTCGTCGTCCTTGACGTCGCCGCTGGAAATGGCGATGGCCTGGTCAAGGATTTTTTTGGCGTCGCGCAGGCTGCCTTCTGCCGATTTGGCGATCAGGTACAGGGCGTAGTCGGATATTTTTATCGCTTCCTTCTGGCAAATATCCTTTAGAACCTGCTTGATGACCTCGAAGGGAATGCGCTTGAATTCAAAATGCTGGCAGCGGGAAACGATGGTAGCAGGGATCTTGTGGAAATCGGTGGTGGCCATGATGAAAATGGTATGCTCGGGAGGCTCCTCGATGGTTTTGAGCAGCGCGTTCCAGGCCGCGTTGGAAAGCATATGCACTTCGTCGATGACCACGATGCGGAAACGGTTCTTCAAGGGCTTGTATTTGACCGTTTCGCGCAGGCTGCGCACCTCGTTGACCCCGTTGTTGGAAGCCCCGTCGATCTCCATGTAATCGGCGGAATTGTCCTCGGTGATCTCCGCGCAGGTCTGGCACTGGTTGCAGGGCTCGATGGCCGGCCCTTTCTCGCAGTTCAGCGCCTTGGCCAGGATGCGGGCCGACGAGGTTTTGCCGACTCCTTTCATGCCGGAAAAAATCAGGGCCGGGTACACCTTGTTCATGGCAATGGCGTTCTGCAGGGTCTTGCTGATGCTGGCCTGGCCGATCAGGTCGGCGAATTTCTGCGGCCGGTATTTCCTGGCTAAGGCAAGGTACATATTATTTTCTCATTTAAAAGGCTCAGGAAATCCCGGACACCTGCGAAATTCTACTTATTGCTGCTACCTTTCGGTCCTGACAAGGTTCATAGGTTCGCACCGCCGGGCTCCTGAGCCTTGTTCTCTCTTGGATCAGGGCCGCTTGCGGCCCTTTGAGGAACAGGCATCTTCGGAGAGGGTGGGATTCGAACCCACGGTACCGTTTCCAGTACACACGCTTTCCAAGCGTGCTCCTTAAACCGCTCGGACACCTCTCCATGCGAAATGTCATTTTATAATTAATTTGGCTAGAAAGCAAGAGCTTATTCGAACTTTGGGGGGATTTTATGCCTTATTCCGCGGTGAGTTGATCAAGCTTTGTAAAAAAAGCTTCCAGCTTGTATTCCGCCTGCGCCGCCAGGGCCGGTAAATAATTCATGAAATCCACGACTTCGGCGGCCGGCGGACGAATATCCCCCATCTCCTTTTTCGCCAGGCGGTGGAATTCCCACAGCATCAGGACGGTCAGCCAGTCGCAGAACCAAATGAAGTATTCCCGATTGAAAAAAATGTCTTTCTGGAAGCGATTCACCTGCAGCAAAGCCTGCACATCATCATCCTGGATCATTGCTTTAACCAGCTTGCCGCCGGCTGAGGCCACCCTCCCCCCTGCTTCGGCCAGTTCGACGCTGCAGGCGCTGACCATGGCTCCCAAACCGCAGGCGATGCGGATCATCAGCCGGGCCGGCTCGACACGGCTTTCGGAAAATCCCCAGCCGCGCAAACTCTCGGCCAGAATGCCGTCCAGCAGCCATTGATCGAACAAAGTTCGGTCAGCCGGCCGCTTTTTACTCCCCGTTTCTATCAGGCGGCGCACGTAAAGCCATAAAAGGAAAAGCCGTTCCAAATCCGCTTTCTCCTTGAACTGCTTTTGCAGGAATTTTTTGGCGGTCGGAACATCGACCGTCCCCTTGGCGGGGCGCCCGCGTTCCGGGCGGAAAAGCGCCCGCAAGGCCAGAAGATCATCGAGGAGTGCTTCATTTGTTTTTGCGGGGCCATCCTCGGCCAGGGCGCAGCCGCGGGCATGGGAGATCAGATCGACTATTTTTTCTTCCAGCTCCTGCCACAGGGTGCTTTCCTTTTTGCTTCCCGGCAAGCCGTGAAAAACATCCAATTGCCTTTGCAAAAGATCGGAATGGCAAAGTACGCGCCAGGAATTGTGCAAAGGCTGCAGGGCCACTTCCCGGCCGGCCCTTTCCATGCTGGCAACGCCGCGTCCCTGCAGATAGTCGGTCAGCCGGGAAAGGAACCCGCCGGCATCGTCGGCCATTTCCCGGAAATCAAGGAAGACGTGGGTCTGGTAGGCGTTCAACTCGATCGCCAGTCCCTGGTCGAACAGGTCACGGCTACGGCGGATGTATTCCAGCCCCGAGACCAGGTCGCGAAAAGCCACGAACCATCCCGCCTCGTGATGCAGGTCCAGCCCCTGGCCGAGATTTCTGCGCAGCAAAGACCGCACGGAGCCGGGACGGTCTTCGCCGGCAAAAGCCGCCGACATTTTTATCCAGCCCGAAGTGCGGGCAAAGAGGTTGTGCGCCACCACCAGGCAGCGTTCGTTTTCATGGCGATTGGAGAAGGCGATCACGTTCTCGTCCACCGTCCCGTCATTCAGGTAAAAATCATACAGCAAAAAATCGCTCAGCCCGGAAAAAAGCGCCCTTTGGCGCAGCAGCGGGAAGATCTGCCTTTCATGGCGGCGGACCAGGTCTTCGTCGGCACGTTCATCCAGGTAAGCCCGGTGGTACTCCATGCCGTATTTTTCCGCGAACCCCTCGATCTGGCCGTGGCCGAACATCGGCAAACCGGGCAGGGCGGCCATCAGGGTGCAGGCAGCGAAATATTTGTCCTCCTTGCCGAACTGGGCCAGCGCGGTCTCTTCATCCGGGTTGTTCATGAAATTGACGAAGCGCTTCAGAATTTCCGGATTGAATTCCAATACGTTTTTCAGCGAAGTGCGGAACTTGGCGTTCTCCTCGTTCTTCAGGAAATTCATGAAGGCGCTGTTGTAGACGCGGTGCATGCCCAGCGTGCGCACAAAATACGATTCCATCAGCCAGAACGCCTCGGCCAGCAGCAGGGTGTCTGGTATTTCCGCGGCCACGCGGTCGACCACCTCCCGCCAGAATTCTGCGGGCATAGCCTGGTCAAACCGCTCCTGGCTCATTCCCTGCCCGGTCCGTGAGGGGATGTCGCCCCCCGTACCGGGGTTGGGGAACCATAACCGCTGGTAATGCCTGCGGGTCAGGGTCATGGCGGCGTCAAAGCGGATGATGGGGAATTTGCGGGCCACGGCCAGGATGGTCTGCATGACCGCCGCCCGGACTTCGGCGTGCAGGTAGTTCAACTGCGCCGTATCGTTCCAGGGCATGCGCGTGCCGTCGTTGCCGTGATAAATATAATGCACAGCGCCGCTGCGGCGGTCGATCCACTTGAAGACCACCGCGGCATCGCTGCGGTCATAATAATGGTCTTCCAGGTAGATGCCGACCCGCGGATCGCCGGATATGTCCTCGCCGCTAAAACGGTAGGCCGGGAACGGGCTGTGATCCAGTGAAACGAACCATTCCGGGTGTTCGACGACCCAGGGCGAATCGATGCCCATGTGGTTGGGGACCATGTCGGAAGCCAGGCGGATGCCCCGGGCCCAGGCGCGCTGCTTTAAATTCTGCAGGCCCGCCTCCCCGCCCAGGTCGGCGGCGATCTCATAGCGGTACAGGGAATAGGCCGACGCCATGGCCTCGGGATTGCCGCATTTCTGCTTGATGCGGCGCGAGGCCGGGCTGCGCTCCCAAACCCCGATCAGCCAGAGCCCGGTAAAGCCCCAGCGGGCCAGCATGTCCAATTCCTCATCCGGTATCTGCTCCAGAGTGGTGACCGGCCGGCCGTACTTTTTACTGAGCTGGTCCAGCCACACATATACGGTTTTGGCCATCAGCACCAAATGGGGCATCCAATCACGGTCCGACGAAAACATTTCTTCTTCCCCGCCGGCCGCGCCGCCCCCGCTATCGGTCCGGGCCTCGAAAATCGCCGCCGGGCCCGGGCCGGGGAAATATTTTTTTTCGTCCTCTCTGATCAGATCCAGGCCGGAAAGCAGGCGGTCGAGATACCTGCCCAGAAGTAGGCCCCATTTTTCGCGGATGAATCGCAGCTGTCCGGACAGCGAATCCGGGAAAGCCCGGGCCGGGCTGCGGAGCATGTCGACCAGGCTCTGCCCGTCCGGACCGAACGGCGGCATGCGGGAAAAGAAATCCTTCGCCCCGGCCATGAGCCGCTGGTAATCCGTTTCCTTGTCCAGGACGCTGTCGTCGAACAACTCGCGGAAGGGAGAAAAGGCCGGGTTCTTATTGGCCAGCCAAAGCAGGAGCATCTCTTCCAGGACCGTCTCGCGGTTGGTGACCCCCTGGCTCGTTCCCAGCAGGTATTCCTCAGCGCTGACCAGTCCCTGATGGACCGCCTGCGGCGGAAACTCGGTGCAAAAGCCGATCAGGGTCTTGCGCAGCGAGTGGCTGCCAGGGTTTTGCTCCAGCTCGTCCATGAGCATTTTGAAAACCTGCGGCCGGGCCTGCGCCGCGTAAAGTGAAACCACGTAGTGCAGGATCTCGTCGATCAGGCCCATGGCATTCAATGTCCCGGCCCGGATCGCCTTTTCCGGGAAACGCGCCAGGTCGGATTTTTCGTTCATATTCTGGGCCAGGGTGCGGACGGCCTGGTAGTCGGCCAGGATCACGTTCCCGGAGAGGGAAAACAACGCCTGGTTGAATTGAAAGCGCCTGCGGCTGGCCCGGGAAACATGAAATTCCTTTCGGGGGCCGGGCAACGGCCTGCCCCGCGGCCGCACGTTTTCCAGTCTGGCGAGCCGCAGGCGCAAGCCCAGCCGGCGGGTTTTATGAATCGCCTTCATCGTCCCCGGTGTCTTCGTTCCATTGAAAGCATGGTTGCCTTTTCCCCGGAAGCGACCTTAGTTTTCCTCAATATCACCCACCTGATCGAAATCGACTTCCCGCACCCGTTTCTGGTCCCGGCGGAGTTCCACGTAGGTGCGGATGTCATCCATCAGCTTCTTGGCGTTGGGAACGGCAGGCAGCGTGATCTGCGGCGTGGAACGGTCGGAAGTGAGGATGCAGATATTGCCCAGGTGGAACAGGCGGTAAAAAAAAGGCGCCTCCATGGTGTAATCCTTCACCCGGTACAGTTCCATGGCGCTGTTTTTCTTGGAGAAGATCCCGCTGCTGATTTTGATCCTTTCGCTGGTGATCTCATAGCGGACGGCTTTGATCAGGATCGACTTGAACAGGGCATAGGCCAGCGGCAGGAGCAGAATGACAAAAGCCGGAACCAGCGCCGCCGGACCCAGGGGCGCCAGTTTGGGCCAGAGCAGGATCAGCCCCGCCAACAGCACCGCGAAAGCCAACCCGCAGAGGACGAAGACCCCAAAATTGATGATCTGGGAAGATGTTCCCGACCAGATCGTTTTTTCTTCCATGCTGGACCTCCTGGCCTCATCGGCCAGCGCAATTTTCAATTTTCAAGATATCATATTCCCGATAAAAATGAAATGGCGGACGAGCCGACTCAAGCTGCCGGGCCGGAAGGCGGCGCAGGCTTCCAGAAAGCGAAAAGCAGCAAGGCGAAAAAAGCCATGGCCGCGCCGAAATAAAAAGGTGCCGTCGGGCCGAAGCCTCCCCAGGCGCCCACTCCGCCCCAAAGGATGCCGGCCAGGAATGAAGCCGGCAGATCGGTAAGGCCGAGGATGGCATTGTAGGTACCGTAAGCCATGCCGCGGGATTCGGCCGGGACCAGGTCGGCCACCATGGCCTTGCCCGTGCCGTAACTCAACCCGTAATAGGCTCCGTAAACGATGTACAATACGACGATGTGCGCTGCCGAGCGGGCGACGGCCATTCCCAGATAGGCCACTCCATAAACGGCCCAGCCGGCCAGGATGACTCGCCGCCGGCCGACCCGGTCCGAGCGTTTCCCGGCAGCCAGGGAGATCGAGGAATATACGAAATTGAAGGCGATCAGCATGGCAAAAATGCCGACGATCGAAAGCCCGCGCTCCTGGGCGCGCAGGATGATGAATGCATCGGATGAGTTGCCGAGTTCGAAGATGCCGACAATGACGACAAATATGCGGAAATCCTTCCCCAGAGATTTGAAGCCGAATTTCGGGAGGCTGGCCGCGCCGGCGACCAGGGTGTCCTTCACCCCCAAAGCCAGTACGATCACGCCGGCAAAGGCCGGCAGCAGGCTGGCCAGGACAATCATGCGGAAGGTGGAAGCCAATAACTCGCCGCTGCCGCCCTGGAAAAACCAGACGATGGCCAGGGCGATGACCAGGCCGCAAAAAGCGCCGGCCGTGTCGGCGGCGCGGTGGAAGCCGAAAGCATGGCCCCGCTGGTCAGGCGGAGTGGAATCGGCCACCAGCGCGTCGCGGGGAGCGGTGCGCACACCCTTGCCGATGCGGTCGCCCCAGCGGGCTGCGGCCACGACTCCCCAGGAATGGGCAAAATAGAACAACGGCTTGAATAGCGCCGAGATCCCATAACCGAGGACCGCCAGCAGTTTTCTCTTTTGCAGGCGGTCCGAGATCCAACCCGAAAAAAGCCGCAGGAAGCTGGAGGTGGACTCGGCCACGCCCTCGATCAGGCCGATGATGCTGGTCTTCACGCCCAGGACATTTTTTAAAAAAAGCGGCAGGGTGTTGATCACCATTTCACTGGACACATCGGTCAGGAAACTGGTAACCGCCACGATCCTGACATTGCGCGGCAGTTTTTTCTTTGGTTCTTCCGGCGCCATAGCGGGACCTCCAGCGTGATGGGTCCAGGTGATTATACATCAAAGCGCAGCGCCGGGACAGACGCGCCGCCCGTTCCCGCGGTGAATTTACTCGCGCCGGCGATTCTGGTACAATGGCCGTGACCATGAAACCAAGATCTCATGCCTTGCTCCTCCTGCTGGTCCTGGCATTGCCGCTGCCGTACCCCAGTTCCGCCCCGGCGACCTCCGGGAACAAGCAAGGGACGATGGCGCTGGCCGCGACCATTTTCCCTGCCGCCGACATCACCCGCCACGTCGCCGGCCCCGGCACACGCGTCATCCAGATCCTTCCCGCCGGCGCTTCGCCCCACACCTTCGACCTCACCCCCGGCCAACTCCGGGAGCTCCAGGCCACCCGGTTCATTTTCAAGATCGGCGGCGTCGACGACTGGATCGACGGCGTTGCCGAGAGCCTGCCGCGAGCCGCCATCGTACCCCTGCTCAAGGGCATCGCCCTGATGCCCTCCCGTGAGCACGGCCACGGCCACGCCGCCGCTTCCGGGCACGGCGAATTCGATCCCCATTACTGGCTGAGCGCGGCCAACGGCGTGATCATGGCCAGGAATATAGCCGCGGCGCTGTCCGCGGCCGATCCCTCCCGGGCCGCTTTCTACGACGGGAATTATCGCGGCTACGCCCGCGAACTGGCGGCCGTGCACGAGGAGATCAAGAAAGAACTGTCCGCATTGAGAAACAACAAGGTGATCGTCTTCCATGACGGCTGGAGCTATTTCGCCGCCGCCTACGGCCTGGAGATTGTCGCGGTTTTCCAATCCTCCCCGGGAAGGGAGCCTTCGCCGCGCGATCTGCGGGATTTGTACGCCCGGGCCAATCAATCCGGAATCAAAGCCATTTTTTCCGAGCCGCAGCTGCCCTCGACAAGCCTGGAGCCCATGCTGGAAGACCTGGGGCTGGAGCTGGTCGTCCTGGACCCGCTGGGCGGTTCCTCCCCCGGAGATTCCTATGCGAACCTGCTGCGGCGCAACGCCAGGGCCATTCGCCGCGCCCTGGAGCGCTGACCCATGCCCCCTATCCTGGAAGTGAAAGATCTGACCGTGCGCTTCGCCGGCGGACCGGCGCTGGAACGCGTCAGTTTCACCATAGAAAAAGAAGAGATCATCGCCGTGATCGGGCCCAATGGCTCCGGCAAAACCACCCTGCTGAAAGCGGTCCTCGGCCTGGTCCCCTTCCAGGGCGAGGTCCGCGTCTTTGCCAGGCCCGTGCGTCAGGTCCTGTCGCAGGTGGGATACGTGCCGCAGCGCTTCGCCTTTGACCCCACCTTCCCCCTGACCGTCGAGGAATTCATCAACCTGACCTGCCGGACGCCGGAAAAACTCCCGGCCGGCGGAGTCCTGGACGAAGTAGGCATGGCCGGCTTCAAGGGCAAATTGATCGGGGAACTGTCCGGGGGGCAGCTGCAGCGCGTACTCCTCGCCCACGCCCTTTTGCACCGCCCGCGCATCCTCTTTCTCGACGAGGCCACCAGCGGCATCGACATCGAGGGCTTGAGCGATTTTTATTCGACCATCCACCGCCTGAACCGCGAGCACGGGGTGACCATCATCATGGTTTCCCACGAAATCAGCATGGTCTACAAGTTCACCGACCGCATCATCTGCCTGAACCGCGACCTGATCTCCCATGGCGAGACGCGGACGGCGCTGACCAGGGAAGTCCTGAAAAAACTCTACGGCGACAGCGCCGACCTAAAAGACCACGACCATGGTTGAACTGCTGCAGCTGCCGTTTATGCAACGGGCCCTGATCGCCGGCCTGGTCCTGGGCATCCTGCTGGCCTACCTGGGGATCTTCGTCACCTTGCGCAAAATGGCCTTTTTCAGCGACGGCGTCGCCCATGCCGCCCTGGCCGGAGCGGCCATCGGGCTGCTGACCCGCTTCAGCCCCCTGGTTTCGGCCCTGCTCTTCAGCATGCTCCTGGCCGTCCTGATCTACTGGCTGGAAAAGAAAAGCAGCCTTTCCAGCGACGCCATCATCGGCATCCTTTTCACCAGCGGCATGGCCCTGGGCATCGTGCTGATCAGCCTGCGCAAAGGCTACCAGCCCGAACTGATCGGCTACCTGTTCGGCAACATCCTGGCCATCCGCAGCCAGGACCTGGCCCTGATCGTGGTCCTGGCCGTTCTGATCATGGCCTTCATCATCCGCAACCGGCGCAAGCTGACCCTGCTGGCCCTGGACCGGGAAATGGCCTACATGGCCGGCATCAACCCCGATTTCTACCAATTGCTGCTCTACGTCATGCTGGCCTGCGCCCTGGTGCTGGGCATCCGCGTCCTGGGCGTCATCCTGGTCAGCGCCATCCTGATCATCCCGGTTTCCACCGCCCGCCTGTTGAGCCGCTCCTTCAAAGCGCTGGTCCTGTGGACCACGGCGATCGCCGAGAGCATCATGATCGGCGGCCTGCTGCTCTCCTACTACCTGAACCTGCCCAGTGGCGCGGTGATCGTCCTGACCGGCAGCACGGTTTTTTCCCTGACCTTCATCGCCTATTCCCTGCGCCGGCATTCTAGGAGCCAGCGCCCGTGAGTGCACTCCGCTGCCCGGTGCGTTGATTTTAGATCAGGATTCGACGATTTCAATTGACACTCCCCAGGTTGAATGCTATAATTATTCCCGGGTTCCTCAGTAGCTCAATCGGCAGAGCGGATGGCTGTTAACCATTAGGTTGGGGGTTCAAGTCCCTCCTGAGGAGCCATTTTTTTCAAAATATTTTTCCCGTTCATGTCATCCAATCCCGGACTCATCTTTCCCTATCTTCTCGTCCTGGCTGCGGGCCACCCGATTGCGGCCCGCCGCCTTGGCCTGGTACAGCGCCGCATCGGCGGCGGCCAGCAGGGCGTCGACCGTGCTTTTTCCGGTCCCCGGCGCGGTGCCGATGCTGACGGTAATGGCGACATTCCCTGTCATGGTTTTAACCTCGAGGGCGGCCACCTGCTGGCGTAGCCGCTCGTAAAGCCCGTCATCGCCCTGGGCGGTGGAACCGGTGGCGATGACCAGGAACTCCTCGCCGCCATAGCGGCCGACATAGTCATATTCGCGCAAATTGGCCTGCAGGCAGCGGGTTAAAGCGACCAGCACTTCGTCGCCGGCCTGGTGGCCGAAGCGGTCGTTGATTTCCTTGAAATGGTCGATATCGCACATGGCGACGCTCAGCCTGACGCTCTGGCGCAGCGCCCGGGCCAGTTCCCGGGCCAGCTGGTCCAGGATGGCGCGGCGGTTGAAAATGCCGGTCAGGGCATCGTGGGTCGCTTGGTGGGCCAGGGCGGCCTGCGTTGCCAGCAGGCTGGACTGCAGCTCCAGCATGCGCTGGCCCACACGGATCCTGGCCAGCAGTTCGGCATTGTCATAGGGCTTGGAGATATAGTCGTTGGCCCCGGCCTCCAGGCCCTGGACGATGTCGTTTTTCTCGCCGCGGCCGGTCAGAAGGATGACATAGCTGGGATTGGCCGTTTCTTTTTTTCTGAGGCGGCGGCAGACCTCGGGTCCTTCCAGCCCCGGCATATTCCAATCGAGAAGGACCAGCCTGGGCGCCTCAGGCTTTTGCAGCACGTTCCAGGCGGCATGGCCGTCTTCGCAGACAACGGGGTCATAGCCCCATTTTTTCAGGATCGCGGCCAGCATGCTCCGCGTGGTGAAGTCGTCTTCAGCCAGCAGTATTTTCATCCGTCATTCCCCCGCCTCGCTTGCGCCATCTTCTACTCAAAGAGGCGCTGATCATGGGTCAAAAATAGCATGGGAATTATCCTGATGTCAATAAATTTATACGGACACTGGAAATTTCAAACCAACAACAGTGCTTGGGGAACAGGCCAATTCAATGGAACCGTTGAGCTGCTGGCTCAGCATTTTGATCAACCGCAGTCCCGTGGTTCCCGGATTTTCCCAGTTCGTTAAGGCGGGCAGCCCCATCCCATTGTCGGCTACGGACAAGGCGAGTATTCCGCCTTCATGCTTCACCGTTACGGCGATTTTGCAGCTGTCCTCCCCGGCCCTGGGCTTGTCCCCGGGGAAGGCGTGCTTGAAGGCATTGCTGATCAGTTCGTTCAGGATCAATCCGCAGGGAATGGCGATATCCAAGCTCACCGCCACGTCCGCCGCCTGCACCGAGAAGTGGATATCGCGTTCCGTTCCGAATTGCGTGCGCATATAGGCGCTCATGTTCTCAATATAGCTTTGCAGATCGATATGGGCCAGATCTTCTGATTTATGGAGACGCTCATGGACCAGGGCCATGGAGCGGATCCGGCCTTCCAGTTCCTGCAGCAAAGGGTCGAACATTTCGTTATCGGCTTTGGTTCCCTGCATTTTGATCAGGCCGATGATGGTCATCAGGTTGTTCTTGACGCGATGATGGACTTCCTTTAAAAGTATCTCCTTCTCGGCCAGGGAATTTCTAATTTTTTCCTCAGCCTGCTTGCGCTCGGTCAGA
>JADFDP010000037.1 GCA_018262835.1 Candidatus Aminicenantota bacterium
AGATCGACCCCAACATCACCATCCGCATCATCCGGCCCGGGGAGGAAATTCCCGGCGAAATGATGGGGCTGGATATCGGCCCGGAAACCATCGAGCAATACCAGGGCGAGATCCGCCGCGCCTCTTTGATTTTCTGGAACGGCCCCATGGGAGTTTTTGAAGTGGATGCCTTTGCCGGCGGCACCTTGGAGATCGCCGCGGCGCTGGCCGATGCCAGGGCCACGACCATCATCGGCGGCGGCGATTCGGTAGCCGCCGTCAACAAGGCGGGGGTCGGCGACCGCATCAGCCATATTTCGACAGGCGGGGGAGCATCGTTGGAGTTTCTTTCCGGCGACAAGCTGCCCGGGATTGAAGCTCTGACGGAGGGATGATGCGCAAAGAGTACCTGATCGCAGGCAACTGGAAAATGTTCAAGACCATTGCCGAGAGCCGGGAATTTGTCCGGGCCCTGGCCAAGGAATTTTCCGCCGCTCCCGGCCTGGAAGTGGTTGTTTTTCCACCCTATACCTCCCTGGCGGCCACACACGGGTTGGAAGCGAAGATCAAAATCGGCGCCCAAAACATGTTTTTCGAGGAAAAAGGGGCGTTCACCGGCGAGATCTCGCCCTTGATGCTGCAGGAGCTGGCCGATTGCGTTCTGGTCGGGCACTCCGAGCGGCGGGAAATATTTGCTGAAAGCGACGAAGACGTGAACAAAAAACTGAAAACGGCCCTAAAATTCAATCTGCCGCCAGTCCTGTGCGTCGGTGAAACCCTGCCGGAACGCGAGGCGGGAAAGACGCTGCCGAAAGTCAGGCAACAGCTGGAAATGGCCCTGCAGGGAGTGGCCGGCGCCAATATGGAAAAGATCACCGTGGCCTATGAACCGATCTGGGCCATCGGCACGGGCCGCAACGCCACTCCCGCGCAAGCCCAGGAAGTGCACCATTTTATCGGGCAAACGCTGCAGGAAATAGCTCCGGGGAGTCGAATTAAAATCCTATACGGCGGCTCGGTCAAGCCTGAAAACAGCCTGGAACTGCTTTCCCAGGAAGACATTTCCGGAGTTCTGGTGGGCGGCGCCTCCTTGAAAGTGGATCAATTTTCTGCTATAATCCAAAATGCGTTGAAACTTCTGAACGCATAGGAGGCAACTTGGAAGGCGTTTTACTTTTTTTTCATATAGTTGTATGCCTTTTACTGGTCATCGTTGTCCTGTTGCAGAGCGGCAAAAGCGCCGATCTGGCCGGGGCTTTCGGAGGCTACGGCAGCCAGTCCACTTTCGGTCCCCGCGGCACGGCCACGCTGCTTTCCAAAATCACCACCACGCTGGCGATCCTGTTCATGGTGACCTCGCTGCTGTTGCAGGTGCTGGCGGCCGGCAAAAGCCGTTCCGGATCGGTGCTGGGCAAAGAAAAGCCGGCGGCCAAGACCGAATCGTCGCAGCCGCTCAAGTCCGGAAGCGCCGTTCCCCAGGAACAGCCGAAAAACGAGCCCGGCAAGTAGGCAACGCGGTTTTTGCATTCAAAAGGAATTTCAAGGAATACGATTTTGTCGCATGCAGGCCGAGGTGGTGTAATTGGTAGACACGCAAGCTTGAGGTGCTTGTGGGCATTTGCCTGTAGGGGTTCGAGTCCCCTCCTCGGCAGATATGGAGAGGTGCTGGAGTGGTCGAACAGGGCTGCCTGCTAAGCAGTTGTCCGGGGTAAACCCGGACCGTGGGTTCGAATCCCACCCTCTCCGTTTCTTTAAATATCTAATAACCAAATAATCTTGTCTTGACCTCGAATCTTCTAACTAAATGTATTTTCGGGTGGGGTTCGAACCCACGAAGATCTGGGTTCGACCAATTTGGGCAAGTAGCCCAAATTGGCACGACCGAGCGCAGCGAGGGAGCCGCAGGCGAGCGACCCCAGCGGGCCGCGAGTAATCCCACCCTCTCCGTTTCCTTTAACCTTTGCTAACCGATAATCTTTTTTTACCTAAACTCTAAAATTTGAAAACACCCTCGAGGGTGGGAACTGCGACCGCAGGGAGCTCATCCCACCCTCAAGGAGACGTGATTCGTAAGCAGCATTTGTTTGAACGGATGCTGCTTTCTTCCGAATTACGAATTTTGCCCTACGAATCACGAATATTGACTTAGATAATCGGTTATGCTACCAATAGGCCATGGAAAAAATTCTGGGGCAGGCGCTGAAGAAGGAGAGGGAGATGCGCGGCATCTCCCTGGCCGACATATCCACCGAAACCCGCATCGGCACCCAATTCCTGCAAGCTTTGGAAGATGAGGAATTCGACCTGTTCCCAGGGAAATTCTATATCCATTACTATATTAAAAATTACCTGAAGGCCTGCGGTGCCGATGACACGGCATTTTTCAATACCTATCAGGCCTATCTGAAGGATGTCTTGAAAAATGACGGAGACCCGCCGCCCGACCAGTTCCTGAACAAGATGGCATATATCAAGATCAGAAGGAGCAAGGGGATTTTGCTGGCGTTGATCATGCTGGCGGTTCTGGGTGCTCTTTTTTATCTTTTTCTGGGACCTCCCCAGGTTTGGCAAGCGGTCTTTGCGGACGGGAAAGCGACAATCAGCGAATTTCCGGCTTTTTCCAATGACCTGCTGCCCCACAAGGCGGATTTTTGCCTGACCGGGCCTCCGATCGCCGCGCTCATGGCTTTCGATGCTCCCTGCTGGCTGCAATTGTGGCGCGGAAGCGAAAAAGTCGTGGAAAAGACTTTCCGCAAGGACGAGGTCTTCTCACTGAAAGGCTACCAACTGACCATCATCATTGCCCATCCCCAGGCGCTGCGGCTTTCCCTCAACGGCCAGGCAGTGTCCTTTTTCCGCCGCTCGCCGACAGCCCTGAAACTGGTCGTCAATCCAGAAAATTTGCAGGAAATATTGCGGCGCTGATCCATGGTATCCAAAAATCCCCTGGTCCTGAAAATCGCCGAAGGAACACCCAGCGATGAACTCTTGAAATATCTGCTGGGCAAGCAATTGGCTTTCACCGAGGAGGAGTACCTGGAAAGCCTGGTTTTCGTGCTGCCCGACCAGAGGTCACGCGTTCAGGCCCTGGAATTGCTGGGCCAAATCTCCCTGCCCATCAAGGAAAAATATGTGCAAAAAAAAGACGCCCACGCCCGGGTGGCTGCCTTCATCCTGCAGGAGGCGCTGAACGCCGGCTATTTCAATATCCTGACCCTGATCATTCAAAACCAGAATTTTCCGACCGAATTCCTGCTGCGCATCGCCGCTCAGGCCAAGTCAGTCGTCCTGGAAGTCCTGATGGAAAACCAGGTCCAGTTGATCGCATATCCGGAGATCATGGAAAAAATGGAAACCAACCCGGAATGCGGCCCGTTCATCCGCGGCCGGATCAAGGAGCTGCGCGAATTTTATTTTCAGCCCAAGGCCGCTGAAACCATTCCCGAAGCCGAAGTTCTGGAGGAATTGGCCACGGTCATTGCCGAGGAGCAAAAAGAGGAAGCCCCGCTGGATGCGGAAACGATCCAGCAGGAAGCCATGTCCACTCTGCAGCGCATCAACCGCATGTCGATTTCCGAGCGCGTACGCCTGGCTTTGACCGGGAACAAGACCGAACGGCTGGTTTTGATCAAGGATCCCAACAAGATGGTGCAGGCCGCCGTGCTGGACAGCCCGAAAATGGCCGACGATGAAGTGCTGATCCATATCCGCAATTTGAGCTTATCCGCGGAAATCGTCGGTAGAATTGCCAACAACCGCGACTGGACCAAGAATTACACCATCATCCTGGGCCTGGTGCAGAATCCCAAAACCCCGATCAACCGCGCCATTGGTTTTATCAAGCAGCTGCACATGCGCGATCTGAAATTGCTGTCCCAGGACCGGAATATCAGCCCGGTCATTCGCAACCTGGCCCAGAACCTGCAGAAGCAGAAAGAAAGGGTTAAATAGCCAACAGCTTGTACAGCAAACCCTTGACATCAAAAATGGTCATGGGTTTGCTGATCAATTCGCCGCGGCTGCATGCGAAAAAGGCATTGTCTTGCCTGTGCATGCCGGAGAAATGGCTGATGCCGGTTTCCCGGTCCTTCTCCAGGCCGCCTTTCAGGTCGTATCCGGGTTTGGAAAGCAGAACCAAGTCGGGGGCGGCCGCCATTTGCGCGCCGCTGTATAATTCTTCCTTGAAGTAAACTCTGCTGAGGATCTTTTCGCCCCCCACCTCATAATTTTCGAACAATTGCCTCAGGTCTTCCCTGATTTTCTGCATGTCCGCTGGGGTCACTCCGCCTTTGAAATATTTGCCTTTCTGGTGGATGTATATCCGCGAGGGATCCAGGGCGAAGGCCTTGGACTGGGCGCTGATGTTTGCCAGGCTCTTGGCTTCCGCCTTTTCCATGCTGAGATAGCCGTGTTTTTTTAAAATGGGATTCAGGTACACTTCGCTTTTTATGGGACAGAAGCCGTGATCCGACAGGGCTACGACCTCCACGTCCCCGCAGGAGGCGGCCCGCTGCAGAAAATCAGCTGCGATCTGGTCGACTTCGTTAAAAAAACCGTTGAACTCGCGATGGAATGGATGGCGGCTGTCGCCGCAGGCGTCATAGAGAAAGTGCTGCAGCCGGTCGGTTTCGGTCACGGTGAACATGAAAACATCCCAATTTTCTTTTTCCCATAGGATGTCGGCGATCTGTTTGCGGATCTTCAGCGCGCAGTGCAGGTCGGCAAGGAACTCGTTTTTTTTGTCCTTGCCTTTACCGGCATCCACGTCGATCTGATAGCCCATTTGCTTTAAGATGGGGATATAGCTGGCCGGGAAAACCGCTTTTTCCAGATCCAGGGCAACGAATCCGGATATCAAAACACCCGGGATGGGCCGGGCCGGATAAGTCGCCGGCAGGTTGATGATGACCGAATGCTTGTTTTTCAGTCCCAATTCATCAAAAAAAGTCGGGGCTTTAAGGTCGCTGAAATTGGGGAAACGGTATTGATAAGTGCCGGCTGTCAGATCGACAAAACCGAAAATGCCATGATTGCCGGATTGGGTCCCGGTCATGAAACTGGACCAGGACACAGCCGAAATTTCCGGAATGGAGGCCGACATTTTCACGGTCGAAGCGGCGAAGAATTTCTTAAGATTGGGAAACAATGACGGCTGGCCGTTGCCGGCAAGCATTTCATGGGAAACCCCATCCAGCCCGATGATCAGGAGTTTTTTACCTTTTTTCTTAAAAATGGGACTAACCTCCCTGGCCAATCCAGAAAAAGATCCCTTTTCCCATGGCGGGTATTTTCAGCCCCGGCGCGCCGGCATCACTCCACGAAGGGATTTTCATGCTTAAGGATCTCTTCGGCCACTTCCCTGCGCATCATGGATTCGGGCGGCGTCTGATGGCTGACCAGTTTTTCCCGGATGATCTTGCCGGCAAAATCGATATGGTCGCTCTGGGGATGGGGACAGGTTTTGTCATTGGCGATGGAGTTGCATTTTTTGCAGAAAAAGAAGCTCATGAAAAAAATGGGGATGATGCCCAAGTCGGGAAAGAAATCGAATATCTTCTGGGCGGCGAAAGGATGGTAATAATTGCCCACTCCCGCATGGTCGCGGCCGATAATGAAGTGCGAACAACCGAAATTCTTGCGCACGATGGCGTGAAAAATGGCCTCTTTGGGACCGGCGTAGCGCATCTCGGTCTGCAGTATGGACATGACGGTCCGTTCCTTGACATAATATTCGTCGATCAGCACCTTGTATGAGTCGAGGATTACCTGGTCGGTGAAATCGCCGGCCTTTTTCTTGCCGATCACCGGGTTGATGAACAGGCCGTCCACGATCGATTGGGCCGATTTCTGCACGTATTCATGGCCAAGGTGGGAGACGTTGCGGGTCTGAAAGCCGACCACGGTATCCCACTTTTTTTCCCTGAAAAGAACGCGGGTTTCGCGCGGGGTCAGGTAATAGGAGGGGAAATTGGAGATGGGGCTGCCCAAAAAGTTGATGCTGCCGCCCACAAAGTATTCGCCGCTGGCTTTCAGTTGCTGAACGCCGGGGTGTTTCTCGTCGGTCGTCCCGTAGACATTCTTGGCGTATTCTTCAAAGTTCCAGGTGTAGATATCCTCCACCTGCATGGAAGCAATCGACGCTTCCCCGGTTTTCAGGATGATGGTGTCATTCTTGGCGAATTTTTTTGTACTCTCCTTGTCCACGGACAGGACGATGGGTAAAGTCCAGGGATGGCCGCTGGCCAGCCGGTTGCGCTGGACGACCTCACGGAAATCGTCCTGGGTCATGAATCCCTGCAGTGGAGAAAAAACTCCGGTGGCGATGTTTTGGACTTCAATGGCTTTTTCCTCATTGATCTCCAGGTTGAAGAACTTATCCTGGTATGACAGGATGGCTTCCCTTTCCTTCTCAGACAAGATGCGATTGATCAGTGTGCCTCCATGCGGTTTGATGATCATGTTTGTCTCCTTAGCTTATGTAACCGAGTTTTTTCAGCTTTTCCCTGACCGCGTCCTCTTCTGCCTTGGAAATTTCACTGGAACCGCTGTTCTGCGACACGTAACGGCTGAGGATATGGATAACAAAAGTGGGGAGGTCGGGGAAATTCTGGCTGGCCAGGTTTTTAATCAGGTCATGGCGCAGGTAGTCCGGGATGAAAATATCTTTGCCGGCGGCGGGCAGGGTGCCCAATTCTTCCATTTTTTGCAGGATCTTGCGCAGGGATTCGTCTTCGCTCTCTTTGTCGGTTTCCACGATCACTTCGGGATTTTCCGGTTCTTCAAATGGATCGGAAATGCCGGTGAAGTTCTTGATTTCTCCGGCCATGGCTTTTTTGTACATGCCCTTGACGTCGCGCTCGATGCATTTGTCCAGCGAGCACTTAACGTACACTTCGATGAAATTGCCGATCATTTCCCTGATCTCGGCGCGGATGCTGCGGTAGGGAGAGACAAAAGCGGCGGTGGTCACGGCGCCGTGTCGGGTCAGCAGCGAACAGACAAAACCCACCCGGCGGATATTCTCATCGCGGTCCTCCTTGGAAAAGCCCAGCCCTTTGCTCAAATATTTGCGGGTGATGTCACCGTCCAGGTCTTCGGCCTGGATACCCCGTTTTTTGAGTTCCGCGCTCAACCTCAATGCCAGCGTGGTTTTCCCCGAACAGGGAAGCCCAGTGAACCAAACCGTAACTCCTTTCATGGTAAGCTCCTTATATTATTGATTTTTTCATTTTAGCGGTGTACGACCAGGTATTTTTTGGGCAGGATGAGCTTGCTCGAGAACTTGACGTTGGTCAGCATGATGATCGCTCTTTCCCGATCGGGCAGCTCTTCCTGGAAAATTCCCTCCCAGCCCTCGAAATCCCCTTCATCGATCAGTATCCTGTCGCCTTTGCTGAAACGGTCTTCCTTTTTACGCAGGACGACCAGGCCGTTGCTCTCACGGGACTTGATGTCCCGGATCTTGTCATCGGCGATGGTCCACAGGTATTCATTGTAACCCAGGATGGTCTTCACTCCCCGGGTGTATTTCACCTTCTGATAAAACTCCTGAACCGCGAATTGGGCGAAAAGGTAGCCGCTGAACAGGGGAGCGATCCGATCGATCTTGGTCTTGTTTTTTTTGATCCTTTTGCTGTAGACCGGCAGGTAGACGTTGACGGCCAGGGTGCGCAAATTTTTTTCAGCGTCAAACTCCTGTTTGGGTTTGCAGTTGATAATGAACCAATCGCTGCCGGCAGTCTCTTTCATCTGGAAATTTTAGTACAAATCGGCTTAAATGTCAATCGCCGCGGCCATTGCCGCCCATGGGCCGGCTACGCCGTTTTTACCGGCGTGCCTGTGCACAGCGGCTTTTTATGGTATAATTTGTTGGCAAGGAAGAAAAATGAATGAAAACAAACGCAATCCGGGTCCGCTGGCCCCGCCGGCAGCGGAAGAAGGTGAAGAGATCCTGCAGGAATACCAGAAAAAATTCTGGCAGAATTCCAAATTCTGGCTGGGAGTGGCCACGCTGCTGATCCTGGCGGTTTTTGCCCTGGTTTACAAAACCACCGTGATGAACACGGCCATGTCTCCCGCCGAGCTGAAGGCGGCGGTTGAATTGTTCGACATTTCCAGCCAATGGGTGGTCAACGACAAGGTCAATGAAGAGGATTTCAAGGGCATCCTCCTCGTTCCCGAAGTATCCTTCCGCATCCGCAATGTCGGGGAAAAAGATCTCAGCTATGTGTTTTTGCTGGGTGTGTTCCGCTTCATGGACAGCGGCAAGGTGATCGGTGAAGGCTACCAGATGGCTTTGCGCAAGGCTTTGCCCCCGAACGGGGAAAGCGCCACCATCACCCTGGCTGCCGGTTTCGGCTACCGCGCCAGTTCAGCGGCCGCCTTCGAAAAGTACAAGAAAGACTGGCGGAATTCTTTTTGCGAAGTTTTCGTCAAGTCGCACAATTCCGGGCTGACGCCGCTGAAAACCTTTTACATCAGCCGCAGGATCGCCGGCCAGGATGTTGAGATAAAAATCAAATAAAGCGGGCTTATTTCAATAAAGAGGCGATCTTGTTTTTAAGTTCGTCGCCCCGCAGCTGGCGGGCTTCGATCTTGCCTTGGCGGCCGATCACAAAAGTAGAGGGGATGAATTCGACCTGGTAGAGGGTCGCGATCTCGCGGCCGGCCTCCCAGTCGATGATGTGCACCCAGTCCATCTCCTTGTCCTTGACGAACTTGCGGGCCGCCGGCAGGTCGCGGTCCAGACTGACGCTGATCAAAACGAAATCCTTGCTTTTAAACTGCCGGAAAATTCCGAGCAAGTTGGGGACCTCCACCCGGCAGGGTGGGCACCAGGTGGCCCAGAAATCAAGCAGTACGACCTTGCCTTTGAGGTCAGACAATTTCAAAACCTGGCCTGAGATATCCTTGGCGCTGAAATCGGGCGGCTCGCCGCCCGCCTGAGCCTGGCAGGAAACTGCCAGTCCTAGGATGGCCGCGGTTATCCATATCGTTGATTTGATTGTTTTCATATCCTTATTCTATCATAGAAAGGCGGACTTCTGAAATTGGCGAGGCCGCTCCAGGCCCTTTCATTGTTTCCTCACGATGGACATGTGCGGCGGCGCGGAAAATTGCAAAAAAAATGCTTTTATAATATAGTTGATTCAGAACCTGAATGGTTTCAATTCGGGTTTGGAGCGGGATAAAGGCAAACAGAGGTGAAAACATGTCGTATTTGCTCGATGTAAGGGAAATTCTGGAATTCGCGGTTTATATCGAACAGAATGGCTACGAGTTCTATGTCGGGGCCATGAAGAAGTTCGGCGAGCCGCGAATCACCGAGCTTTTCCAGTACCTGGCCGATGAGGAATTCAAGCATGAGGAGTTCTTCAAGAAACTCCTGGAGCAGAGCGGCGGCATCCAGGGCGAAAGCCGCGACCCGGAATACCAGGCCTATATGCGCGAATTCTGCAAAGCGCATTCCCTGGCCGACCGCGAGGTGACCGCTGCCAGGCTTGCCAAAGCGTCCGGACTGGAAGAGGTCCTGGACATGGCCATGGGCTTTGAAAAGGATTCGATCATCTTCTTTTCCGAACTGCAGGGAATTTACGCCAAGGGAAAATCCGCCGCCGTGGACAAGATTATCCAGGAGGAGATGGGTCATTTGCGCAAAATCTTCCTAATGAAGCGGGAATGGGGCAAAAAATAAGAACTTCCGCAGGCGAGAACGAATTGATTCTATCCAGGAGGGAGTATGAAATTGATGGAAATCATCGAGAAACGGCGTGCCTATCGTTCGCTGGGGCCGGCCAAGATAGATGAAAGCCTGGTTCGCGACCTGGCAGCGGCCGCGTCCCTTTCGGCTTCCTGCTTCAACAAGCAGCCCTGGCGTTTTGTTTTTGTCTTTGACAAAGAAGTCCTGGACCGGCTGAAAGGGGCCATGAACAAGGGCAACGAATGGACCAAGGCCGACTCCATGATCATCGCCGTGGCCAGCCGCAGGGACCTGGATTGCGTGGTCAAGGAAAGGGAATATTTCCTCTTCGACACAGGCATGGCCACGGCCTTTTTGATCCTGCGCGCCACGGAACTGGGCCTGGTCGCCCATCCCATTGCCGGCTTCGATGAAGACAAGGCCAAGGAGATCCTGGGCATCCCCGCCGACATGCGCCTGATCACCCTGGTCAATGTCGGCGCCCATCTGCTGCCGGTCAACTCCCTTTTGAGCGAACAGCAGGCGGAGATCGAAAAAACCAGGCCCGAGCGCCTGCCGCTCGCCGAGATCATGAGGCTGAACAGGTATTGACCTGATTGGATTATACCAAAAAAGGGGTTTGATGAATCAAGCCCCTACAACAGTTTCTCGATCGCTTCCTTGGCCAACTGGTCGGCGCGTTCGTTCAGGGCGACACGGCTGTGGGCAGCCACCTTGTGAAACGCGATATGGGGGAAACGGTCCTTCCGCGCCAGCAGGCGCAGCCATAGGTCCTTGTTTTCCACCGGTTTTTTGTTGGCCGTCAGCCAGCCGTTCTTCTGCCAGCGCAGGTACCACTTCTGCACCAGGCAGTTGTGCAGGTAGGCGCTGTCGGTGAATAATGAAACCGGCAGGGCCGGATTCTTGATCGCCTCCAGGGCCTTGATGCAGGCCAGCAGCTCCATGCGGTTGTTGGTGGTATTTTTTTCGGCCCCGGAAATCTCCCTGGACCTGCCTTTGTATTGCAGGATGGCGCCCCAGCCGCCGCGGTTCTGCGCCTGCTGGTTGTTGCTGCAGGCTCCGTCGCAATAAATGATTATTTTATTCATGGGAATTTTTTCCGGTTTTCAAAATGCATTATAATTTGCTTTGTCAGGGAAAAGCAACCACCGAGAATATTTTCGCGTTTTTGGCTTGATTTTTTTTTTGTGCTATAATATCACCACGATTCTTGGAGAGAGGCAAGGGGCAAGATGGGTAAGAAAATTTTAGTTATTGATGATGACCGGGTCATTCAGGATTCCCTGCAGGAACTTTTTACCGACGCAGGTTATATTGTCCATCTGGCCGCCGACGGCATCAGCGGTTTCGAGCTGATCACCCGGGAAAAGCCGGATATCATCGTAGCCGATATCCTCCTGCCCAGGATGCACGGGATCGCCTTGTGCGAAAAGATCAGGAGCAATGATGAGCTGCGGCATATCCCCATCATTTTGATGACCGGGGTCTACAAGGATGTCAACCTGCGCATGCACGTTCATAAAGGCCTGGCCGATGATTTCATTGAAAAGCCCTTCCGCGAAACGGAATTGCTTGCAAAGATCGAGCACTTTCTCGGCCGCACGGACAAGGCGGATTCCCTGCCGACCGCGGGAGAGGCTCCCCTGCCGGGGCGAAATCACAAAAGCCATGACCACAAGTCCATTGACCAGGACCTGGATGAGCTGATCAGCTGGGCGCGCAACAGGGATAAAAAATAGGTTTTCAGGAGCGGGGCGCTTCGTGCCCGCCGCCATGGACCATGTCGCGGCCGTGCGGCATGATGCCGGCCAGAAGGTCGGCGCAGAATTCGGCGCCGCGCAAAGATCCCGGGAAATTGATGATGATCGTGCGTCCTTTCATGCCGCTGTAGGCGCGGGAGAAGATGGCATGCGGGGTTTCCATGGCCGACTCGCGCCGTAGCCATTCGCTGATGCCGGGGATGTCGCGGTCGCAGATCCGGGCGCAGGTCTCCGGCGTGATATCCCTGGGCGAAAGACCGGTGCCGCCGCAGGTCAGGATGTAGTCCCTGTCCAGGTTGGCCGTGATGGCCCGGGAAATCGCGGCCGCCTCATCCGCGATCACGGTCAGGGATATGTCGGACCCGGGCAGCCGTTGCTCCAGGATCTCCCGGATGCGCGGCCCGGACAGATCGGCGTATTCTCCCCGGGAAGCCCTATCCGATACCGTAATCACCGCTACTTTCAGCATTGATCTTTCCTCCCCTGAGCACCCTGGCGAAGATCCCCTGGCCGGGCATGATGCAATCGCCGGCCGTGTAATAGATGGCGCAGCGGCTGTGGCATTCCTTGCCGATCTGGGTGATCTGCAGCTCCACGGTTCCAATCATGATCTTTTCCCCGACCCGGGCCCGGCTCCAATCCACTCCGCGGGTGACGATGTTTTCGCCGAAGGCTCCGGGGGCCAGGTCCAGGCCCTTGGCCTTCATGGCATCCACGGCCTCCCCGGCCAGGAGCGATACCTGGCGGTGCCAGTCGCCGGCATGGGCGTCGCCCTCGATGCCGAAATTCTCCAGCAGGACGATCTCTGGCACTTCGTGCTTCTGAACTCCTTTCTTGGCGGCGATATTGACCGATTCAACCTTGAATTTCACGTTTGCTTTTCTCCAGCAGGGCGATGGCGCCGATGATCATTTTCTTGTCCACCGCCTTGCACATGTCGTAAATGGTCAGGGCGGCGATGCTCACGGCGGTCAGCGCCTCCATTTCAATCCCGGTCCGGCCTTCGCTGACGGCCTTGGCGGTGATTTCGATGCCGTCGGGCATGATGCGGAACTGCACATCCAGCTGGTGGATGGACAGCGGGTGGCAGAGTGGGATGAGCTCCGACGTCTTTTTGCCGCCCTGGATGGCGGCGACGCGGGCCACGGCCAGGACATCGCCTTTTTGCAGCAAGTTCTGTTTCAGCAGTTCCAGCGTTTCCGCGGCCAGGATGATCTTGCCCGCGGCCACGGCTTCCCGGTGCAAGGGCGGTTTGCCGCTGATATCGACCATCTGCGCCTTGCCGGAATGGTTGACATGACTCAGTTTCATCTATCCTCCTATCTGCCAGTTTTCACGGTTGCGGCAGGCAACGCCGTGCCGGGGCTTGGCCTTTACGGCTTTCTGCAAGCTGGCCGGGATATCGGAAAAATCGACCGCGAATTCCCGGTCGGAAAACAGGCAGGGCTTCAGCCTGCCGTCCGCTGTCAAGCGCAGGCGGTTGCAGGCCCGGCAGGCCAGCGGCCTCTCGGCCGATAATTCCTGCTGGGCGGTTTTCAGGTCATGCAAGGAATAATGGTGGATGCGCTGCAGGATCAGGCCGTTTTCAGCGCAGAATTTTTTCATGGGCTCCACTTCATCGCCGTTGAATCCGGGGATCAGCACCATATTGATCTTGGTGGCGCTGAAACCGGCCCGGCGGGCGGCGGCGATCCCGGCAAAAACAAGTTCGATGTTGCCGTTGCGGGTGATCTGCCGGTATTTGCCGGCATCCAGCGTATCCAGCGAGATGTTCAAGCGGTCGAGGCCGGCCTGTTTGAGTTCCCCGGCCAGCAGGTCGAGTAGTGTACCGTTGCTGGTCATGCTGACCTCGCTGACGCCGGGGACGACCTTGAGTTCGCGGACCAGAAAGGCGATGTTTTTCCTGACCAGCGGCTCGCCCCCGGTCAGGCGGATTTTATGTATCCCCATCCCGGCTGCCGCGGCCACGATCTGGACGATCTTCTCGTAGGGCAGGATATCGGCGTGGCTCTTCAGCTCGATGCCGGCTTCGGGCATGCAATAGGTGCAGCGCAGGTTGCAGCGGTCGGTTACCGAGACGCGCAGGTAATTGATCCGGCGGTTATAGGTATCGAACATCGACGGTGCTCCCGGCGGGGATGCTGAGCTGTCCCGCGGGCACGCGCAGCAGGGCGTTGGCCAGGCTCAAGGCATGCAGGTGGGCCGAACCGTGGTAGGAAAGCATGGCCGCCTGCCCGTCCTGGTAGCGAACAGGAATGAAAGCGGTGCGCCCTCCATGCGAGCGATTGTAGGTCTCGGTCAATTCCGCAGGCAGTACCAGGGGCTGATAAAAATGCCCCATCCAGCGCAGCAACAGAGGCTTGATGAAGATTTCAAATATCACGAAGGTCGAAACCGGGTTGCCGGGAAGACCGAAGACGATTTTTTCTTCTTGGCTGCCGAAAACGGTGGGCATGCCCGGTTGGACCGCTATTTTTTCAAAGTGCAGGGTAATGCCGGCTTGCTCAATTGCCGCGGGCACGTAATCGAAATCACCGGCCGACACGCCGCCGGAAAGGATCAGCGCGTCGCAGCGGTCAAGGCAGGAAGCGATGGCGTCAACCGTGGCCGCGGCATTGTCGGCAACGCGTCCCATGGCCAGCGCTTCGCCGCCGAGGGCATTGACCTGGGCGGCCAGGGAATAGTAATTGCTGTTGTAAATCCGGCCTGGATCCAAGGGAGTGCCGGGTTCGGCCAACTCCGAGCCGGTGGTGATGATGCCGACCCGCGGCGGCCGGGCCGTCGGCACCTCGGCCAGTCCGAGCGAAGCGAGCAGGGCGATCTGGGCCGCCTGCAGGCGGATGCCCCTGGCCAGGACCAATTGTCCGGCTTGGAGGTCTTCGCCTTGCCAGCGGATATTGCGGTTCTTGTCCTCGGCGGTGATCTTCATGAAGCCATTCTTTTCGCTGGTGCATTCGCGTCTCACCACGCGGTCGGCCCCGGCGGGGAGCATGGCCCCGGTCATGATCTTGGCGCAATGCCCGGGAGAAACGGCGAACCGCGGCGGAGTTCCGGCGGCGATGGTTTCGCTGACCTGGTAAGCCGGGGAACGGTCCTCGGAAATATAGGCGTAGCCGTCCATGGCCGATTTGTCGAATTCGGGCATGGGGAAAGCGGCGGCGATATCCCGGGACAAAAAGCGGTTTTGGGCGGCCAGGAGCGGCACGGTCTCCGTGTTCACCTTCAGCGGCAGGGAGGCAATGACCTTTTCCGCTTCCTCGACGCTGATCAAGGGTTTTTCAGCCATGGCGCGGGCAACAAATTTCTATTAGAAAATTCTCTGCTTTTCGCATCGTTTTCTCCTTTCCAGTCAGGGAGGCGGAGCCGTTTCCGGCTTTGCCCTCGCGGTTCAAGAACCTGGCCTTTCGGCTGTAGCGCTTTGAACTCGGAGAAATTGCATCATAGCAAAAAAAACGTATGCGGTCAATCCCGACAAAACCGGTCGTACAGTTGCCGGTACGGCCTCACTCGTAGCGCAAAGCCTCAATGGGGTTGAGGGAGGCGGCTTTACGGGCCGGGTAGTAGCCGAAAAACACGCCCACGGCGCCGGCGAAGCCGAAGGAAAGCAGCACGTTTTCCAGGGAGATGACCGTGTTCCAGTCGGTGGCCAAGTGAACGATGTAGGTGGAGACAAAGCCGATCAGGACTCCGAGCAGGCCGCCGGAAAGGCTGAGCACGATGGCCTCGATCAGGAACTGCACCATGATGTCGCGGCTGCGGGCGCCGATGGCCATGCGGATGCCGATCTCGTGGGTGCGCTCGGTGACCGATACCAGCATGATGTTCATGATGCCAATGCCGCCGACCAGCAGGGAGATGCTGGCGATGGAGGCCAGCAGGATGGTCAGCACCTTGGTGGTCTCCTGGGCAGTGGAGGCGATGTCGGTCTGGTTGCGCACGGTAAAGTCGTCATCCTCTCCCTCGGGCAGTTTGTGGGCTTCGCGCATGATGGCTGTGATTTCGGCCTGGGCCTGCGTCATCTGTTCCAGGGATGCGGCCCGGGCCAGGATCTGGTGAATGTGCGGTTGGCCGCTCAGGCGATAATACACGGTGGTGAACGGGGCGATAATCACGTCGTCCTGGTCCTGGCCGAATGAGCTCTGTCCCCTTTCCTTCAGGACGCCGATGACCTTGAAAGGGACGTTGCGCAGGCGCAACTGCTGGCCGAGCGGGTCTTCATTGGCGAACAGGTTCTTGACGATGGTCTGGCCGATGACGCAAACCTTGTTCTGGGCGCGGACATCATTGGCCGAGAAAAAATCGCCCAAGGTCATTTCCCAGTCGCGGATCTCCAGATATTGCTCGGAAACCCCCCAGACCGACGAATTCCAGTTGCCGCTGCCGCCGATGACCTGGACTCCGGACCGCACCACCGGCGAAACGGCCTCCAGCAGGGTGCTGTTTTTTTTCAGCTTGTCTACGTCATCGAGGGTCAATTGCACGCCCTGGTCGGGACCCATGTGCACCCCCCGCGACTGCATGGATCCAGGGAAGATCATGATCAGGTTGGTGCCCATGCTGGCGATCTGGTTCTGGATCCTCTGCTCGGCTCCCTTGCCGATGGCCACCATAACGATCACGGCGCCGACGCCGATGATGATGCCCAGCATGGTCAGCAGGGTGCGCATCTTATTCTTGATGATCGACTTGAACGCCACCTTGATCAGGTTCTTCCACTTCATGGGCGTTCTCCCGGTTGGCTGGCAGTTTTCCAGCGGCCGGCTTCCAGGTCTTTGCCGGCGTCGTGGGGGCGGGGAACCTCCTGGTCACGGATGATCCAGCCGTCGCGGAATTCGATGACGCGCCGGCAATAGGCGGCGATGTCGTGCTCATGGGTGACCATGATGATGGTGATGCCCTGGCGGTTCAGTTCCTGGAAGGTGGCCATGATTTCGATACTCGTGCGCGTGTCGAGGTTGCCGGTGGGTTCATCGGCCAGCACGATGGCCGGCTGGTTGACCAAGGCGCGGGCGATGGCCACCCGCTGCTGCTGGCCCCCGGAAAGCTGATTGGGATAATGGCGGGCACGGTCGGAAAGCCCGACTCGTTCCAATGCCTGTCGGGTCAGTTGCGCCGGATCTCCAATTTCCTGCTGCCGCGAATACAGCAGCGGCAATTCGACGTTTTCAAAGGCGGTGGTCCTGGCCAGCAGGTTGAAGCCCTGGAACACGAAACCGATCTTGCGGTTGCGGATGTCGGCCAGCTGGTCGCGGTCCAGGTCGTTGACATGGATGCCGTCCAGAAAATAATTGCCGCCGCTTGGGTAGTCCAGGCAGCCGAGAATGTTCAGCATGGTCGACTTTCCCGAGCCGGAAGCCCCCATGATCGCCACCAGTTCGCCGGGGTCGATTTCCAAGTCGATGCCCTTCAATGCTTCGACCTGAACTTCGCCGCTGTCATAGATTTTTGTCACCCGCTCGGTGCGGATGACGGCTTCCTTGCGGCTCATGTCATTTTCCGCAGAGCGGATCACAGTATCCTCATGCGCGGCGGCCCCTGCGCCGCGGCCTGTTCTGTCGCCGAGAGCGTGATGCTTTTGATCACTTCCATGCCTTCCTTGATCTCTTCAGACCTGATCTCGGTCAGTTGACCGTCGCTGATCCCGGTCTTGACCCGGACGGGCTTGGGTTTGCCCGAGGCATCGATGATCCAGAGCAGGCCCAAGTCCTTCGGCCTTTTTCTCAACCCGCTGGCGACCGGTCCCGAAAAGCCGCCCCTATTGGCGGCAGTCGGACCGGCAGGCGCGCCATGCCGGGCGTGGCCGTTGCCTCCGCCCGCTCCGGCCGCAAACTGCTTCAGTAATTCCTGTGCCATTTCCTGGCTGGGCTTCAGGCGCAAGGCGGCGTTGGCCACGCGCAGGACATTTTTTGCCTGGCCGATCAGAAAATCGATGGTGGCGGTCATGCCGGGCAGGAGCAGGCCTTCTTTGTTGGCCACGCTGATGACCACGGTGTAATTGACCACGTTGTTCACCGTAGTCGGCTCCAGGCGGATCTGGCTGACCTGTCCTGCAAACTTCCGGTCGGCCTGGGCCTGGACGGTAAAGCGCACTTCCTGGCCTTCCTTGATCTGGCCGATATCGCTTTCATCGACGCTGGCCAGAATCTGCATTTTGGAAAGGTCGTTGGCGATCAGGAACAAGGTAGGCGAGGAGAAGCTGGCGGCCACGGTCTGGCCGACGTCGATGCTGCGGGAGATGACGATGCCGTCGATGGGGGCGTAAATGGAGGCATAGCTGAGGTTGATCCGCGCCCGTTCCAAACTCGACTGCGAGGATTTCAGCGTGGCCTGGGCCAATTCGAAATTGACTTGCGCCTGTTCCAGGTCGTTCTTGGTTTTGATGTTTTCCTTGAACAGGTACTGCATGCGATCCAAGTCCTGACGGCTTTGCTTCAGCTGGGCCCGGCTGCGGTCGAAAGAGGATTCGGCTTCCGACACGGCCATGAGCAGCGAAGAGGTGTCGAGCATGGCCAGCAGTTCGCCTTTCTTCACGGTCTTGTTGAAGTCGGTGTAGATCTTGGCAATGCGCCCCGAAACCTGCGTGCCCACCTGGACGGTGGTCACGGCGCCGAGCGTGCCGGTGCTGGAGACGACAGCCTCCAGGTCGCCGCGGTCAATCTTGACCATCGTGTATTTTTCTTCCGTCTCTTTTCCGTTGCTCGAAAAAAACCAGATCAATGCCGCGATCAGCAGCACAATCACTATTCCCATGGCCCATCTTTTTTTACTGCACTTCATGCCCATTGATTCCCTCCTGAGTCAGTTTCATTATACTCAATGCGGTTTTTTGTTGGCAAACAAATGTTACGTTGCCCGGCCAAAAAGTGTTTTGACATAGGCCATAACAAATTTCCAGGCTTTTTCTTGCAAAAAACGGTTGATTCTCGGATTGTTTCCAGGTACTATTCCGGAGGAGACAACCATGAAATGGAGCCATTGGAAAGCCGAAGGCGCCGGGCTGATCCGGCGGGTGGAAGCGGTCGATCTGTTCAGATTCTTTGTGCTCTTCTTCATGATCCAGGGGCATTTGTTCCGCGCCTACCTGCTGCCGGCCATCCGCCAGGAGCAGTGGTACAAGGTCCACGAGGTGTTTCACGGCTTCGTCGCCCCCGGCTTCTTGTTCACGGCCGGCTTCGCCGCGTTCCTGTCCTTTCACAACAAGTGGCAGAACTACATCCACCTGGACCGGGCTTTTTTCAAGCGCCTGCGCCGCATCCTGTTCGTCATCGCCGTCGGCTACTGGATCCACCTGCCTTTCCTCTCTCTGCGCAAAACGCTGCAGTTTGTCTCCCAGGGCAAGGCCAACGATTTTCTGCGCGCGGACATCCTGCAGTGCATTGGTGTCGGCCTGCTGCTTTTTACCCTGCTGGCCGTGCTGCTGAAAAACGAAAAGATCGTCGTCCTGTTTTCTGCACTGGCCGGGGCCCTTTTCTTCCTGCTGCCGGACACGGTCAGGCAGATCCGCCTCCATCCGGTCATCGATCCCTATTTCAACTATGATATCTCCGTCTTTCCCGTCTTCCCCTGGGTGGGATTCCTGTGCATCGGCATCGTGACGGCCTACATCTATTCCCTGTTGAAAAAAGAGATTTTTTTCAAGGCGCTTTTGTTCCTGGGCGTGTTGTTTTTTCCCTGGTTTTTTTTCCAGTCCAGCAAGTTCTATTTCAAGGCCGAACTTACTTTTGCCGGAAATTTGAACAAGACCGGTGGTGTTTTTTTGCTGTTGTGGCTTTCCGACTGGTTGATGCGGAGATGGGGCGGCCGCTTTTTGGAAATATTGAAAAAAGCGGGGAGCGAATCCCTTTTCGTCTATGTGCTTCACCTGTTCGTCATTTTCAATTCCGTTTTCCGCCCCGGGCTGAAATCGCTTTTTGAAAATTCCTTGAACGTGCCTCAGGCGCTGCTTTTGTTTTTTATCATTCAGTTGGCCGTCTTCGCCTGCTCCCTTTTGTACAATTACGTAAAGGAAAGGCAGCCGTTTGTATGGCGGTTGGGATTCAATGTCTTCTGGGCGGTTTTTTTGCTTATGTTCGCTTTGCGGTCCAATTGAAAAAATATTGACCGCCATCCGTCTGATTATCACGGCCGCCATTGATGCTTTATTTTGTTCTTCATTGGTGATATAATTTTTTTTCAGGAGGTATGCATGAAAAAAGCATTGATTATAGTGACCCTGGCCGTTTTTCTGGCTGTTTCTCTCTTTGCCCTGGGCGACGTGACCGGCAAGGGGAAAATTAGGGGCATCGTGACCGACGAAAGCGGCAAGCCGCTGGAGGGCGTGACGGTGAAACTTTATTCTGTAAGGGCGCAGTCATATTTCCTGCCCAACCCGGTAACCGACAGCGAAGGCAGATGGAGGGCTATTTATTTGCGCGGCGGCGGCTGGAACATCGATTTCGAAAAGGCGGGTTATGAAACGAAAAAAGTCAGTTATCCGGTCAATGAACAGGCCGGGGCCAAAAATCCGGAAATAGAGATCAAGATGATCAAGATCGAAGGCATCGTCCTCAACGAGGAAATTGTCACGGAACTGGAAAAAGGGAATTTGCTGTTCACTGAAAAGAAATACCAGGAAGCCTTGCTGGCCTATGAAGAAATTTTAAAGAAAAATCCTGAGGTGTTCATCATTTACAAAAATATCGGCAACTGTTATTTCGCCTTGGAAAAATATAACCAGGCGGTGGAGTTTTACCTGAAACTCTTCGAAAAGCAGCCCACAAGCGCTGAAACCATGACCTTGATCGGCAATTCCTATGTCAATGCCAAAAACATGGAAAAAGCCATGGAATGGTACGGGAAGATCCCTTTCGAGGAAATCAAGGATGTCAACACCCTTTACAATATCGGCGCCAATCTGTTCAACAACAACAAGAACGATCTGGCGCTGAAATACTTTAAAAGAGCCGTGGAAGTGGATGCAGAATTCGCCCCCGGTTATTATCAACTGGGAATGACCCATACCGCGTTGAACCAAATTCCTGAAGCTTTGACCGCGCTAAAAAAATTCATGGAGCTGGCTCCCGATTCTCCCGATTTCGGCACGGCCAAGGCCATTGTCGACGCTTTTTCCAAGGTGAAATAAGGCTGTTATTGAGGCGGATTCATGGTTGCCAAACGGTCCCCGCGGCTGAAATATTCTTTTTTATTGCTTTTTGCGGCCCTGGGCGGTGTGCTTTTATCAATTCAGGATAAAAGCCGCCATCCGGCCTTCAATGTGCTGCTGATCACGGTCGATACCCTGCGCTTTGACCGCGTCGGTATTCTGGATTCCAGACATGTCCGGACCCCCAATATGGATGGCCTGGCTAAAAAGTCCCTGATTTTCAGCCGGGCATTCGCTCACAACCCAGTGACTCTGCCCTCGCACGCCAATATCCTGACCGGGACCACGCCGCTGCACCACGGCATCAGCGACAACATCGGATTCAAACTGGACAAGAAATTCCTGACCATTCCGCAATACCTCCGGGACCATGGCTACAAGACGGCGGCCTTCATCGGCGCCTTTCCCCTGGATTCCAGGTTCGGCCTGGATCGGGGATTTGACCTCTATGATGATTATTATGGAACCCGCAACGAACGCGAGTTTTTCTTCGTGGAAAGGCCTGCCGATAAAGTGATCTCCCCGGCCCTGGCCTGGATCGGCATGCAGAAGCAGAAATGGTTCAGCTGGATCCATCTGTTTGATCCCCATCAGCCCTATCTGCCGCCGTCCCCCTTCAAGGAAGAATACGCGAACGACCCCTATTCCGGCGAAGTGGCCTACGTGGACTCCCAACTGGGGGTGCTTTTCGAATTTTTACGAAAAAAGCACCTTTTGGAAAAGACCATCATCGTCCTGACCGCCGATCATGGCGAAGCGTTGGGAGAAAAGGGGGAAGAGACCCATTCCTATTTCGCCTACAACAACACCATCCATGTCCCCCTGTTCGTCTATATTCCCGGACGCCAACCGGGAACTTGTGCCAGGAATGTCTGCCATGCGGATATTTTCCCGACCCTCTGCGGTATTTTGGGGCTGGAGATCCCGCCTTTTTTGCAAGGTGAATCCCTGCTGGCGATCCTGGCGGCCAATGGCCG
>JADFDP010000038.1 GCA_018262835.1 Candidatus Aminicenantota bacterium
CAAGGACTTCCATACCCTCTCCCTGCATCAAAAAATCGAACCGCTGGTAATATCAAACTCCCCGGAAAACCTCGGGCTAGCCTCCGTTAGAATCTCTACCCGCAATACTCAGGTAACTATTTTCAAGCTGAAGGAAAAGTGGCGGCGGCTGTTCCCCAACATGGCTTTTGATTCATTTTTCCTGGATGAATCATTCGGCCGGATGTACCAGTCGGAAGAACGGCTTAACAATATTTTCACATCGTTCGCCGTACTTGCCATCTTCATTTCCTGCCTCGGATTGTTCGGGCTCGCCGCCTACATGACAGAGAAAAGGACCAAGGAAGTCGGGATCCGCAAAGTGCTCGGGGCGTCGATCTTCAGGATTGTTTTTATCCTAGCCAATGAATTCAGCCGGTGGGTCCTGATCGCCAATATCATCGCCTGGCCGCTGGCCTACTATTTTCTGAACCGCTGGCTGCAGTCTTTTGCCTACCATACCACGATTGGCATCGGCATATTCTTTTTTTCAGGCCTGGCCACCCTGGCCATTGCCCTGCTGACGGTCGGCTACCAGTCGATCAAGGCCGCCCGCGCCAACCCGGTGGACAGCTTAAGATATGAATAAATACAGATCGGAGACAGCAGACCGGAAATCGGAAGAAAAACAGCGACTTTTCCCTTTCCCTCTTTTTTCTCTTTCGGTCTGCGGTCTCCCGTTTCCAGTCTCCGTTTAATGAGGTGAACCATGTTTAAAAACTATTTTAAAGTGGCTTTCAGAAATTTAATGCGCAACAAGGGCTATACCCTGATCACGCTTTCAAGTCTGGCCATTGGCATCGCCGCTTGCCTAATGTCTTTTCTCTATATCCAAGACGAACTGAGTTATGACCGCTACAACGATAAGGCGGACCGCATCGTCCGTATCACCACCAGCATTTTTCGTGAGGACACGGAGGACAATATTGTCGGCAACGGCGTCCTGGTGGCCAAGGCCATAATGGATGAATTTCCGGAAGTGGAAAATGCCGTCCGCTTCCGCGAAGAAGGCAGTGCGAAAATAAACATAGGGGCAACCGTGTTTAGGGAAAAGAAAGTCATCTACAGCGACCCCTCGTTTTTCGAAGTGTTTTCAGTGCCGTTGCTCAAAGGTGACCGCAAAACAGTGCTAACTGTTCCGCATACCGTCGTGCTCAGCCGGACAACGGCGGAAAAATATTTCGGCATGGCTGATCCCGTCGGCAAAGTGCTGCGCATCGATGGCAAGGAAAATTGGCAGGTCAGCGGCGTTTTCGCGGATATTCCCCGGACATCCCACTTTCACTTCGACTTCATCGTCTCGTTTTCCACCCTAGATTTGACCAAGGATCCGGTTATGTCATCCTGGTTGTCATTGAATTTTCAGACCTATCTGCTGCTGCGCCGGGGCGCGTCGGCCCGCAACCTCGAGAAAAAGCTGCCCCTGCTTTTCCAAACCCATATTGGACCGGAAATCAAGCAGTTCATGGGCATCAGCGCCGAGGAATTCATGGCCAAGGCCAAGATGAAATTGGATTACTCGCTGCAGCCGTTGACCGCCATCCATCTCCATTCCAATTATGACGGCGGAGAATTCGAGCCCAACGGCGATATCAAATATATCTACCTTTTTTCAGCCGTTTCGCTTTTCATCCTGATCCTGGCCGTCATCAATTTCATCAACCTATCCACCGCACGCTCCATTTCCCGGGCCAAGGAAGTAGGCCTGCGAAAAGTCCTGGGCTCATTCCGCCTGGACCTGATCAAGCAATTCCTGACCGAATCGTTGATTCTATGCCTGTTGGCATTGGGGATCGCCTGCCTGCTGCTGACGATGCTGCTGCCGCTTTTTAACAGTTTAACGGCGAAGGAGTTGCTATTGGGAGCGTTAACGACTCCGCAGGCAATTGCCGTTGCTTTGGTATTGACGTTGCTGGTGACGATCATGGCCGGAGCTTATCCCGCCTTCCTGCTCTCGGCTTTCCGTCCCGCCGCCATCCTGCGCGGACACGCCCCTGGCAGCACCAAAAGCGGCTGGCTGCGACGCGGGCTGGTCGTTTTCCAGTTCGCCGTTTCGGCGGTAATGATCATCGGCACCATCATCATTTTCCAGCAATTGCATTACATCCAAAACAAGAAGCTCGGTTTCAACAAAGAACAGGTACTAATTTTGCATAATACCCGACAACTTGAAAACCGCGCCGAAACATTAAAGCAAGAATTATTAAAGTACCCTCAAGTGATCCATGCCACCCTTTCCAGCTATCTCCCCGTCCCCTCATCAAGCAACAGAGGGCCGATCGCCCGTGAAGACGATCCGAATCCCAAGCAGGCTTTTCCGATTTCCTCTTGGGAAATCGATGAAGATTACATCGACACGCTAGGCATGAAGATTGTCTCCGGCCGCAATTTCTCACGCCAGTTTGCCGGGGATGCACAAGACATGATCATTAATCAAGCCGCCGCTGTTTATTTCGGTTTCAAATCTCCATTGGGGGAAAAATTGATCAGGGTAGTGGATGATCCCCAGAAGCCAGGCCATATTGTCACCGTTCCCGGGACGATTATCGGCGTAGTCGAGGATTTTCATTTCGAATCGCTGCGTGAATCCATCGCGCCTTTGGTGCTGCTCAAAGGACAAAGCAGGGGGACCATGGCCGTCCGTATAAAAGCCGGTCATATCGCAGCAGTTGTCAAGGTACTGAAAAATAAATGGACATCCCTGGTGCCGGGGGAGCCTTTTGAATATGCTTTCCTGGATGAAAGCTTCAACGAGATATATCAATCCGAACTTAGAACCGGCCGCATCTATGCGATTTTTGCTGTTTTGGCAGTTTTTATCGCCTGCCTGGGACTTTTCGGACTGGCTTCCTTTGCGGCCGCCAAACGAATAAAAGAAATCGGCGTGCGCAAGGTTCTCGGAGCAACCATTCATGAAATGGCCCTGCTGCTAATCAAGGATTATGTCCTGTTGGTCGGCCTGGCCAACCTTATTGCCTGGCCGATCGCCTATTACTTAATGCACCGTTGGCTGCAGAATTACGCCTACCGTACTTCAATAGGAGTTGCCGTATTCATGTTTTCCGGGCTGATGGGATTGGCCATCGCCCTGCTGACCGTCGGTTACCAGGCCGTCCGCGCCGCCCGCGCCAACCCGGTGGACAGTCTAAGGTATGAGTAGTCTGAAGTGAACCATGTTTAAAAATTATCTGAAAGTAGCCTGGCGCAACATCAAGCGGCAGAAAGGCTATTCGTTTCTCAATATCGCTGGCCTGACCATCGGCATGGCTTGCTCGTTTCTGATCCTGCTCTGGGTGCAGCACGAAATGAGCTTCGACCGTTTTCATCGAAATGCCAATTATATCTACCGGGTGATCATGGAAGAAGCCCAACCGGATGGGGCTGATGCGCATCCCTGGCTGCCCTTTCCCCTGGGGAAAACCATGGTTGAGCGCTACCCTGAAATCGTTTCTGCGACCCGGACGGCAAGTGATGATTTCATGGTGCGCTACAAGGAAAAGATTCACAGTGAGTTGGGTTTTCTGTTCGTGGATCCATCCTTTTTTTCCATATTCTCTTTCCCTTTCGTGCAGGGAACTTCGGCTCAGGCACTGAACGATCCGGCCGCCATTGTGATCACCGACCGCATGGCCGAGAAGTATTTCGGAAAAGAAAATCCGTTGGGGAAAACTCTATCTCTCAGCAACAGGGCAGATTTCAGCATTTCCGGAGTCGTCCACATTCCGGTCGCTTCCGATTTTCAATACGATTTTTTCCTCAGCTTCCAATCCTACTCCCGCTTCAACGCGGATCTGGCGGCATTGGAGGCCAATTGGCGCGGCAACAATTATCCCACCTATATCCAGCTTGCCAAAAATTGTTCGCCCGCAAGGCTTGAGAAAAAAATCGTCGATTTAATGAAGGAATTTACTCCGGATCGCAAAAGCAAATTGAAATTGCAAAGACTCGATCGGATTCATTTGTTCCGGCCCGACGGCACGGATGGCCAGATGAAAATCGTACGGATTTTTTCCATCATCGCCGGCCTGATCCTGATTATCGCGGCCATCAACTTCATGAACCTTGCCACGGCACGCTTTGACCGGCGCAGCAAGGAGGTGGGAATAAGAAAAACATTGGGCGGGACGCGTGTGCAGATAGCCCGCCAATTTTTCAGCGAGTCCTTGCTCAACGCCACGATTGCTTTTTTAGGATCTTTGGGGCTTATCAAAGTCTTATTACCGCATTTCAGGGAATTGGCGCAAAGCAAACTGAACCCTGATTTAAGCAATCCTGCACTATTAATAAAACTGTTTGCGCTGACGCTGCTGGTAGGATTAATTGCCGGTAGCTATCCGGCCCTCATCCTGACCAAATCTCCAACCGCCGGGGCTATCAGGCGATCTTTTTTTCGTGCCCGGAATGAAATTCTGCGCAAAGGACTGGTGATTTTCCAGTTCGCCATATCCGCCTTTTTAATCATCGGTACATTGATCATCAATGATCAAATCAATTTCATCAAAGAAAAAGATATGGGCATGGATAGAACTAATCTGGTCTATATTCATATGCATGGCGATAGTCGCCGGCGCGCGGAAATGGTCAAGAAAGAACTGCTCAACAGCCCAGACATCGCCAGCGCCACGACCTGCCGTTTTCTACCCTCCCAGATTTTCGTGCAATGGGATGGGTTGGATTGGGAAGGTAAACCAAAAGGAAAGGAATTGCCCGTGGCTTTTGCTTCCGGCGATTACGATTACATTCCGACCTTCGGGATGAAAATGATCCAGGGCAGAAATTTTTCCGAAAAATTTTCAACCGATGGAAGCAACATTATCATCAATGAAGAAGCTGTCCGGCAAATGGGGATCAAGGATCCCGTCGGAAAAACCGTCAATTTCTGGAGGCAGAAAGGAATCATTATAGGTATAGTCAATAATTTCAATCACCGGCCTCTTAACGAACCCATCTTGCCGCTGATTATAACTTCACGAGAAGTGGGCGGCAGCCGCGGGCTGCTGGTAGTAAAAATAAGGCCGGGAAAATTTTCGTCGGCCCTTGAATATTTCAAGGCTGCATGGCGCAGGGTCAATCCCAATTTCAGTTTCGAACATCATTTCTTTGACGAAGATTTCAACAACCTATATCTCAAGGATAAAAAGCAGGGGCGAATATTCCTAGCCTTCACCCTGATTGCCGTCTTAATCTGCTGCCTGGGTCTGGTTAGCCTGTCATCCTTCATGGCCGAGGAAAAAACCAAGGAGATTGGCATCCGCAAAATACTTGGGGCTTCCCCGCAAAACATTACGACCTTGTTTATGTGCAATTTCTTCAAATGGGTGGCTATCGCCAATGCCATCGCCTGGCCTTTGGGCTATTATCTGATGTCACGTTGGCTACAGGGCTATTTCTATCGGACGCTAATCAACCCGATGATTTTTGCCCTCACTGGGGGCTTGAGCGTTTTATTCGCTCTTACCGCCGTTGGCTTTCAGACTTACCGCGCCGCCCGGGCCAACCCGGTGGACAGCCTGAGGTATGAATAGAAAAAGGAGGCATGAATGATCAAGAACTACCTAAAATCGGCCTGGCGCGGCATCCGTGGTCACAAAGGTTACGCTTTCATCAATATCGCCGGCCTGGCGATCGGGATGGCGGCCTGCCTGCTCATCCTCCTTTGGGTCCGGGATGAACTCAGTTTTGACACGTTCCATGATAACTATGGCGCCATCTACTTGACGGTTCCCGAGCTTGAAGGGACGAAATACTACGCCAATCCCCTGGCCCTGGCCAAGGCTTTCAAGCAGCAGTATCCGGAGGTCCGCAAGATCGCCAGGTACTGGCAATGGGATGCCTTGGTGAGGAACGGGGAAACGGCGTTCAACGAGCAGGGCGGCCTGGTGGACGACGATTTTTTAAAAATCTTCACCTTCCCCCTTCTGAAAGGAACACCCGAAACGGTTTTCGCCGCAAGAGATTCGATCGTTCTGACCGAGCGAGCGGCAAGAAAACATTTCGGCACCCGGGACCCGATCGGAAAATCTCTCAGGATCAACAACAAGACAGAACTGATTGTCACCGGCATCATGAAGGACATCCCTGCGAATTCCCACCTGCAATTCGATTTATTGGGCTCTACGAAACTTCTGGGCGAACGCGGAGAAACAAGCTGGTCTTATGAAGCCAACACCTATGCCCTGCTCCATCAGAATACCGACATGGATGAGTTCAGGAAAAAGATCTCAGGATTCCTCAACGAACACGACAAGCGAACCAAGCAGAAGGTCCCGCTCCATATTCAACCCCTGGCCAAAGTACACCTGTACGCCTTGAACGGAACGGACCCGATCGTCTACGTCTATATCTTTCTGGCGATCGCCATCGCCATTCTGGTCATTGCCTGCATCAATTTCATCAACCTGGCCACGGCCAGGGCCAATACCCGGGCCAAGGAAATCGGGATGAGAAAGGTCGTGGGCGCGGCAAGAGCCGATATTATCAAGCAGTTCCTCGGTGAAGCGATCCTGTCATCGACCTTCGCGCTTCTGGCAGCGCTGTGCCTGGTCTATCTTTTTCTGCCGTCATTCAACCGCCTGGCGGGAAAGCAGCTGACCCTGGACATTGCCGGCGACGGTTCCATTGCGCTCATTCTCGCCGCTATCGTCATCTTTTCAGGGCTCCTGTCCGGAAGTTACCCGGCTTTCCTCCTCTCGTCCTTCAAGCCCGTTACCGTCCTCAGCAAGGGAAAATCTTCAGCGGCTGCCGGCGGCACCATCCTGAGAAGGATCCTCGTCGTCAGCCAATTCACCGCGACCATCATCCTGATCATCGGGACCATTATCATGAGCAAACAGCTCGACTTCATCAGAAAAAAGGACATAGGCATGAACCGGGACCATGTACTGTCCATTTCCATGAGCCGGGAGATGCGGTCGAACTACCCGTCGTTCAAGAATGAGATCCGGCGCAACTCGGACATTGTCAACGTTTCCGCTGCCCGCAGGCTTCCGTTGAACATCAGCCACATGAATCCCGTGTTCTGGGAAGGCAGGGGGCCCGAAAATTATCTCACCATGACGGATGCATCCGTCGATTACGATTATTTCGAGACCCTGGGCATGCACATGATTCAGGGAAGGAGCTTTGACAATAAATTTCCCACGGATCAGGAGAACTACGTTCTCAACGAAGAGGCTCTCAGGATGACGGGCCTCTCATCACCGATCGGGAAAATGTTTTCCATCTGGGAAGATAAGGGGCGCATCATCGGCATCGTCAAGAACTTCAACTCCAGATCGCTCCACAGCCCGATCGGCCCCGTGGTATTCACCCTGTCTCAGCGCCATGGCTCTTATGAATACATTTTTGTCAAAATCAAGCCCCGCAACCTGTCCGCGACCATCTCCTATCTGAAACGGAAAGCGGCCGAATTCGCGCCAAACAGCCTTTTCGAATACTCCTTCCTCGATGAAGAATTCAACCGGCAGTATGCCGAGGACCGCAGGAGCGGGAGCATCTACAGGTATTTCGCCATCCTGGCCATTTTCATCTCCTGCCTCGGGCTTTTCGGCATGGCGTCCTTCATCGCCGATCAGCGTACGAGGGAGATCGGGATCCGCAAGGTGCTCGGGGCGTCCGTACGCAGCATCATCGCCATGATCTCCAGGGATTTCCTGTTCCTGCTTGTCATTGCCAACGTGATTGCCTGGCCCCTGGCATATTATTTCATGGGCAACCTGTTGAAGAGTTACGCCTACAGGACCTCCATCTCGATATGGGTTTTCACCGCCGCCGGCGGGGTGGCCCTGCTCGTTGCCCAGTTGACGGTCATTTTCCAGGCAATCCGCGCCGCCCGGGCCAACCCGGTGGACAGCCTGAGATACGAATGATGAAAACCGGAAACAGCAGTCCGCAGACCGGAAACTGGAAGAAAAACAGCATTTTTTTCCTTTTTCCACTGTTTTTATCTTTCGATCTCCGGTCTGCGGTCTCCGTTCCATTGTGTCCGCCAGCGGACATGGCTGTATCAATAGCGGACAGCGGGACGACCGAAAAAGAAACCGCGGCCGGCCTACCCCCGGAAATGCTTTTCCCATAATGGTTTCAGCGGATTGTTTCTCTCTATACTTGGCACCATTTTTGCATATTGTTTTGTGAATCGAGTATTCAGGAATCATTTGGGAGGAAGCATGAGTTTGAAGGACATTTTGCAGAAGCTGGTCAGTGAAAAAACACCGGTTTTGCTCGCCGACAACCAGAGCGAATGGGAGGCGGCGGCCCTTTTGGAAAAACTTTCCCACACCCGCCTCGAGACGAGCGCCCACATGCAGCCCGGGCTCTACATCGCCGAAATCAACGAAGCCGGCTATCTCGGCCGGGTGCTTTACAAGCTCAAAACCGTGGAAAGATAAGATCAACAGAGGAAAGCAACGGAGGTTACCATGAAAGAAGTGGTTTTGCAGATACCGACCATGGAGGCCGAACAAAACATCGAAATCGAGGTCCGCATCAACGGCAGGAAAAAGACCATGCATTACCGGGTGGAGATCGTCAATTGGGAAAACGCCGATCCCACTTCCGAGGAGAAAGTGAGAGTCCTGAGAAAAATCATCCGCGAGCACGACCGCGACTGGCAGCTGGTGACCATCGGTTCGCCGACAGAAAATAATATCCCGGTCATGTTCCGACGCGTTGATGCCGAGGAATATGGCCCCCAGAACTGATAGATGAAGAACCTGCCGATTTCGGCAAGAACCAAATAGGGAGATCCAGTCATGATCAAATTGAGGGACATCACCAAATTTTACAGCAGCGGTTTCGTCAAGACATTTGTGCTCAGGAATATTGACCTGGACGTGCGCGAGGGCGAATTCCTGACCGTCATGGGCCCCTCCGGTGCAGGAAAATCGACCTTGCTGTACATCATCGGCATGCTCGATGACGCATCGGAAGGGGAATATTACTTCTATGACCAGGCGATCCACTCGCTGAACGAAAAGAAACGCACCCAGATCCACCAGCAAAATATCGGCTTTGTCTTCCAAAGCTACCACCTGATCGATGAACTCACGGTTTACGAAAACCTGGAGACACCCCTGCTCTATAAAAAAGTCAAGGCCGACGAACGCAAGAGCCTGGTGGCCGATACCCTGGACCGTTTCCGCATTGTGGCCAAGAAAAACCTTTTCCCCAGCCAGCTGTCCGGCGGCCAGCAGCAACTGGTGGCCGTGGCCCGGGCCGTGATCATCAACCCGAAACTGATCCTGGCCGATGAGCCGACCGGCAACCTGAATTCCAAGCAGGGCGAAGAAATCATGGAGTTGTTTAAAAAGCTCAACCGCGAAGGAACCACCATCATCCAGGTCACCCACTCGGAAAAGAACGCCTCCTATTCCGACCGCGTCATCCATCTCCTGGACGGCTGGATGGAAAAAGAAAGCAAATCAATTGCCGGAGGCGGGAAACCGGAGGCCGGAGACAGAAAAAATAAAAGCATGGAGAAAGCATGAAAAGGCTGCTTCTCATTTTATTGCTGCTTTTTGTTTTATTGAGCGTATTCTCTTTTGGAGCCGAGGAAAAAACATTTTCGCTGCAGGAATGCCTGGCCATCGCCTTGAAAAACAACCTCGCCCTGGGCATCAAGGTCGTTCAGGTCGAACGCCAGGAAGGTTTGCTCAAGCAGACAAAAGAGAAGTTCCTGCCGGCATTGGCTTTCCAGATCGGCAAGGCCAAGACCAATACCCCATCTTATTCCTGGATCGAAGCCGAAGGCGCCATCAGCGCCGAGAGCCAGCAGCTTTCCGGTCAGCTCACCCAGGCGCTTTGGCTGGGCGGCAGATTTTCGCTTCAAGTCGACACCAGCCAGTATGAAAGCAACCAGCGCTTCCAGACCATCAACCCCCGTTACGAGGGAACGGTGATGTTTCAACTGGTTCAGCCCCTGCTGCGCGACATGGGAAACCGCATCAGCCGCAAGAGCATCATCATCGCCGGGCACAACCGCAATATCTCGGCCAACGAATTGAAGACGGCTCTGCTGGACACCGTTTACCGTGTCGAGGAACTTTATTGGAATCTGGTTTATGCCGAACGCAATTTGGAAGCGAGGAAGCAAGCCCTGCGGCTGGCAGAGGATTTGCTGAAAAAAAACAAGAAAATGGCTGAGCTGGGAGTCATCGCCGAAATTGAAATCCTCAGCGCCGAAGCCGAAACGGCCAGCCGCCGGGCGGAAATCCTGGAAGCCCTGGCCTTGCTGGAAAACAGCCGAGAAGAGCTGCATTCCACGATAAACCTGGGGGCTGAAAATGGAGGGTCCGGCGTCATTATCCGTCCGGGCGACGATCCGCGCCGCGAGGAAAGAACCGTGGACACGGAGGAGGCCTTGCGCCAGGCGCTGGCCAGCCGGCCCGATTACGCGAATACGGGCATCACGCTTAAAAGCAAGAATCTGGAACTGGGATATGCCAAAAACCAGCTGCTGCCTGCGTTGAATCTCAACTTCCAATACTGGAGCCCCGGCTTGTCCGGAACCCAGATCATTTATCGGGATAACGACCCCTTCACCGGTGAAGTGATCGGACTGATCCCCGGAGCGGTAGCCGATGCTTTTAAAAACGCCATGGGCTTCAACTATAAAAACTGGTCGCTGTACCTTTCGCTGGACATTCCGCTGAATGCCTTGCTTTCGCGCGGAGCCTACACCGCGGCCAGGATGGAGCGCCGCGAAGCGCAATTGCGCCGCCTGGATCTGGAACGGCAAATCGGCCTGGAAGTTTCCACCGTTGCCCGTTCCGTGACCAGCAGTTTCCAGCGCATCCAGGCCACCCGTTCCGCCCGTGAACTGGCCGAAAAAAAGCTGGCTGCCGAGGAAAAGCGCCAGGCCGCCGGCCTGAGCACCAGCTATATGGTTTTGCAGTACCAGCGTGATTTCACCCAAGCCATGAATACCGAGCTGCGGGCCCTGTGCGATTACAGCCTGGCCCTGGCCCGGCTGGAAAAAATTTCCGGAACCAGCCTGCAAACCAGGCAGATTGAATTTTCGCAAGAGCAAACCCCGGCCATCCGTTGAAAAACGGCAGCAGCAGGGAGACCGCTTACTTTATTCTAATGACCAGCAGGGTTATATCATCATACTGCACCGGCTGATTGGCAAAGGCCTTGACCTCTTCCATGATGAACTTCGTCAATTCTTCGGCGCTGGCGTCCCGATGGGACTGCATGACGCTCTGCAAACGCTCGTAACCGAATTCGCTGCCGATCAGGTTCTTGGCCTCGGAAATGCCGTCGGTAATGAAAACGATCACGTCCCCGCTGCGCAGGGGGATGGTCATTTCCTTGAGTTTCTCGCTGAAAAGCGGCTCATCGGCCGCCCCCAAAACCAACCCCGGCGGCACATGGGATTCGATCCTGCCTCCGGAACTCAGGAAAAAAGGCATGTGTCCGGCCCGGGCCACGCGCAGGATCATGGCCTGCGGATCGATCAGGCCATAACTGGCGGATACAAAGCGGTTCTTTTCCAGACTTTTTCTCAAAACGCCGTTGGCCTTGGCCAGCAGTTGGCCGGGATCATTGACCACGCCGGCCAGGGATTCAAAAATCCCCTTCAACTCCGCCATGATGAAGGCGGCGGCCAGGCCCTTTCCTGACACATCGGCAATGACGAATCCCAGGCGCCGGTCGTCCAGCAGAAAAAAATCGTAGTAATCGCCGCCGACTTCGTAGGCCGGCGAAAAATAGACGGCAATATCGGCGCAGGCCGCGCTGGGGACGGACTGGGGCAGCAAGCGGTGTTGCATCACCCTGGCCACCTCCAGTTCCTTGAGCAGTCGCTCCTTATCCAGTCTGGTTTCCAGCATGCGCGCGTTTTCCAAGGCCATGGCCGCGGAATTGGCAAAAGCCTCGATAGTATGGATATCATCTTCTTCAAAAAAAGAATCCTTTTTGATGGCCACGAACAAATACCCGGTGGTCCGGTTTTTGACGCGCAGGGGAGCGATCACCAGTGAACTGAATGAAAAATTAAGGACATCATTCTGGATGTGAATCTTCAGCTTTTTATCACGGAAAGACCTCACCGTCCGATCGTCCCGAGCGATCTCACCCAAAAGAGCAAGGCCGAGCTCGCGCGCCTCGCGGTTGCCGATATTGAAGGCAGCCGGGACACTGAAAGCGTCGTTTTGACTGATCAGCAGCCAGGAAAAATCACCATGGCAAACGCCGGCGGTGACCGCGGTGATTTTTTCAGCTAATTCCTTGAATTCCATCGCGCCGGTGATCGACTGGCTCAAATCAACCAGCGAGGCAAGTTCTTCGGACTTGCGGTCATAGGCGTCGGCCGTGGGCAAATGAAAGAGAGTGGCAAACAGGATGACCCCGGAATAGCATGCCCCATAGAGCAGGATGATTTTCGCAAGCTGGAAAAGCCCAGGAGACAAGGCCGGAATCATCTTGCCCAAGGACGGGCTGTTGAAGATCAGGATGGCGTTGGCTATAAAAACGCCCAGCGACAAGCCGGCCAGGACAATCAGCTGCTTCTTTTGCTTTTTTATCAGGAAGGCGATCCATTTCACCCTGAATGAATTCAGCACCATGAAACAAATGGTGATGCTCATGAAAAAAGGAACGGTTACGGGCGCCACGACCGGAGCGAAAAAGGAAAGGACGAAGCAGCCCAACATGACCTTGAAGTACCTGACAGGCTGGCGTGTCTTTTTCAAAAAAAACAATCCCCGCAAGGCGGAATAAATCAGGCCCAGGGTTGCGGTCAGAAGAACGAGCAGCAAAACGGCGGCCAGGCGAGCAAGAAAAACCGCTTGGCCCCTGGCCGCAGACTGGAAATCCCAGCTGTGCCAAAGCACAAAAAGAATGACGATCCATAAGTCAAGAATGGTTATTATGAAAACAATGGCCAGCGGCTTTTCTTTTTTTTTGTTAAAGAAACCGCTGCCCGCCCAGGTCCAGGCGGCCAGCACGGCGAAAAGCGCCAGCTCGCTGCCAAACCGAATCCCCCAGGATCCCTGTCGCGGCCATATCCCCCGGAAGAGCAGATAGAAAATTGCCGGCATCAGGGCCATCCCGATTCTTACGCGCTGGGATACTCCGCCAATAAAATCTTTCTTCACGCCAGCAAAATAGCACAATTCGCTATGAAAAGAAACAGTTCGACCGGGCCCAGTTCATGCCGAGAGTCCCGGTCGAACCTGCACTTTTTAGAAACTTGTATTTCGCTTGCCTAACTTTTCTTCTCCTGGCTGCGGGCGATGGCGTAGTAAATGATCATGCCCAGGCCGGCCATGAAGAAAACCGCCCCGGCGGTCATTTCTTCGCGGAGTCCGGCAGGCACCCAGCTGTGGATCCCGTAAGTGAACAGGAACGCCAGGCCCACCGCGATCAACACCAGGCCCCATTTCAGGGCCGAGGCCGACTGGTTCAGCAGCTGCGGCTGGAACAGGAGCTTGACCTTCTCATCCACCATGCCTTTTTCGATCAGTTTATGGCGCAGGCGGTTTTCCGAGACCACCTTGACCAATTCCAGGACAAAATAGCCGATCACACCCAACACAAAGATAGGTACCAAATTCTCGCTCACGATTCACCTCCATGGCGTTTTAAGGGCGGTTGCGACCGCCCCCTTCGAGAAAACTAACAAGCCGCGGACAGGAATGTTGCAGGCAAAATAATTAATTTCCCTGCAACTTCCATCGGCCCCAGATGTTTAATATAATACAAATGAAGCAGGTAACATTGAGCCATTTTCGAACGCCAGGGGAACAGATGAACGAACCCGTTGATGAAACCGGTCTGCTGGTCGGACGCGTCCAGGCCGGAGACCGCCAGGCTTTCCGCGTCTTCATCGAAAAATACAAGCGCCTGGTGGCGGCCATCGTATTCCGCATGGTTTACAATGCCGCCGATCGCGAAGAATTAAGCCAGGAAATTTTTCTGAAAATTTTTGAAAACATCAAGGATTTTCAGGGAAGCGCAAAAATTTCAAGCTGGATCGGCCGCATCGCCAGCAACACCTGCATCAACCACCTGCGCAAGAAGCGCCTGCCCCTGTTCGCTGACGTCAGTGCCGCCGGGCAAACGCTGGAAAATGTCGCCGGCGACAGCCTCACTCCGGAGTGCCTGAACGAGCAGGACGACAGCCACCGGAACCTGCAGCGGGAGATCAACCGGCTGCCCGCTCATCATCGGCTCATCCTGACGCTTTTTCATTTTTCGGAAATGAACTACGATGAAATCGGCAAAGCGCTGAAGCTGCCGGCGGGAACGGTCAAGAGCCACCTGTTCCGCGCCCGGCAAAAATTGCGGGAGCGGCTGCTGCCGGCGGCTCGGGAGGAAGCATGAAAAACGGACATTTGACCGACGAACAACTCCAGGAAATCCTGGACACGGGGATTCTCCATTCCGGTCCGATCCTGCCCATGCATCTGGGAACCTGCGCCAGCTGCCAAAAGCGCCTGGAAGCCTTCCAGCAATTGTATGCCGCCCTGGCCACCGATCCCGGCTTTGCTCTCGCTCCGACTTTCGCCGACTCCGTGCTGGATAGAATCCCCACTTTCCGGCCGCTTTTTTGGCAGCAACCGGCAGCAAAGATCGCCCTGGCGATCACGGCCTCCGCCATCACCCTGGCCGGATTGCTCATTTTTGTAAATATGCGGCCGCTGGCCAACGGCGCCCTGCAGGTCTTCGAAATATTCAAAACGGCTTTCTTTCCCCTGGCCGCTCAAATGAAGCAGCTCTTCCTGTGGATGGGCGGCAACGCCAAGCCGTTCCTGTATGGCGGCTTCGGCCTGTTCAGCGCTTTTATTGTTGAGCGCATCCTGCTTCGGCAGAACGTTCGCCACAGCCATTGACCGGATCACCGGCAAGAACGTTTCTGATTTTAATCCTTAACCGAAATGGTGATCTTCGGCTTGGCTTTCAGATCGGGTCAAATTATCCGCTCTGATTGATTTTCTCCGACTCGCATTTCAACTTTTTGACCTTCTTTTTCAGGTCTCTTCGCTTTCATTAACCTCATCATTGCGGTCGATGCCGGCCGTGACCACGATCTCGACGGCGATGATGGGTTTTATTGGATTCCGTCCTGCCGGCAATGCTGTTCGGCTTCCAGTTTCGTGGCGAAATACGCGCCGCCTTTCGCTTTGCATTCCTCAGCCGTGGTCGCAACAACCACGCCATCCAGGCAGCACCAGCCGCTGGCGGGCATTTGTCTACAATAACGTTCCGCTTTCGCTTTAATGATGAAATATACGCCGCCTTTCTCCTTGCACTGCTCGGGCGTGGCCGCGAACACCATGCCGTTCTTGCAGCACCAGCCGCCGGGGGGTGTCTGCTTGCAAAAACGATCGGCTTCCAGCTGGGTGGCAAAATAAGTACCCCCCCTTTCCTTGCACTGCCCGGGCGTGGCCGCGAACACCACGCCGTCCTTGCAGCACCAGCCGCCGGGAGGTGTCTGCTTGCAAAAACGATCGGCTTCCAGCTGGGTGGCGAAATAAGTACCCTCCCTTTCCTTGCACTGCTCGGGCGTGGCCGCGAACACCACGCCGTCCTTGCAGCACCAGCCGCCGGGAGGTGTCTGCTTGCAAAAACGATCGGCTTCCAACTGGGTGGCGAAATAAGTACCCTCCCTTTCCTTGCACTGCTCGGGCGTGGCCGCGAACACCACGCCGTCCTTGCAGCACCAGCCTTCATCGGCCGTCACAGGCACAGGATTGAAAAAAAATAGCAGCCCTGCCGCCGCGATCAAACCCATCCCCCTAAGCCATGAACCTCTTTTTTTCATTTTTCCCTCCCCGAAAAACCAATACCCAATCTTACTGAATAATAAATAAAACTCTTTTGTAAAAATCTCATTGGCAAGCATTTTTTTGGAATTTTCATCATGATTCGACTACGGCAAACAAGCAGGCTACGACCTGGTCAAGATGGACCCGACTTTGCCGATCCGGAATGGTTTCAATAAGCCAAAAAACAATTCAGTGCGCCAGGGGGTTTTCTGAATTAAAACGAGATGCCGGCAAAAGCGAAGGTCTTGAACAAGTGGTAGCGGGCCGCGATGTCGTTGTTAAATTCATGGTTGCTGAAGGGCATGAAGAAATGGAGCCCCAGGTTGAAGTCCACGACATTGAAATATTTTTTATAATGGGTCAAGCGCAGGCGTACGGTAGAATACAGGCCGTATTGGACGCGCTGCAAAATGCTGGCCTCTTCAACTTCCTTTGTGTACTGGCCGCTGACATGGGTATAATGGTTGCTCAAGAACATATGAAAGTAAGGCCCGGCTGAAAAATCCAGGCTGAAATCCAGGCCGATCCTGGTCAGGCGGACCGGAATGGTCAGCACCTTGCCGAATCCCATGCCCAGAGTGTACTTCTTCGTCTGCCACATGCCGTTTTCGATCAAAACATTCTCGCCCTTGATGATGTTACCGAAGACAAGGAATTCCTGGCGGTTGGGCTGGAAAGAGGTCAACACGATGAGTGTGTCCCAAAAATCGGGCGCCGGCGGTTTGTCGGCGATGTACTGGCTGGTAAAGACCTTGAGGGTTTCACGGGAATTGAAGGAGGCAAAAAAACCCAGATCAGCGAAAGCCATGCTGGCCAAAGCAAGCCCCAGGATCAGCAAAAGCGTTTTTTTGTTCATCGGTTTCCCCTGATCAAATCGCCTTGACCGACAATTTGACCCTGATCTTGTCCCGGTTTAACGCCAGATCCCGCCTCAAATTTTCATTGGCCGCCCGGGCTGCGGGCAGATCCACGGTTTTTTCTTCAATGATTCTATCCCGCCTGAAAACCTTGGGCAATTGGTTCAAAGCCAGCAGGCTGAAGCCGAAGCCGGCCATCTGGAACACCCTGCGCGTGCCGTAAAGGGCGGATTTCGCGAACAAAGACGTTTCGGAGTTGTCCATGGTGGAGGTGAGCAGGGTGGACCTGACGATAAAAAAAGCGGCGCCGATCAGGAGATTTTTCAATACGGACTTTTTAAACAATTTTTTGTCAAAATGAGTGCTCTGGGAAATGACGATGGTTTCATTTTTGCTTTCGGGCTGAAATCCCCGCCCCTTGAGTTTTATTTCGCCGTTCAGCGGATCGAAGGTCACATCCTCAGGGTAGAGATACTCCAGCTCAACGGCAAAATATTTTTCGACGGTTTTTTCCGGGGCATGGCTCAAGGTCAGCAGCAGGCGGAAACCATGGCTGGGTGCCTTGCAAAAATCAGCCGCGAGCGGAACGGCCACGCTGCGAACCGAGCCGCCCAGCCTGCCCTTTGCCAGCGCCACTCCATCCCGGTCGAAGAGTTGGAAATCGCAGGGAAGTGAAACCTGGAGGCGCAGCCCAAGTTCGCCCGGGGGGGTGAAGTAGGCGAATTCTGAATCTGCCGCCGCGAGCGTCAGTTCCCAGAGGACCGGAAAATCCTTCAGCCACGACGCCCGGAAGTGGATAATCTTCTGCCTGATGGCGGCGGGGACAAACCCGATCCTGACATCCGCCGCCCTGAATTCTTCAAGGTATTTCTTCATCCAGAACAGCTCGGCCTGGGGATTGTTCAAGAGGGACTGGCAATAGCCGATGATCAGGCTAACTGCGGCCTTTTCGCCATCAGCCAGATTCGGATAATATTGCTGCAGGGCTTCGATCAGCAGCGGGTATTCCGCTTGCCTCACGATGCGCTCGGCGGTTTCCTTTTGCCATTCTGCGGCCGTTAGCGACCAGACCATGAGGAAAACCGACCCGAACCACAACCTTTTTTTCTTGGTCATCCGGTCCTCCTTTTGCCATGGAAGGAAATCATAGCACAAATAGGCCGGGGAAAAAACAAATGAGCGGCTAATTTGCCCCTGGCCCCTCACCATGGCGGCGAGGTCTTTGCAATAGTCGAAGTTCTTTTCAGGGGGATGCGGGGCGAGGAAGTCCCTGCCGATGTCCCGCACCTAGCTCGCTGCCATTCAGAATGGTGCGGGGGTCCTGCTGGTAAAACTCCTGCAGTATCTCAAAAAGTTCCGGATGGGCGGCATGGAGCGGCCAGGGATTTTCAAAAAAAATTTCACTGGCCACGGCAAAGAACTCGACCTCATTCTGGGCGGCGTAAGCGGGAAGTACCGACTTCCCATGGTCGTGCCGCCCCCATTCCCGGGCAATGATCTCCGACCAGGCAACCGCTCCTCCGGACCGCAGCCGCAATTTCAGCCCGTTTTTTCGCATTTCACGATCAAAAAAATGGGCCAGTTCATGAAGCAATACATTGGTGCCGTCGCCGGCGTCGGCAAATCCCTGTTTTAAGCTTTCTTCGGCGATCAGCAGCGGACCACCGGCAGGGGCCTGGCCGGCGATATTGCCCCTCTCCACGCGGTAGTTGCGGTCGAAGCTGTACCCGGGATACACCGTGACCCCGTCGGCGAGCGGCGGTTGCCAGTCGGGACGGCCGTGCAGCATGATCGCTGCCCCGGCAGCGATCAATAGCCGGGTCTGCCAAGCCGCGGCCTGCCCGCCGATGCCGGTGATGCGGACGCCGGCAAGGAACAGTCGGGCGTCGCGCTCGAATCGCAACCGGCCGTCCTGGTCCAGACCGCGAAAATAGGCCGAATGAGAAAGCAAATATTCACGCCATTCGCCGGGGAAGGGGGAGTTCAGCGCCCGCCGATAGCGCCAAGGTTTTCTGAGGGCCAGCAGCAAATAAGCGGCCAGCATCAATGGCAGGAAGGGCAGAACCACGGCCTGGCCGGTCAGCCCAAAAACCAGGATACCTACCCCGGGTATCAGCAGGCCGTAAAAGGCGATGAAGAACAAATCATAACGGGGGACAATCCGCATCGGGGTCGACCGTCAGCGCATCCGTCCCCGGGCCAGGGACAAAAAAACTCCGCAGCCGCACAAGACAAAAAAAATGAGGAATGACACTCTCATGCTGGTGAGGAACAGCGGATAACCGGCCGGCGTGATGCGCACCCTGCCGATGAACAGGGAAAAGACCAGGGTGGCGATGGCCATGCTCAGCATCTGCCCGACCATGCGCATGGTTCCCAGGGTCGCCGAGGCCACGCCGTAATATTTTTTTTCGACAGAGCCCATGACGGCGTTGGTGTTGGGGGAGGAAAAAAGGGCGAAGCCAAACCCCACCAGCATCAGGGCGGGGACAATGTACCACAAACCACTCTGGGAATTCAGCCAGACGAATAAAAACAGACCGGCGGCGGAAAGGCCCATGCCGGCAGAAGCCACCAGCCTGGGTTCCATCCGGTCGGAAAGCCTCCCGGCCAGCGGCGAAAAAACAGCCATGACCACGGGCTGGGCGATCAGCACCAATCCGGCCGCTCGGGGAGTGAATCCCTTGATGTACTGCAGGTAGAGGCTCAATAAAAAGGTGATGGCGAAGGTGGCGCTGTAGTTGACCAGTGCCGCCAGATTGGAAAAGGCGAAAACCGAATTGCCCCGTATCAGGCGGAACTGAAAGATGGGATGCACATGGCGGATCTCCCAGCTCACGAACAGGGGCGCTACCCCGGCGGCGGCCACGAGCAGCACCAGTCCGCTCCAGCGCGGCAGCCAGGTAAAGCCGAGCATGAAGGCGGTCAGCATCAGGAGGTAAACCAGGGAGCCTTTCCAATCAAAGGGTTCCCCGCGGGAATCGGCCCATTCCTGGGGCATTTTCAGCCAGATCGCAGCCAGGATCAAGGCCCCCAGGGGAACGTTGAGCAAAAACACCGAACGCCAGCCCAGGTATTGGGTCAGCAAGCCGCCGATGAACGGCCCCAGCGACAAACCCGTATAGGTGGCGGCCACATTGATGCCCAGGACCCAGCCGCGTCGGTGCGGCGGGAAGACCGACGTCAGGATGGCGATGCCGGTGCCGAAAATCATGGCCGCGCCGATGCCCTGGACCAGGCGGGCGAAGAGGAAGGCATTCGCTTCCGCACTCCACCCGGCCAAAAGCGAGGCGGCAGCGAAAACCACGGTGCCGATTTTAAATATCCTTTTGCGCCCGACGATATCGGCCAGGCGGCCGAAGGGCAGCAGGAATATGGCCGCAGCCAGGAGGTAGGCGCTGGCTACCCAGCTCAAGCTGACGGCATCCATGGCGAAGTCCCTGGCGATGGCCGGCATGGCGATGTTCACCGCCGAGGCCATCATGGGCGTCAGCAGCGAGCTTAGGGTCGTGACCAGCAACGCCGTGCGCTGCAAAGACCTGTCTTCCATTCTTTTTGCTCCTTGTCGGACGGGTCGGACCGGTCAGACCGGTCTGACAAGATAAGAGAGCTACCTCTTGGTCTTCTTTTTCCAGAGCTTCTTCAGCGAGCCCTTGCCCAGGCCGTCGCTGACCACGTAGAAGGCAGGCACCACGACCAGGCTGAGGATCGTAGAGAGCGTAAGACCGCCAATGATGGCGATGGCCATGGGCATGCGGATCTCCGAGCCCGGCCCGATGCCCAGCGCCGGCGGTATGGCGGCCATCAATGTGGCTGTTGCGGTCATGATGATGGGCCGCAGGCGGATGGGGCCGGCCTTTTCCATGGCCTCGCGCGCCGGTTCGCCCTGGCTGCGGAACGTATTGGCATAGTCGACCAGGATGATCGAGTTTTTCTTGACGATGCCCATCAGCAACAGCAGGCCGATCATGGAGAAGATGTTCAGGCTCTGGTTGGTGGACCAGAGGGCGAAGGCGGCGCCGGCGATGGACAACGGCAGTATGGTGATGACCGTGACCGGGTGCAAATAGGAGTTGAACTGCGAGGCCAGGATCATGTAGGCGATGAGGATGCCCATGAACAGCGCAAAGAGCAGACTGCTGCTCGACTCCCGGAAGGCGACGCTGGCCCCGCCCAGCACGGCGCGGTAGTTGACCGGCAGATCGCGGCCTATCGCCTCCACCGCTTTCAGCGCTTCGTCCTGCGAGTGCCCGGGGGCCACGTTGGCGAAGATGGTGATGGCCCGCTCGCGGTCGCGGCGGGTGATGGCCTGCAGGGCGGGCTGCTCCTCGTAGGCGACCAGCGCCGAGAGCGGCACCAGCTGGCCGGAGCGCGTGCGCACTTGCAGGCGCGCCAGGTCCTCGGGACGCGAACGCTGCGAGGCCAGCAGCTTGACGCGCACGTCCAGGCGCCGGCCGCCGGTGCTGTACTTGCCGGCGCGCACGCCGCCGACCAGGGCATTCAGCGCGGTAGCCACGTCGTCGACCGACACGCCGATGTCGGAGATGCGGGCGCGATTGGGCGTGATGCGCAGCTCGGGCATGCCCAGCTGGTAGTCGGTGTCCAGGTCGACCACCAGGCCGCTGGCGGCCAGGCGCGTCATCATGTCCCGGCTCAGGGAGATCAGCTTGTCCCAGTCGGGGCCACGCACCGAGAATTCCACCGGGAAGCCGCGCTGGGCGGTGAAGCCCGCCTGCGACAGGTCCTGGATGACGGCGCGCATGCCGGGGATCGAGTTGAGCTCGCGGCGCAGCTGCTGGGAGAACTGCGCCTGGGTCAGATGGCGTTCCTTGGGCGGCACCAGGCTTACATAGAGGAAACCCTGGCTGACGCTGCCGCCCCAGCCTCCGAC
>JADFDP010000039.1 GCA_018262835.1 Candidatus Aminicenantota bacterium
CCAAAGAGATGGGACGGCAGCCGGCGAGCCCGCTTCTCACGCCGCCGCAGGCGAAATGAAGAGGATGAAGAACAAGCCGGGGAAAAGCCATGACATCCCGGCCGCCGGCGAATCCGCCCCCCGCCTCAGCCCGGGCGAAACGATCCGGCTGCTGATCAAGCTGGGCAAAAATCAGGGCATCCGGCCCGGCGACATCGTCGGGGCCATCACCGGCGAAACCGACCTGACCGGGCGCCAGATCGGCGCCATCGAGATCCATGACGGCTTCAGCCTGGTCGACGTGCCGCAGGCCCTGGCGCCTTCGCTGATGGAGGTCATGAGCCGCTGCCAGATCAAGGGCCATCCGGTGTTCATCAAGCCGGCCAAGGACAAGGGCGGCAAGAAGCGGGATAAGTAGGCCGCTCTAAAATCCAAAATCACAAATCCCAAATTCCAAATAAGCACCAAGCACCAATGATCCAATGACCAAAACGAGTAAACGAAACCGACAGTGTCTTTGTTTGGGTCATTGGAATTTGGAGCTTGGAATTTGTTTGTTATTTGGTGCTTGGCGCTTGGAATTTTAATCTTACCGTAAACCGTCTACCGTAAACCGATTTCGTTTATTTCACCCTTCGACTCTTTAACGCTTCAACTTTTCAACGTTTCAACTGGTCTCCCGAACAGGCTGACCAGCGGGTTGGCTGCCAGGGAGACCAGCATGCCCACGGTGCCGGCCTCGGGAGTGGGGCTGCCTGTAAAATACAGGGTCATGCAAACGCCCAAGCCCAGGACGGAAGACGTGATCGCGCCCAGCTTGTTCACCCTTTTGCTCAGCAGGCCCCAGACGAACGGTCCCAGGAATACCGAACCGATGGCGCCCCAGGAAATGGCCAGGATGGAAACGATGGTGGCCGGGCGGTAATAGGCGAAAATAACCGACAGCAGTATGAAAAAGGCGCTTAAGCCACGCATCATCCGGGTCAGATTGCGGTCGGAAACCTTCTTGTTGATGAAGCCGGCGTAGAGGTCCTTGGCCAGGGCCGAGCTGGAGATCAGCACCAGGGCCGCCAGGGTGGACATGGAGGCCGAAAGGATCAGCAGCAGGATGAAAACCGACATGGAACCGGGGATCACTCGGATCAGCATCTCCGGCATCAGGGAGTCGAAAACCGGCTTGCCGTTGGCGAAAGCCGCCGGCGCGTTCTCCGGCGAAAGGAACAGGCGGGTCAAGCTGCCCGAAAAATAGGCGACCGACAGGAAGAAGACGGCGAATGCCGTTGACACCCACATGCCGAGGCGAATGGCTTTCTTGTCTTTTACGGCATAGAATTTCTGCACCAGCTGCGGCATGGCGAAAGGTGCCACCGAGGTCAGGAACACCAGGCAGAACAGGGGCCAGATGCCGGGCGGACCGGCCAGTGTGGTCAACTTCGGATCCACGGCGGCCAGTTGGGCGGTGGCCGCGGCCAGACCGCCGGTTTTGCCCAGGACGCTGACGATCACCACGCCGCTGCCGAAGATCATCAGGGCGCTGAAGATCACGTCGATCATGCTCATGGAATTGTAGCCGCCCAGGATCATGTACACGGCCGTGAACAGCCCCATGAAGATCAGCGCCTGCCAGTACTCGGTGTTGAAATTCAGCTTGAAAAGGTAGGACAGTCCGATGAACACTGCGGCCGAATAGGGGATGAAAAAGACGAATATGGCGGCGCTGGAAAAAACTTTCAGGAACTTGCTCTGGTAGCGCTTTTCGAAATACTCGGCCATGGTGGCCACTCCGAATTCCCGGGACATTTTTTTGATGCGGTCCCCCAGCAGCCACCAGACGCCCAGTACGCCGAGAAAGCTGTTGCCCGCGGCGATCCACAGCCCTGAATAGCCGAATTGCCAGCCGACCTTGCCGGCGAAACCGATGAATACGACCGCCGAAAAGTAGGTCGCGCCGTAGGTGAAAGCCGTCATCCAGGGGCCGACGTTGCCGCCGCCCAGGAAGAATTCATTGAAAGAGGTCGTTTTCTTGCTGCGCAAGATGCCGATGACCACGATCATCAGCACGTAAGCCGATATGACCGAAATCTTGAATAACATGCACTCCTCCTGTTTTTAGTAGCGGAAGAACAACTCGAACTGGATCCAATGGTAGGCGTCGGCGCCGCTGAAATAAAAGTTTCCCGGCCGGAAGTTCTCCCAGATGAGGCGCCCGGCCAGGTTCTTGCCGATATCGTAGGTGATCTTGACAATGAACAATTCGCCGCGGTCGCGGCCGTCGCCGCTGAGCAGCCCAGCGGGCAGGGTCTTCTCGGCGGCCAGCAGGTGGTGCCAGGCCAGGCCCAGTTTGACTTTCTCCAGCGGCTCGAGCAGCAGGCTGCCGTAGACAGAGATGAAATTGGTCCAGTCGGCCACCTTGGTTTCCCTGGCCTGCAGGTAGATCAGCGAGTCGCTCCACTTGGGCCAGCGGCTGAAGGCGGCGTCCCAGCCCTCGTGGCGGGAGGTGGCCGGGTCGTCGCCGCTCAGAAAGATGCCCCCGAAGGTCAGCTGTCCGGGCAGCGGGAACCTCCAGCCGCTTTTGTGGTCGAGATGGAAATAGCCGCCCAGGCCGCGGCGGCTCTCCTCCCCGCGCGTTCCCAATTGGAAAGCCCCTTCGCCGGTCAGCGACAGCTTTTCAGTGAGGGGAACCACGGCCCGGCCGCCGGCCACGTGCAGGGCGCCCGCGGGCAGCAGGCCGTTCTGAAATGTATCCTTGCGGAACAGGTATACTTCCAGCCCGGTTTTTTTCAGCCAGCCGCTGTAGTAGAAACCGAATCCCTGCTCCTCCTGCTCCACCATGGGCTGCTCCTTGTCGTTGACCAGCGGCAGCAGGGAGTCGGTCCTGGGCTGGCGGACAAAAAAGAAGGTCAGGTTGTTCTTGTTTTTCATGGCATAGTCGAGACGCAGGCCGTTGAAATAGGCTGAGCGCGAACCGTCGAGCGGCCCGCCGTCAAAGATCAGGAACCCTTCGCCCAGCATCAGTTCCTGGCGGCCCAGGGTGACGGTCAGGGGCAAGCGCCCCGGATTTTTCCATTTGACGTTTAGCTGATCGACAAAAACCTCGTTGAAGTCAAAGTTCTTTTTCAACTTGGGGTCGCTCTTGGGCGCCAGGTAATGGCGGTTCTCGTTGGTCAGGCGCAGGTTGATTTCCCAGGCTTCATCCGGCCGCCACTGGGCGCCGAGGCTGGTGCGCAGGCGCAGGTAGGCGCTGGAATCCGTGCCGCCGTCATCCAGGCTCATGGTGTTGTCCCAGCTTTCCTGGCGGATCCTTTCCCAGAAAGAGAATTTAAGGCGTGGATTGCTGTTTGCCGCCTGGGCATCCTCGGCGTAAAGGCAACCGATGCTCCATATTGAGATTATGATTAAAAACAAAAAGGTGTGCTTGCCGCTCACGTTTCCTCCAGGTAAAGACGTTTTTCGGATTAAGGCCGTTGCCGGGAAAAAACAACATACCGCAAAAAGCAAAAAAAAACAACTTCCCGGCTCTATCGCTAAAAATTGGCGACTGCGAACCGGAGCGATTTGAAAAAATCTTCTTCTGCCGGTCTCCGGACTGCGGCCTGCTGTTTCCGTTTATTCGTATCGCAAGCTGTCCACCGGGTTGGCCAAAGCGACACGCAGTGTCTGGTAACTTACGGTCAGCATGGCAAGGGCAAGAGTAAAAATTCCCGCCAGCAAGAACGTTCCCCATCCCAGTGAAATCCGGTAATTGAAGTCTTGCAGCCAGCGGTTCATGGCCAGGTAAGCCAAAGGCCAGGAAATGATGTTGGCGGCAATGATCCAGCGCAAAAAACTTTTGTTCAGCATGAGTACAATGGAGGCGGAAGATGCGCCCAGGGCTTTGCGAACGCCGATCTCCTTGGTTTTTCTTTCGGCAATGAACGCCGCCAGACTGAAAAGTCCGAGGCAGGCGATGAAAATGGCCAGACCCGCGAAGAAGCTGAAAATTTCGCCTAATTTCCGTTCTTTTCCGTATAGTTCATTGAAGGCGTCGTCGAGGAAGAAGAAATCGAACGGCTGGCTGGGAGCGCTCTTGGCCAGGGCTGCCTTGAGAACATTGAGGGTATGCCCGGTATTCCCCGGCCTGATCCGGACGGAGAGATACTGGCGGAAACCGCACATGAAAACGGCCGGTTCGATGCCGGAATGGAGGCTATCGAAATTGAAATCCTTCACCACGCCGATCACGCGATAGGGCTTGTCGCGAAAGAACATGATCTTCTTGCCCAGCGGGTTCTTCCAGCCGGTTTTGCGGACCAAGGTTTCGTTCACCAGCATGCCGTCTTCTTCATCCTGGAATCCAGGGGAAAAATTCCTTCCCTGCACCACAGGAATCGCGAACAGCTTCATGAAATCCGGATCGATATTGGCATAACGGAATCTGGTCTCCGCCATTTCCCCCGACTCTGTTTCAATGTGGGTACCGGCTGAAGCCATCGTGCCGGTCGGCAGGTCCCCGGGAACGGAAACGGCCGCCACCTCGTGAAGCCGGGCCAGTTCAGCCTTGATGATGTCGCTCTTTTCCCTGGTCTCCTGGTCGCGGAGGGGGATGACGACGACGTGTTCGCGGTCATAGCCCAGCTTCCGGCTTTCGATGAAACGGAGCTGTTTCCAGACGACCATGGCGCCGACCATCAGGGTGATGGCGACCGAAAACTGCAGAACGACCAGGATGCGGCGAAGGTGAGGGCCGTTCCCGGCAAATTCCGAAAATTTCTGCAGGGCACGAACGGGCTTGAAACCCGAGAGGACGATTCCCGGATAGATGCCGGCACTGAAGCCCGAAAAAAGGGCCGCGGCCAGGATGGCCAGGACCAGCCTGCCGTGGAAAAGGTCGCCGATCGTCAGCCCGGTTCCGATCAGCATGCCGAACCTCTCGATCAGCAGCAGGGCAAGCGCGAAGGCGAGGGAAAGGGAGAGAAAGGATATCAGCATGGACTCGCCCACGAACTGCCTGACCAGGTCGCCGCGGCTCGCGCCGATCGCCTTGCGCAGTCCGATCTCCCTGGCGCGCGTGGCGGAGCGGGCCGTGGAGAGGTTCACGAAATTGAGGCAGGCCACCCACAGGATGAGCAGGGCGATGGAGACGAACAGGTAGACGGTGTTGATCTGCATGTTCGTCGCCTGGGCGCCCTGGATCCGGGAGCGGAGGTTGATGTCCCGAAGCGGCTGCAATACGACAGCCGGAGGAAATTTCCGGCAAAATTCGGAATTCTTGACGAGCAGGCCGGTGATTTTTTTCTCGATTTCCGCTTTCCGGCCATGGGGGAGAAGTTCGGCAAAGATGGTGAACCCGATTCTATCCCATTCGTTGAACAGGTCGGCCGTCTCCTGGTTGGATTCCAGGGTGGCGATGGAGACGAGATAGTCGAATTGGAGATGGGAGTTGCGGGGAACATCTGCCAATACCCCGCTTACGGTCAGGTCGAAGCGCATGGTCTGCTCGTGGTACCCCAACGGCCGGCCAAGGGGATTCGCGTCCCCGAACAGCTTCCTTGCGGTTCCGGCGCTGAGCACGATCGAACCGGGCCGGGCCAGGGAAGAATGGCGGTCTCCTCGCAGGAGCGGGAAACTGAAAATCTCCAGGAAATTCCCGTCGGCGTACAAGCCGCGCTCCAGAAAGTTTTTCCCTTCGCTGCGGAGAACGGCTTTTTCGCCCTCCGGTTCCATCAACCGCGCCGTCCGGGCAACCCCTGGTATTTCGGCGGACATGGCGGCAGCCAGTATGGCAGGGGAATGGGACATGAATTCGTCCGACTTCCACATCCCTGTGGTCGGGCGGGAAATGACCCGGTAGATCCGGTCGGCTTTTTTGTGGAAACGGTCAAAGCCGAATTCGAAATTGACATAAGTCAGAATGAGGATGACGCAGGTCAATCCTACCGTCATGCCGGCGATGCTGACGAATGAATATCCTTTGTGGCGGAAGATCCGGCGCCAGGCCATCTTTAGGTAATTGAGCGGCAGGGTGAACGAAAAGCGCGATTTTTGCCAGGATGGCGTGGTTAGCCGCGAGCGGCGGCTGTCCTTGAAATATTCGCCGCCGACATCCTCGGGCCGGCCGACCGCGGCCGTGGCCCTGGCGAAAGCTTCTTCATCGGCAAGGCCGTTTCGTTTCTGCTTGTCGAACTCGTCGAGCAGGTGCGATTCAAGTTCGGTTATGGCGCCTTCCTCGAACGATTCGTACTTACGTAAAGAGCGCTTCCATTCGGATAAAGCTTTGTTCAAGTCAAACATGCACTCACTCCGTTTCGAGCATGGGCTTCCAGATCAGGTCCAGGGCCTTGATCATGCTTTGCCACTGGGCCATTTCCGTTACCAGCGCCTCGCGTCCGGCCTGGGTGATCCTGTAGTATTTCCGGTGCCTGCCTTCGTCCGACACGATCCAGCGCGAGGAGATCAGGTTTTCCTTTTCTAGGCGCTGCAATACGGGGTAGAGCATGCCGTCGGACCAGTCCAGGGTGCCGCCCGAAAGCTCCTTGACCCGCTGGATGATGTTGTAGCCGTAATCCTCGCCGCTCTTCAGGATGGTCAGGATGATGGGCTTGGTCGATGCGGCCATGAGTGCTTTGGGTATCATTTTTTACCTCTTGCATCAAGTTACCTTGACCATCTATGTATGCAAAAGACATGCCAATTCAAGGCGCTTGAAGCAAGAGTATTATTGGCTAGATTGATGACAATTCTGTCCGCAGCCGGACACATATCGTTCAAAAGCGGACACAAAAACGCAAACCGTAGACCGGAGACAGCAGACCACAGACCGGAAAGAATTGGAAAGAAATTTTATTTCTTTCGGTCTCCGGCCTGCGGCCTCCGGTTTTCGGCCCCTGGCCTGCTCTCTCCGTTCATTCGCATCTCAGGCTGTCGACCGGGTTGGCCCTGGCGGCGCGGATGGATTGGCTGCTGATGGTAAGCAACGCGATCAGGAGCGTCAGCGTTATGGAAAGGATGAACTCGCCGATGCCGATCGAGACACGATAGGCGAAAGAACGCAACCATTGGTTCATTAAATAAAAAGCCAGCGGGCAGGCGAGTAAGGAAGCCAATGCCACCCATTTGACGAATTCCCGGGAAAGCATCGCCATGATCTGCGGCGTGGAAGCCCCAAGTACTTTTCGCATCCCAATCTCCTTCCTGCGCCGGGCGATCAGATAGGAAGCCATCCCTAAAAGGCCCAGGTTGGCGATCAGCAACGCCAGGAGTGTAAAAACGTTGATCACGCCGCCCATTTTTTGATCGCTGTGGTACAAATTGTCGATTTGCTGATCCAGGAAGGCGAATTCGAACGGATAGTCCTGGGCAACGCGTTTCCATGTTCTGGCCAACGACGCCAGTGCGGTAGTGTCGTCTCCGGGCTTGATTTTGACGAACAGGTAGCGGAACTTGGCTGGGTCGTAAACCATGGCTACGGGGCCGATGGCCGTGTGCAGGGAATGGGCTGGGAAGTCCTTGACCACTCCGATGATTTCCCGATCGTCCAGGCGTTTCCCTATGGGTGAGTCAAATCCCAGGGCTCTGACTGCTGTTTCGTTGATGACGATTTTATCGGTCAGGCTGCCATTCATGGTTTTGGCAAAGAATTGCCCTTGTGCCATTTCGATCCCGTAAGTTTTGGAGTAATCCTCATCGCACCATACAAAATCACATTCCATTTTTTCGCCGGGTTTTTGCCCTTCCCATTTTTCTATGGTGATGGATGTGCGAAACATCATGGCCGGGTCGCTGGCCGCCGAGGCGCTGGTGATTGATGAATCACGGAGAATCTCGGCTTTCAAAGAAGCAACCTGGCCGGACAAGCTTCCTCGCAGTGGCAACATGAGGACGTGATCCTTGTTAAAACCAAGTGGCCTGGTTTTAAAAAATTGCATTTGCCGGAAAACGGTCAGGCTGCCGATGATCAGCATCAGGGTCATGCTGAACTGGAACACCACCAATAATTTGCGCAAGCGGGAGCCGCCCGCGCTTTGGGCGAAGTTGCCCTTTAAAACCGCCGCCGGTTTCAGGCTGGCGAGATACAATGCCGGGTAAAGTCCGGCCAGTAAGCCGGTGATCAATAAGAATCCCAATAACAAACCACAGGTGGCTGGGGAAATCAATTGGCTGAGAGAAATGTTTTTTCCTGAAAGGGAGTTGAACAAAGGGAGGCATAACGGGATTGACAGCAAGGCAATGATCATCGCCAACCCGGTCTGAAGCATGGATTCTCCCAGGAATTGGCCGGCGATCTCTTCCCATCTGGCGCCGGTTACTTTGCGCAGGGCGATTTCCTTGCCGCGGCTGCTGCCCTGGGCAGTGGTGAGGTTCAGGTAGTTGATGCAGGCCATGAGCAGTACAAAAAGGGCCAGTATTGAAAAAAGGAAAACGGTCTTGATATTGCAGCGTTCTTCCCCTTCGAGGATATGGGAGGAGTGCAAATGAATTTCCGGCAAGGGTTGCAGGCTGAGAGTCATGCTGGTGTGTCCCGAAACCCTGGAGAACTGTAAAGCTATTTTTTCGCCCAGTTGTCTGGCATCGACGCCGGCTTCCAGCAGGACAAATGTATTATAAGAAAACCGATCCCAAGTCTGGGTGGGAAATCCGAAATCCTCGGCGGCCAGAAAAGGGAGCAGAATATCAAAAGAGATGCTGGACTGCTCTGGAATACCTGCCAAAATGCCGCTGACTGTATAATCGCCGCGGTTGTTCAAACGCAGGGTTTTTCCCAACGGGTCCTCTTTGCCGAAGTATTTTATCGCCGCTGCTTCGTTCAATACGATGGCATGGGGATCAAACAAAGCGCTTTTGGCATCGCCCCGGCGCAGGGGAAAAGAAAATATCTGCAAAAATTCGGGATCGCAAAGGGAGACATTTTTTTCGTAGAATATTTTTTCACCATTGGCCACGATTTGCTGACCGACGGAAACAAATCTCGCCATCTGCCTGACTTCGGGAAATTCGGCTTTCAGGGCCGGCCCCAAGTTGGGAGGCAGCGCAGGAAACGACTCGACATTCCCGCCGGGATCGGTCGCATGCACAATGACGCGGTGAATGGCTCCGGCATTCACGTGAAACCGGTCGTAGTTCATTTCATCCTGCACCCAGAGAAGAATCATGATGCAGCTGCACAAGCCCACTGCCAAGCCGGCAATGTTGATGATCGAAAACCCTTTTTGCCTTTTGATCTTTCGCAGGGCGATTTTCAGGTAATTCCAAGCGAGTGCCGGCATGAAGCGGGCCGGGCGCCAGGGGGTCCGCCTGTCGAGGGCCAACTCGCGGTTCTTGCGGTACTCCCGGGCGATGGAGTCGGCCGTGCCGACTTGGCCGACGGCTTTGTGGAACGCGTCCTCGGCGCTGAGCCCTTCCTGCAAAAGTGAAGCGAACGCGTCGCGCAAATGGAGTTCCATGTCGACGACCAAGCCGTCCTCGAACGATTCATACTTATTAAATTCTTTTTTCCATTCCTTGATTTCTTTTTCAAGCTCGAACATGTGGTCTCCTTCCTATTCTTTGACCAGCTGAGGCTGGCTGAAATGGATCATGGTGTTCAATATTTTCTGCCAGCTGCTCAACTCGGCCTCCAGCGCCTGGCGGCCATCATCCGTGATCCGGTAGTAGTGCCGGGGCCGGCCGCCGTCGACGGATATCCATTCGGAGGAGATCAGGCGGTCCAGTTCCATCCGCTGCATGACCGGATAGAGCATGCCGTCGCTCCACTCGATGCTGCCGCCAGAAATGTTTTTCACTCTCTGGATGATGTTGTAGCCGTAGTCCTTGCCCCTCGATAGAATGGCGAGAATGATCGGCCGTGTCGACGCCGCCATTAATGTTTTTGATATCATGTGTACCTCGCAGGCGAAGTTACTTTCGCAATCTATGTATGCATAACAAATGCCAAGTTCAATGCTTTGGTTTCCCTATATTGTCGGTTGATCAGGCCGGAAAAGAGTGTCCGGATTTGGCCAGCGACTGTCCGCTTCCGAACAATTTTGATGTAACTGAACATGATTTACAAATGAGCATAAACCTTTTACAATGAGCCCTTGATCGCCGATCAGGCGTGGAGCAAGCCGAATGAAATTGGCATGGAAGTTGATAACTGTCTTTGCCCTGGGAGTCGCCGAACTCTGGGCGGCCGCCCCGGCCGGCGTGGTCATGCGTCTAAATCCTCTGCTGGTCTGCGTCGTGGCTGCATTGGGCGCGGTCGCAGGAGGCACGGTGGTCATCCTGCTCGGGGAGCGGGTAAAGGCCTGGCTGGAGCGGAAACGGAAACGCGAAAAGCTGGAAGAGCGGCGCGGGCTGCTTTTCCGGGTTTGGCAGCGCTACGGCGTGATCGGCTGGGGGCTGCTGGCGCCCTTGCTGGTCGGCTCGCCGCTGGGGGCCGCTTTCGGCCTGGTCCTGGGCGCGCCGCCCAGGCGCCTGCTGCCGTGGCTGGCGGCCGGCTCGGTAATGTGGAGCGTCGTCTTCTCGCTCCTCGCCGCCCTGGGGAGCCATTTCATGACGCGGTGAATTACGCACCCCGTTCAATCCTGCGGGTTTGACATTTTTCGCCGGATGCACTAATCTTTCTTTTTATCCTTCAATGCATCGTTGAGGTATTTCATGCTTTCGCAAAAAAATCATCTCCGGAGCTTCGCCATGGTTGTGACGGCATTGTTTTCCTTTCTGCTGGCAGTGGAATCCCTTCCCCTGGCAGCCCGGGATGAGTTGAAAAAATCGCATGCTGTCGCCACTGTCCAAGTTGTGGATCCGGATTTCATGGAGCAGACCGGCGAAAGGAGCGACATTCGGCGGCAGAAAAGCCGTTTGCTGCCCAGTCTCCTCGGCCTGGCCGTGGCCGGAGCCGTCGTTGCCGTCCTGGTGCTGAAGGTTTTCAAGAAAACCGGCTACAACCCGCATATCATTCCCCTGGATTTTGTCCAGGGCTTCAGCAATCCATATTTCCCGCTGGTTGCCAGGCAAACTCGGAATTATGCAGTCACCTCGGGCGCAAGCAGCGCCCAGCTGACGGTCAAGGTTTCGATCCATACCAAACTCATCATGGGCGTCCTCTGCCTGGGAGTGCAGGACCAGGTGCTCGCCGCCCCGAGGTTTTTCGAGGATACCTGGCGCTGGTATGCCCAGGACCTGCATGGCCATGTCTGGTATTTTGCCCGGGAGACCAAAAAATATGATTTTGGCGTCCTGACCGGGGAGTGGTCATGGCAGGCCGGGATCGACGGCGCCAAGCCCGGCATGATCATGGCCGGCCAGCCCCGGGATTACCTGAACAAAGAATACCGCGAGGAATATGCCCCCGGCGTGGAAGAGGACAGGGCGCAGGTTCTCAGTCTGAACGAGACGGTGACGGTGCCCTACGGCACGTTCAGCAACTGCCTCAAGATCAAGGTCCATTCCGACCTGGACCCCGGCCGCTCGGAATACCGCTACTACGCTACCGGCATCGGCCTGATCTTGAGCGAAACGGTGCCCGCCGGCGGCCGGCGCCTGGAGCTCGTCGGCATCAGCAACGAATAGCCCGCCGCGCCGCAAAGATTGAGATTACAGAAGTTTCAGATCACCAGGGCCCACTTCAAAAAAAGGGCAGGCTTGGTGTCGCCGCGTTCGCCGAAGCGGAGCGATCCCTGTTGGTAGGCCAGTTGCAGCATGCCGAAGGGCGGCTGGATTCGCCAGACAAACACCAGCTGGATATTTTTTTTCTCGATCGCTGAATTGAGCTGGAAAAAAAGCTTGAGGAACAGGTCCTTGTTGAAAAAATAATCCAGGCGCAGAACGTGGATCCAGGTGGTCTCCTTCTCCGGGTCGGGGTCGAGGACCAGGCGGTTCAGGTCATATTCCAGTGAAAGCTTGTCTCCCAGCTTGCGGTTGAGCCCGGCCTCCCAGAGCCGGAAACGCGAATTGAAGGAGCGCCCGAAGGAATAGCCCAGGCTGGCCATCTGCCACTCGCGCGTATTGTACCCGAGCTCCACGGTGCTCGTGCGGTTGCGGAATTCCTCCTCGTACAGCTTGAACTCTTCCGCGTGTGACAGCTCCAGGGAAAAGCGGTTGCGCAGGTCGCACTCCAGCCACTGGTCCACCTGCCAGGAGCGCAGGATGCCGGCGGTGCTCCAGTAGATATTATAATTCGAGCTGTAGTAGATGCGCTCCAGGAATCCTTTCTTCAGCGACCACGTTTTCTCCAGGGCCGAGTCGAGCTCGCGGCGGTCGTCGTCGCTGACGAAGCCGGCGGCATTGGCATTGTCGGCAAAATATTTTCCCAGCTGCGTGTAGCGCAGGTGAAAATGGGCTGTGGCGCTGTCGTAGCTCGGCCGGACATAGAAGGCCAGGTTGGAGCGGTCATACTCCCCGTAGGAGACGGCCAGCTGGCCGGTAACGCTCAACATGTCGCTGAAGAAATGGACCAGGTCAAGGCCGCTGCTGCCGCGGTTCCTGCCGTCGGCGATCCGGTTCGCCGTCAGGAAGCCGATGGTCGACGACTTGAAAATGTCGCGGCGCAGCCGGAAAGTGGCGAATCCGGTCTCCGGCAAGTCCAGGTCATCATCGGACCTGGTCAGGATGGCCATGGCGGCGAACTCGGTCCCCGCCTTTTTGCCGTATAGCTTCGCTCCGCCCCAGATGTCAGCCACGCGCCGTGAATAAAAGAGCTGGATGCGCTGACTGTAGATTTCCGACCCCTCCAGAAAGAAATTGCGCTTTTCCGGCAGGCTGAGCTCGAAGCGCGTAAGGTTGATCTGCTCCTGGTCGGCCTCGATGGTGGCGAAGTCGGGATTGACGGTCAGGTTGGCCGATATTTCCTGGCTAAGCGCCCAGCGCAAGTCGATCCCGGCATCGAGCGCCGCCCTTTCGTCCCGCTGCAGGCGGCCGACCAGGTGCGGGATCACCTCCAGCTTTTTCTTTGACGCTTCGAGGTCGAGGCTGCTGAGCACGCCGAACTGCGATACCATGCCGAAGGCCTCGGTGGGCCCCGGCCATGTATCCAGTTCCATGGCGCGCGGGATCGATCGTCCCAGACCAATCCCCCAGGACGTCCCTTTTTTTGGATCGTATTTCAGGGTGGCCAGGGGAATCTCGATCTCGGCCGACCAGCCTTCCGGGATGCGGACGGCCGCCGAACGCCATTCGCCGTCCCAGGTGTCGTCCCCGACGCGGCCATTCTCCGAGAGGCGGCCGTCTTCCTGCGTTCCCAGGGGATTGGTGAAGAAGTAGTAGGCCGTACGCCGATCGAAAAAGGTGTCCAGGCCGACGCACACGCAATCGTCGTCGGTCAGGGCGCTGTCGCGCCGGGTCAGGCGCGCCGTGATCCGCTCCGGTTCCGGGTCGCGGCAGAAGAAGCCGACGATGAGCCGGTCGGCGGCAAGCAACACGCGCGCCTCGGTGGCATATGCGGCGGCCCGGCCCCGTTCCGGTTTGAACTGGACGAAATCGGCTATAGCCGCGGCCTGGCTCCAGGCGGGTTCGTCGAGGCGGCCGTCGATGGTGATCGCATCCTGTATTTTCAGAGGCTGGATCTCTTGGGCGGCGGCCAGGTACGCGGACGAGAGGAAGCCAAGGACGGCACCCGGCAAGGTGAGGATGAGAAGGGATCGCGGATTTTTCATCATCGCATTTTAGCACAGATGATTGGATTTTCTGGATAGCTTGGAAGCACTTGACTGGGAGGGAAGTTAAAGTGGAGCTGAGGAGGATCGAACTCCCGACCTTCTGAATGCCATTCAGACGCGCTCCCAAACTGCGCTACAGCCCCACTAGATCGTTAATATAACATAAAAACAGCAATAAATCAATAAGGTTCGATATTCGACGTTCGAGGTTCGAAGTTGAAGAAAAAGGCGAACGATCATGAGGTGAAAAAAAATAAGACTAAAATTCCAAATCACAAATCCCAAATTCCAAACAAGCACCAAATTCCAATGACCCAATGACCCAAACAAAGAGAGTGAGCACTATCAGATGAGTAATTCGTGATACGTGATGAGAAATAGCACTAGCTTGAAATATACAGGATTCTTTTTTTTCTCATCCCTCATCATGGAGTCCTGGAAGTTCGTTCACGCATGACGATCTTTGTTTAGGACATTGGGCCTTGGAACTTGGAATTTAATTGGGATTTGGTGCTTGGGATTTGGGATTTTTCTTCACCATCTTACGTCACCCGTTTGCCGATCTCTCCTTGACAAAAAAAGTGCCGGCGAATACGATGTTTCCGCACGGAGCGAGGTGACGCCGCAATGGACGAAAAAGAAAACACGCGCGAACTGGTCGTCGTCGATGTCAAGCGCTACAAAAAGGTCAAGCTTGCCCTGCGGGAGAGCGAGGAGCGCTATCGCCAGCTTTTTGAAAACGTGCCCATCGGCATCTACCGCACCACTCCCGAAGGCCGCATCGTGGACGCCAATCCGGCTTTGGTCAAGATGCTCGGCTATGAGTCTTTCTCCGAATTGTCCACCCGAAACCTCGAAAAGGAATACTCGGACGTAGGATACCGCCGCGCCGATTTCGTCAAGCGCCTGAAGCGCGACGGTGAGATCAAGGGATTGGAAGTGATCTGGAACAAAAAAGACGGTTCGCCCATCTATGTGCGTGAAAATGCCAAGCTGACCAAAACCGAAAACGGCGAAGTCTTGTTCGAAGGTACGGTCGAGGACATCAGCCAACGCAAGCAGATTGAAGCCGCCCAGAAAATCCGCTCCCGGCAATTGGAGATCCTCAATTCCCTGATCTGCTCAGGCAACCTGGCCGATTCGCTCCAGGAATTGCTGGACAGTGTTCTTCTCAACGTGAGCAAGATGCTGAATTTTGAGATGACCGCCATATACCTGTTTGACTTCAGCAGCAGCAAAGTGGTCATGGCGGCGCAGTACGGCTTGCCCAAGAAATTTGTCCTACAGGATAAATTCCTGTCCATCACCGAGAAGCCCTTCACCATGGTCATCCAGCACGGCAGGCCGGTCTTTGCCGACCATATCGGGAGCGTGGCACCCGATCTCGCGAAAAAATGGGAGTGGCGGCTTGCCGGCAGCATCCCGCTGGTTTCCAAGGGCCGGATCATTGGCGCCCTGAATGTCGCCAGCCGCCAGCGTGATGTTTTTACTACCGAGGAAAAGGATATCCTGGAGCTGATCGGCAAGGAGGCCGGGACTTTGATCTCCAAGCTGCAGACCGAAGCGGCGCTGCGCGAAAGCGAAAAATACTACCGCACGTTGATTGACACCTCTCCCGATATCATCGTGGCCATGGACCTCGATACCCGACTTGTCACCGTCAACCAGCAGTTTCTGAAGATCGGCGGCTATTTTTCTGAACAAGTGATCGGTGCCAAAGCCTTTGAGTTCATTTCCGGACTCGATCTTGAATTTTTAAAGAAAAAAACCGCGGATTTTATAAAAAGAGGAAAAGTGTCCGGGTCCGAGTATCTGTTCAAGAAGAAAGACGGTCAAATCATTCCACTGGAAATATCGGCAGCGGTCTTGAACGATGTCCAGGGAATGCCCAAGGGCATCATTGCCATCGGCCGCGACGTCACCGAGCGCAAGCGGGGCGAGGAGCGCCTTCGTTTCCTGAGCTCTGTTACAGAGAACACGTCAGATGCAATCATTGTCACGGACGCCGATTTTGCCATAACCTATATAAACAAAGTGGGGGAACAGTTTTTTGGCTACACCCTGGATGAACTGAAAGGCAAATCGCCGGGTGTATTCAACGCCGACCCATTGGCGGAGCAGATTCAACAGAAATTGTATAAAACAATTGCATCGGGAAAGACCTATTTGGGAGAATCGCTGAACAGGCGAAAAGACGGTTCAACTTTTCATTGCGAGTACAAGGTCATGCCTTTAAAAGACAGCCATGGATCAATTTATGCCTATACTTCGGTCCAAAGGGACATCACCGAGCGCAAGGAAGCTGAAAACAAGCTGCTGGCCTACCAGGAGCAGCTGCGCGCCCTGACCTCGGAACTGATCCTGATCGAGGAGAAGGAGCGGCGGCGCATCGCCTCCGAACTCCATGACCAGATCGGGCAGAACCTGGCCCTGTGCAAGCTGAAGGTCGCCGCCTTGGAAAAAATCCTGGCCGATGACGCCATGAAAGGGGAACTGGCCGCCGTCCGCCGGCTGCTGGAGTGCAGCATCCAGGACGCCCGTTCGCTGATCTTCGATCTCAGCCCGCCGATACTTTATGAACTGGGCTTGAAAGCCGCGCTGGAATGGCTGGCCGAAAGGATCGAGGAGCAATTTCAGGTTCCGGTCGAATTCGAAAACCGTTTTGGGGATCCGGAATTGGACAACGACCAGCAGGTGATCCTGTTCCAGGTTGTTCGCGAGCTGCTGATCAACATGGGCAAGCATTCGCGGGCCAGCCAGGCCAAGGTCATCCTCTCGCATGAGGAACCGTTCCTCAAGATCCAGGTCAATGACGACGGGGTAGGGTTCGACGCAGTGCTGGTATTCAGTCCCAGGGAGCAGAACGGCGGCTTTGGCTTTTTCAGCATGCGCGAACGCTTGAAATACCTGGGCGGCGGCATGGAAATCAAGTCCAAGCCCGGGCAGGGTTCGCAGATCATTTTGACGGTGCCGCTGCGGGTCCCGGGCCAGGCCGTCAGGAAGGAAAAATCATGAGCGTGAAGATCATCATCGCCGACGACCATAAGATCATGCGCGACGGCCTGCGCAACATGCTGGACAAGGAGGCGGGCCTGGAAGTGATCGCCGAAGCCAAGAACGGCCGGGAAACGATCAAGCTGGCCGAGAAGCTGCGCCCGGACATCATCATCATGGACATTTCCATGGACGATTTGAACGGCATGGACGCCACGCGCCAAATCGTGGGCAAGGAGTGGTGCGGCCGGGTCATCGCCTTGTCCATGCATGCCGACAAGCGCTTCGTAGCCGGGATGTTCGAAGCCGGGGCCATGGGCTACCTGCTCAAGGATTGCGCCTATGACGAACTGGTCAGAGCCATCCGCCAAGTGATGAGCGGCCGGACCTACCTCTGCACGATGATATCGGGGGTGGTGATCCGCGACTACATCCAGCGCATGCGCAAAAGCGAGCCGTCACTGCTCAGCCCGCGCGAAAAGGAAATCCTGCAGCTCCTGGCCGAAGGCAGCACCACCAAGCGCATCGCCGACCAGCTGAAAGTGTCGGTCAAAACCGTGGAAACGCACCGCCAGCACATCATGGAAAAGCTCAACATCTTCAGCATCGCCGAGCTGACCAAGTACGCCATCAAGGAGGGCATTACGTCCCTGGAAATGTGAAGTCCAAGCCCGGGTACACGGTGGACCGCGGAAGGAGTAATAAGTAACAAGTGACCAGTGACAAGTGACGAGGATGAATAAAATCCAAGCACCCAATTCCAAATAAATTCCAAGTTCCAAATTCCAATGTCCTAAACAAAGATCGTGATGCGTGAACGAACTTCCAGGACTCGTGATGAGTGATGAGAAAGAAAAAGAATCCTTTATATTTCAAGCTAGTGCTATTTCTCATCACGTATCACGCATTACTCATCACATAGTGCTCGCTCTCTTTGTTTGGGTTATTGGGTCATTGGAACTTGGTGCTTGTTTGTAATTTGGTACTTGTGATTTGGAATTTTAGTTTTCTCTCGTCCATCGGCACGGAGACACGTTTAATATGCAACAATGCCCTAAGGTATTTCGAATGCTGAAGTCAGAGATTTCCCGATTGTTTTGTCCTAAGGTTCCATACATTATTATGGCAAGTTTTTTTTTAGGGTCACAATTAAAGGGGGGAGAGAGGGATTTATTAAGGTGCCCGTCTGTTCGGTTCGCAAATTTCGCTGATGGGTGATAAAATCATGGACGGAAAAACATGGGCGCTAAAAATTTCGTCAATCAGTTCAAGAATACCAGACGTCAGGCGAGCCTCCATGGCCGCCATCCCCTTGGGGGACCGGCGAACCTTCATGGTCGCCATCCCCTTGGGGGACAAGTCCGGATCGATGGGGGAAAAACCGTAAAAAATTCCGGCCGGGTTTCAAAAATTCCGCGGGCCGGGCAACGGCCGCCTAAAAAATATTCCGGGCCCAATAGCAAATAAGCGCCGCCCGATTTCCCGCTTTGGCAAGGGCGATCTTGATTTCCGGGGAAATTTTTAGTACATTATATCCGTGCTGAAACGTTTATTGGCAATATGCTTCTGGCTCACGATCTCCATTTCCCTGCCGGCCAGGGGGCCGGTTGCACTCCAGAACATCCGCTATTATTCTTATCCCGAGTACACACGGGTGGTTTTGGACCTGAGCGCCAGCATCAAGATCGCTGAAAAAGTCATTAAAGGCAGCGACAGCGGCCGCCTTTTTTTTGACCTGAAAAACTGCCGCTTCGCCGCAAACTACCCTTTTGAAAAGAAGAATGCGATCAAGATCCAGGCTGGGAACCTGCAGCAGATCCGCATCGGCAAGGGGAACGCCCAGACCATCCGCGTGGTCTTCGATTTCGACAAGATCGGCAAGTACAATCGGTTTTATTTGACTTCCCCCTTCCGCATCGTGTTTGACATATACAGCCAGACCGAATTTGTCAGCCATGCCCGGCAGGCGCGGGAGCAGGAAGTTCCCGCGCTGGATGGCAGCCCCTCCATCGCCCGCCAGCTCGGGCTCGGAGTGCACCGCATCGTCATCGATCCGGGCCATGGCGGCAAGGATCCCGGAACGGTCAACCGTTACCTGGACGTTCAGGAAAAAGACGTCACCCTGGATATCGGCAAGCGGCTGAACGCCATTCTAAACGAACACAAGGAATTCGAAATCATCCTCACCCGCTGCCGCGACGATTATGTGCCGCTGGAGGAGCGGGCGGCCATCGCCAACTCCAACCAGGGAGATATCTTCGTCTCCATCCACACCAACTCGGCGCCGCGTCTGACTGCTCGCGGCGTGGAATCGTATTACCTGAACGTGACCGCCGATCCCTGGGCCATGCAGGTGGCGGCCCAGGAAAACGCCATGAGCAGCAAGTCCATGGCCGAGATGCGCACCATCCTGGACCAGATCCTGCAGAACAGCAAGATCTCCGAATCCAGGATCCTTTCCCAGTCGATCCAGGCGAGCATGATCGCCAACCTGAAGCGCAAATACGACGCCGTCGAGGACTTGGGGGTGAAGAAGGCGCCTTTCTATGTCCTGCTGGGGGCGCAGATGCCTTCGGCCTTGATCGAAGTCTCTTTCTTGAGCAACCGCGACGAGGCCAGGCGGCTGACCTCGCCTTCATACCGCCAGGCCGTGGCCGCCGGGCTGTATCTGGGAATCATCAATTTCATCCAGAGCCTGGGCAAGCTATGAAACTTTTTCCCGCTTTTTTGCGTCTAGATGTTTCTAAACAAGACAAGGAGGAACACATGAAAAAAATCGGATTGGTCGCCGGCGCCAGCTTTTTGGCCGGGGCGATATTTTTTGCTTTAAGCTTCGGTTTCCTGCAAAGATCAGCAAATAATGAGCCTATCATCAGCCCGGCCGTGGCCAGGGCTGAATCCGTGGCTCCCTCGGTCGTTCCCAACAGCTTCGTCACCATCGTCCGCAAAGTCAAGCCGGCAGTGGTGAAGGTGATCTCGGAATCGATCATGGAGAGGCGTTCCATGTTCGGCGACGATTTCTTCGACCAGTTTTTCAATGCTCCCCGGCGCCAGGAAAAGCGTTCCGGCGAAGGCTCGGGATTTTTCATTTCCGCCGACGGCTATATTTTGACCAACAACCATGTGGTCAAGGATGCCATCAAGGTCAAGATATTCAATATCGACAAAAAGGAATTCACGGCCAAGATCATCGGCACCGATCCCAAGACCGACCTGGCGCTGCTCAAGATCAACGACAAGAATGACCCCTACATCGACCTGGGAGATTCCAATGCCGTCGAAGTGGGCGAATGGGTGCTGGCCATCGGCAACCCCTTCGGCCAGGACCTGACCGTCACCTCGGGGATCATCTCGGCCAAGGGCAGGCAACTGGGGTTGGCTACCTATGAGGATTTCCTGCAAACCGATGCCGCCATCAACATGGGCAACTCGGGTGGGCCGCTGATCAACATGAAGGGCGAGGCCATCGGCATCAACTCCACCATCCTGACCCCCAGCGCCGGCAACATCGGCATTGGTTTCGCGATTCCCGCCAACATGGCCAAGAAGGTGGTGGCCGACCTGAAGTCCAAAGGCAAAGTGGTGCGCGGCTGGTTCGGCATCCAGATCCAGGATATCACCGAGAGCGACGCCAAAGACTTGGAGCTGGCCACCGGCGGGGCGCTGGTTTCGCGCGTGGAGGACAATTCCCCTGCCCAGAAAGCCGGCATGAAGCGCTACGACCTGATCGTAGCCATCAACGGCCGGGTGGTCAAGTCCGCGGCCGACTTGCAGATGGAAATAGCCAACTCCGCTCCCGGCGATGAGATCAGCGTCACCATTTTCCGCAACCGCGACAAGCAGGTGCTCAAGGTCAAGGTGAGCGAAGCGCCGGATGCCGCCCGGGAACAGGCCGCCGTCGAAAGCAAGAGCATGAACCTGGGCATGACCCTGGTCAAGAACACGCCGGCATTGGCCCGGGAATACGATCTGAAAACACCGAAAGGCCTGGTGGTCGAGGACGTGGAAAGGGGCGGCGCGGCGGCAGAAAACGGGATCAAGCCCGGCGACGTGATCCTGGCCGTCAACCGCACCGAGCTCGACAGTGTCGAGCAGTTCAAACGCATCCTGGCCGGCCGCCGCAGCGGTTCCATGGTCCTGCTGCTGGTCAACCGCGACGGCGACGAGGTATACGTCCGCTTTGCCCTGCCGGAATGATCTTTTATAAGACCAGCTCTTTCGGCAACGATTTCATCGAGATCGACCTGAGAGAGCTGACGCGCCCGCAGGGTCGCCATCCCCTTGGGGGACTGGCCGCAGCGATCTGCGACCGGCAGCGCGGGGTCGGAGCCGATGGCGTGGTTTTTTACGGTCCGAACCGTCAGGCTGCGCGGGCCGTGAGGCCGCCGTCCCCTCGTGGGACCGGCGTCCCCTTGGCCAACCGGATTGAAAACGAAAAATTCTATTTTGAGATCTTCAACCGCGATGGCGGCGGGGCCGAATTGTCGGGCAACGGCATGGCCGGCCTGGCCGCCGTGCTTTTTCAGCGCCGGCTGGCTTCTTCGCCGCTGACGCTCCACGGAGTCGTCGGCAGCCGGCGGATCGATCTGCTGGGCCGGCAAGGTCCGGTTTTCCAGCTCAATGTGGAGATCGGCAAACCCGACTTTGCCGATCGCGGCTTTTTTCCTTTCTTAAGTGAAAAGCAGGAGTCGTACCGCTGCGCCGGCGTGGAATTCCATCCGGTCGCCGTCGGCAATCCTCATGCCGTGGTCCTCTGCCGGGAACGTCTCGTTCCCGCCCGGCTGGCCGCCCTGGGCAAAAAACTGGAAGGCCATCCCATGTTCCCCCGGCGGGTCAACGTGGAATTCGTCCGTTTCGCCAGCGCCGAAAATCCCCCAAAGGGGACGGCGGCCTT